>JAJFIU010000077.1 GCA_021774695.1 Alphaproteobacteria bacterium | reverse complement strand
CTGATAAGGCCTTTTCTCCGCCCCAATTCGTAATGATTACATTGTCTCCTCCTGACACCTGAACTGCATCGGTTGAAAGTAGGTCAGCGATAATTTCCATATCTTCAGGGTCACCAATTTCAACCAGAGGCGCGCCTGCGGCAACAATAGTTTCGCTTTCTTGCAGAATTTTGAGAATGCGCCCATTAACCGGTGACGTAACAGTGAAGCAACAATTGTCTGCTGTCGTTGCAAGACGCTCGCCTGGGCTTAGCAAAGCGGCACGCGCTCGTTCCAGTTCGAACTCACGTGCATACCGGTTAGCCAGAGCCGTCTCAACCGCCGCGACCTGATTACGCAATTCCATTAAGGCCCGATCAAGCCTGCTTTCAGAAATTGTGTCGCTTTCTGCTAACGCGACAGCACGTTCATACTCGGTATGAGCAAAATCACGGAGAGCCAGTAATCGCTCGTATTCTGCTTTGCTTTGCGCAATTGCCGCTTCCGCGACTTTTACCATGGCTTCTAACTCACTGCGGGTCCGGGTGTCCAAAAACACAGGCTCAGTAGGCTGTATTGTGGCAATTGGTGTCTTTCCCGCAATGACAACGTCCCCAACATCCCCGGCAAACCTGAGTACCCGTCCCGGCAACGGCGCAGACACAAAATAATCTTCCTTAACTCTGGTTTCGCCCTCATCATCAATCGTTACATTCATAGCCCTACGTTCAACATAGCTGAGATCAACGGCAACCGGATGCGGCCAAAATGCATAGCCGAGCCCTGCTGCGAGCAACAAGACAGCAATTATTGGGACCATCGATCTTTGAATTTTGGCAAGCATGTATCTACTCCCGGGTTTTTAAAACAGCGACAAGATCAAGATTTGAGACCCGCCGAACAACAACCCACGCTGAGCCCGCAGCGGCGACCAGGACAACAAGGGCTGCATAGCCATAGGTTGAAGGGTAAATGATGAACGGCAAGCGGAAGAGTTCAGTATCAAACATATCCACCATGAGTGATCCCAAATGATAACCGAAGAAACCACTGAGAGGTAAGGCTAGCCATGTAAGGACCGCTAACTCTCCGGCCAGAATGAAAGCAACTTCCTGCCGGGTGAAACCAAGAACCCGCAGACTCGCCAACTCACGCCCCCGTTCTGAAAGAGAAATACGCGCAGCGTTGTATATAACACCGATGGCAATCACCGATGCGAAACCGATATAGACAATGATCATGGTGTCCATGTACTCGCGGACAGTGGTATAAAACGATTCGAGTGAAACCCGTTTGATCATCAAACCAACAAGCGCAGGTACTTTCTTTAATGCGGTAAAAAGCTCCGCTTCCCGCGCGCTGTCAACCTGAAGATAAATGCTGGATATAACCGGGCCTTCCTTGAGCAATTTATTAAGCGCGCTGCGGGTCATATATGCGCCAATTCCCACATACTGCCGACTGATTTTGGTTATAGGTACAGTGACAATAGGCCGACGACCTTCCAAAACATCAATGCGAACCATGTCACCCAATGTGGCACCAAGCATATCGGCAAGCTTGTCGGATACCATCAGCCCCTGCTCAGGCACGTCTATTTTTTTATGATTAATATCCAGCAATCGACTCAGATTATTTTCTGGGTCTATTCCTGCGATTACCGTGCGCTCTGACCTCGTTCCCGATGTAAGGCGAACAGGCACATGGCGCATACCTTCTGCACGCATGACAGATGGTAGATATGTTGCTTCTTTAACTGCCGTGTCAGAGTGAATATCGGTTAAGGTGATAACAATATCTTGTCGCTCTCTGTCGAAATAAAAGATTTCAGTCATTTCGTCGAGAGCGTTTAAAAAGAACAGGGTCACCACCAGCAACGCGCCGGAAAAAGAAATTCCTATCACTGTAAGCGCTGAGCGCATCGGCCAGCGAATTATATGGCGCACGATCATGCGGGCTGGCTGTGACATGGTTCTACCGAATCCCGTGCGCTCCAGGGCATTAACCTTATAGGTTGTCGGCGGCGGCGGCACCATAGCAACGGCAGGTGCAAGTTTTACAATGCGGCGAACTGCCGTAAAAGTGCCGAGACTTGCGGCAAAAATGCTGACAACTGCACCATAAATAAATACTTTTGGCTCGATAAGATAATATAGAAATGGGAAGCGGAAAAGTTCAGCATACATTTCGGTCATGCCCCGCCCCAGCCAGGCACCGCCTGCCCAGCCGATAATGATACCGATGGCGGTTATAACAGCGACAAATTTGAAGTAATGAGCCCCAACTTCAAAATCACTGTAACCGAAGGCTTTTAACAGGCCTATTTGCTGGCGCTCTGTTTCAACCAAACGGGCAATAACCAGATTCAATAAAAATGCAGCGACGGCAAGAAAGATTGGAGGGAATACTTTTGCCATTGTTTCTTGCTGATCCATTTCGCTCTTCAAAAAAGCGTAAGACAATTGATCTTCACGTCCTATCGCTCCAATGCCACCGTATGGGTCGATCAACCGATCAACTTCAGCAATGACTTCCTGCACCCGTCCGTCTCGTGACAGCGTAAGCGATACATCGTTGAATCCCCCCTTAAGATCATAGATTGCTTCCAGGGCGCTATGGTTCATCCAGAATATGCCAAAGCGACGATTGTCGGGCACCAGATCACCCGGACCGAGCACATAGATATGTTCAGGTGACAATGCGATGCCAACAATTCTGAGCATACGGCGGCGCCCATTCATGTTGGCCCAGAATGCATCTCCAGGCGTGAAGTTGTGCGCTTCAGCAAAAGCTTCATGAACAACAATTTCATCGGTACTGCCTGACACTGGCAAACGGCCGACCCGTATCACAATTCCATTGAGATTTGATACTGTCGTTTGAGGCAATGAGACGGCCTGAGCACGAGCGGGCTCTACCATGCCGTCAATATCAATGATCACACCATGAACGATCCTGCCTTCCACCCGCCTGACGCCGGAAATTTTTGAGAGATCGCCAAGAAGAGACCGTGGTGCCCGCTTCATATGAGCGAATATGTCCGCAAAATGATACCGTTCGTAATAAGCATCGCGGGTTTCTTGGAGAGAATTTAACGTGCCAAGGGAAAGCACAACAGTCGCCACGCCGCATCCAATGACGAACGCAATTGCCAGCACTTGGCCGCGGATATGCCAAAGATCACGAACAAGTTTACGGTTTAACGATTTGAGACGATTTACCATTTGAGCGTCCCCGCCGGGATTTTCTGTTTATTGATCTGAACGTCAGCAATTCGACCATCAGCAAAAGAGACTACGCGGTCAGCCATCGCAGCAATTCCTGCATTGTGAGTAATCAAAACAGTTGTTGTGCCCAGCTCACGGTTGACTTGTTCAATTGCCTCAAGAACGCTGACGCCTGTTTTGCTATCGAGTGCGCCGGTTGGTTCATCGCACAATAATACATCCGGGCGTTTTGCTACCGCACGAGCGACTGCGACACGCTGCTGTTCGCCGCCGGAAAGTTCGGCAGGGAAGTGGTCAACCCGGTGTCCCATGCCAACCAGTTCCAGGGCCGCGGCAGCACTCAAGGGCCGCTCGGAAATCTCTGTTACAAGTTCAACGTTTTCGCGCGCGGTAAGGCTTGGAATCAGATTGTAAAATTGAAAGACAAAACCAACATGGCGCCTGCGATATTGGGTTAAGAAAGCATCGTCAAAATTTGTGAGCTCACTGTCTTGAAAATAAACTTGGCCAGCTGTGGGCCGGTCCAGTCCGCCCAAAATATTCAGGAAGGTGGATTTTCCGCTGCCCGATGGGCCAAGCATAACAGTAGTTTCACCCTTGAATAGTTCGATATCCACGCCTCGTAGCGCGTGAACCGCGCCCGCTTCGGTTTCATAGACTTTAGTCAAGCCAATGGTACGAAAGGCTATCTCTGTTTGAATATGAGATTTGTCACTACTTTCGCTTGCGACAGCCATGCGAGCTTCTTTCACTTCAATGATTCTATGAACTTAGAGCTGGAAAAGCATACGATGAGAGCGCCTTGCTTCATTTGATTAGCGTCAAACTAAGGTGCAAAAAATTATTGACGGGTAACCTACTTGGTTGCGTTGCAGTAACTCTTTGGAAAAGGCGTTTGCAGGTTTCTGACTGCCATATATTGACCCGCAAACTCGAACGTCCTGAATCCCTTAATTTATCTAGCTAAGATTAGAGCCCGCGGCATACCCTAAACCGCAGTGCCCGCAGCGTAGCCACTTGCCCAGGCCCACTGAAAATTATAACCACCCAACCAGCCCGTGACATCAACACACTCACCAATAAAATATAACCCCGGACACCTTTTGGCTTCCATAGTTTTGGAAGACAGTTCAGCAGTGGAAACACCGCCGCGAGTAACCTCCGCCTTTTTGAAGCCCTCGGTGCCAGTCGGCGTCAATGTCCACCGCGAAAGCCTGTTCGCGAGTGTATCAATATCCCCGTTAGATAGGGACGCCATGTTCCCAGGCTGTGAGACAGCAATTTGTTCCGCAAGCCGCGACGGCAATCGTTTTGATATCACCGAAGCAACTGTCGCTTTTGCACAGTCCAGGCGTTGCTGTTTTAACCAAGCCGTAACATCGACTTCATCTGGCAACATATCGATGGATAGCGCGCCGCCCGGCTTCAAGTATGATGATATCTGTAAAATAGCCGGACCACTGAGGCCGCGGTGGGTGAAGAGCAGGTTTTCCCTGAAGGACGCTGCAGAGCGGTCGCCAACAACCGAAACTCGGCTATCAGCAGAAACTCCGGCAAGAGCTTTCATATCTTCAACTATCTCGCGCTCAAAGACAAGTGGCACCAACGCCGGTCGTGGCTCGATGATTTTCAAGCCATACTGACGAGCAACCCTGTAGGCAAAGTCTGTCGCTCCCATTTGAGGGATCGATAGGCCTCCCGACGCAATCACAAGCTTTGTTGCAGTCGCATCTTCATTGCCGCGCACTGTATGGATGCCGCCAGCATATGAAATATCAGAGATATCTGACTCCAACCGGATTGTAACGCCTGCTGCGGCACATTCATCCAGTAAAACTTTCAAAACCGCCTTTGCGCCTTGATCACAAAAAAGCTGCCCCAACGTCTTTTCATGCCACGACACACCGTGGCGAGTGAGTAAATCCATAAAGCCCCAGGGTGTGTAGCGGCTTAAAGCCGATTTTGCAAAATGCGGGTTTTCACTGATGTAGGCGGTAGGAACCACATCCTGGTTGGTGAAGTTGCAGCGACCACCGCCAGAAATAAGAATTTTAGCACCCGGCTTTTTGTTACGCTCCAGCAACAAAACCCGCTTGCCGCGCTCTCCGGCAACCATCGCGCACATCAGGCCCGCGGCTCCTGCGCCAATGACGATAACATCAAAGTGATCTGGAGTTTGGTGCGACCGTTGATTTGACATTGGATGGGCAACCTTTAGCGCAAGTGCATACGATGCAAATTGGTCGGCCAACCTAACCCACCATAAAATTTAAGTAAATCAGCGTGTTGTTCATGAGCACGCCTGGCTGTCCCCACGATGTTTGCCCTGCAATCACAGAAAGGCGCGCTCAGAATAGCCTTAAATACACCCAGCGAACTGGGGCTGTTTCCTTAGAACGCACAAAATATGACCAGTTTTTAAGATTCGTTAACCCTCGTGTGCGATGAATCAAGTTGTTTTTACTAAACCTGCTCAAATTAGTTCTAAGTTCGAAGAGGAAAGTTTACATGGCCGCGAAGATTGGGGGCGAGAAAAAGCGCTGGTTCAGCGTTAGAAACCTGCTGTTATTTGTCACATTTTTATTGATGGTTGTTGTGATCGTGCTGAACATGGCACAAATGTCGCGAGCGTTGGCGGCAAAAAACATCGCGACCAGAGCTCAAACACTGAATGGGGCCATCGACAATATTGTACAGCTAAAGCTGGCGCTGGCCGATGAACGGCTTTTTAGTTATGCCGCTTATGGCTTCGCGAATGACGTGCCGGACTTTTTCACCACCCGTATCGGTGAAAACAGATCCAGGGTCAAAAATGCCTTTAACAGCATCCAGAATGACCTAAGGATTTTACCGCCGTTTACCGGTGAGCAGAGCAGCACGCGCTATAAAACTGCGGTCAAAGAGTTTGATACTCTTAAGAAAAGTTTCACCGACGCGAACAAGGCATATACAGCCCAACAGTTGCTGACAGACGCCGATTTGCGGACGGCTGGTAAAGAAGACGACCAATCTCGTGGGCGAGATGCTGCCAAATCAATGGATGCTCTGATTGAAATTGCTGTGGCGCTCCGGATAGAAATTGAGAGCAACTATGACTTTGGTGATGACCGGATAGGTACTGTGAATAGGCTAAAAAACCAGCTCTGGGTTATGTCAGAATATGCCGCGCGCGAAGCGGCATCACTGGCGGACAATGTTGCAGGAAATTCCTTCATTGATGCTAACGAGCAGGGCACAGGATACAAATATAGTGGCATTAGCGAAGGCGCCTGGGGCCAGGTTGTAACTTTTGCGAAGTCTGCGACCGCCACTGACGAGATAGCCAAACAGGTCAAGGTAATTGAAGCTGTATTTATCGAGGAGTTCGGCGGCAGCAGATTCGATCTTTATGACGCATCTGCAACAGCTGAGGAAGACGAGGAAGACAGCGTTACCTATGAGGTAACAGCTGAAGAGTGGGTAGCGCTAGCCCAAGAAGCAACCAGTCCCGTATTTAAAATGAGCAGCTATGCGGATAATCTGGCCAACAATCTCAACGAGTCTGCAGTTAGCGATGCCAACACAAGTGTCGTAATCTCTGGGTTTCTTATTGCCATCTCCTTCATTATTGGCGGGTTCGCCCTTTGGGTGGTTATGGTTCGCGTTGTCCGACCTGTTAACGCGCTATCGGATACGATGATAGTGCTTGCTGACGGCAACCTCGAAGTTGATATTCCGAACGCTGATCGCGACGATGAAATTGGCGATATGGCTAAATCCGTTCAAATATTCAAGGACAACGCAATCGAGCGCAGAGACATTGAAATAAAGCAGCGTGAAAACGAAGAGCAAGAAAGAATACGTAAAGAAGAAGAAGAAAACCGAGTCCGCGAAGAACGTGAGGAAGGCCGCGCCCGCGAAGAAATTAGATCTGAAAAAGCGCGTGCTGACCGCCGCCAGGAAATGCTTGATTTGGCTGACAAATTCGAAGCATCGGTCATGGAACTTGTGGAAGGTGTTTCTCAATCCGCCTTTAACATGGAAAGCGCTGCTAGAGGCATGTCCATTACCGCCGCGGATACATCGCAGAAATCGGATGTAGTGTCTAACGCCGCCCAGCAAGCAAGCTCAAATGCGCAAATGGTGGCGAGCGCAGCCGAAGAACTATCAAGCTCAGTTAGGGAGATCACTGGCCAAACTAACCAATCCAGCACCGCGGCACGCGATGCCGTATCGCGCACTGTTAATGCCGCTAACGATGTTTCTGTGCTTGAGGAAACTGCCCAGAAAATCGGAAACGTTGTCAATCTTATCAACGATATTGCTGAACAAACCAACCTATTGGCGCTGAACGCCACTATTGAAGCAGCCCGAGCCGGTGACGCCGGCAGAGGCTTTGCTGTTGTGGCAAGCGAAGTCAAATCGCTCGCCAACCAGACAGCCAACGCGACCCAGGAGATCAGCGATCAAGTAGCCGGAATGCAGCAAGCGACAAGCCTTGCAGCGCGCGCAATGTCTGAAATTAAGGATATCATTAGCGACATTGAAACAACATCAGTTTCCATTGCTTCCGCCGTTGAAGAACAGGACGCGTCAACGCAGGAAATTGCCCGAAATGTATCGGAGGTTTCAACTGGAACCGAAGAAGTGACATCAAATATTCACGCGGTGAATGAAGGGGCAACCACAACCGGAAAAGCTGCTGATGAAGTTCTGTCTGCCGCTCAATTGCTGACAACGCAGTCTGATGATTTGCGTGGACAGGTTGAGAATTTCCTGAAAACCATTCGTGCTTAGATGTACTCAAAAGCTATTCAGTACAAAAGAGACAGGCAGGTCTCTTTTTGCTATTCGCCCTCGGCCATGAGAGCACTTGCAGGTGCCGGCGATTAATTTTTGAATAATACTTGCCTCTGCAATCAACATGGCTATAGTGCGGGCCGCACCGGAATATTGTTTGGTACAAATAATTGCCGAACGAGTGGGTGCACAATGGAGTCGTGGCCGAGTGGTTTAAGGCGCACGCTTGGAAAGCGTGTTGGGTGGCAACACCCTCGAGGGTTCGAATCCGTCCGACTCCTCCATTTTTTTGTCAATGATATGCAAATGCATGGACGGAACCAACTTCTGGTTGATCCGTCAATCCACTATCCCATTCATGAAATTATTGTCGCTGTAACGACCCAGTGTCGGCAAAATCAATTGCTGTAATAGCCACTTTTGGTGCCGTAATAGTAACCCTGATCACCGTAGCCATATGATTGATGGCGTTTAATGTTAACCTGTGAGATCACCGTGCCCGCAATAGTGGCACCCGCCTCGCGTAGCTGATTAATGCCGCTCTCGACAGATTTCTTCGGTGTGGTTTCCCATTGAACAACATATAAAACAGCATCCACGTGATGAGATAACACAATCGAATCTGAAACTGCCATCACAGGCGGCGTATCAAGCACAACCAAGTCGTAATTGTCCCTAGCCCAGGAGATTAATCCTGTGAACTTTTCGCTTGAGAATAACTTCTGCGGGTCGGGGTGTCCCTTCCCGCCAAGAATATGGAGACCCGATGCTTCATCTTTATACAGTTGCTGTGTTGTCGGGCCGGTTTGCTCGAGAACTGAAACCAGGTTGGTCAGGTCACCCTCAATATTCAGCCGCGCATGAACAACCGGGCGGCGCAGATCTGCTTCCAGAAGCAGGACTTTCAATCCTGACTTGGCCATGAGTCGTGCATAGCACAAAGAAAAAGTCGATTTTCCTTCACCGGGTACGGACGACGTGGCCATAATTATTTGCGGCGTATTTTGCCTTGGCCCTGAGTATAACAGCGCCGCATGCACATTTCGGTGCGCTTCTGCAAATGACGAAGACGGCTTTGATAGCAAATAATCTTCAACCGACGTACCCTGTAGTTTGTTGGACGCCAGCATAGGAATGATACCAACGCCGCGCAGTCCAAGGTCGGTGCGAATTTGCTCCAGTGTGCGATAGCCGTTATCGAGTGTCTCCAACAAAAATGCTAGCCCTACACCCAAACCCAGAGCGGCAAAAATCACTAAAATAAAGATCAGTTTCTTTTTTGGAAACGAAGCAGCAATCGGGGTGTCGGCGCGGGAAATTATCCGGGCATCTGCCTGTTGAATATCCTGTTGATTGGTGGTCTCTTTGAAGCGCGCCAAAAAGGTCTCCAGCAAAATCCTGTTGGCTTCCGCTTCTCGTTCAAGTTCCCGCAGCTGAACCTGCGCGCGATTCACTGCAATATTCTCGGTTTTCAGTTGCTGCAAGCTGCTTTCCAAAGCACGCACCCGCGCCCGCGCAACGTCAACCTCGTTTTGTATCCCGTTGACAACTTTTCTGATCTCCACCCGGATATTGCCGTCAATATCTACAAGTTCAGCTTCAACATTAATCATGCGAGGGTGCCTCGGGCCGTACCGGGTACCAAGCTCAGCCCTGCTGCGCAGCACTTCCGATTGCTGTTCGCGCAAGCGTTGGATCAACGGAGAATCTAAAACTTCAGCAAGCCCTTCAAAGTCATCGGCTGCCGGGTCAGCGATATCGCTCAACTGGCTATAGCGTGCTTCAGTGCGTGCCAAGTCGGTTCGAGCGTCAATAAGTCTGGTATTCAACTGGGTTAACTGCTGGTCAGACACAAGCCCTGCAGAGCCGGATCTGATCAGCTGGTTTTCTTCCCGGAAATTTTGAGCAGAAACTTCTGACGACCTAACATTCTCACGAAGGTCAAAAATCCGCTCATTCAACCATTCATTGGCGCGCTGTGTTGCTTCAAACTTTGCTTCCAACTGGTCCGTTAGATACAGGTCAGCCAAACTATTGGCGATGCGAGCCGCCTTGCGGGCGTCTGTTGATTCGAAGGACATCAAGATACTGTATGACCGTGCCGGGTTTGATACGCTAAGTCGTCCAGTTACAGCATCAATCACTTGCGCACGCTCACGCTCAGCCTGCTCCTCGGCGCTGATGCTTCTGGGTTCCCCAACAATCGACCGCTTCCAGCTTTCCGGCACGTAGGACACCGGGTTCAGATAGGAAAGCAGACTTTTCTCTGTGTTGAGGGTGCCGTTAAACTCCGGGTCTTTCATCAACCCCAAGGCGTCAACGGTTTTGCCAACCAACCGGCGAGAGGTCATAACATCTATTTCAGTTTTGATAGCCGCAACATCGGTTCCAATACCAGACATAACCGCCTGAACATCAACAACCTGATTTTGCCGTGTTTCCAGCGCCAGCATGGCGGAGGCAGTATAGCGAGGGGTTAGCTGGAACAATACCAACAGGCTAAGAACCGAGCAAAATAAAGCGGTATTGATGATGATCCATTTGCGGCGCAGCAACACCATGAACAATGCGCGAATATCAATAATATCGTCTGTTTCTTGCGGCGATTGGCGCTCTATACCAAGTTGCTGGTCAACTTTATCCGGGTAGTTTTGATCGTACATTCAATGGTTCCAATACCGCAGATTAGCCAAATGTTAGCAGGTTCTGCTCCAACCCAATAACCTTGGACGTTACGTCGCTCAGAAAAGACGTTCCGGGACCCGGAGAATATCGCCCGGCAGCACCGCCGCCGTCAGCTTAATCCGGACTTTTTGCTCCTCGCCGTCAATCCGCCGGGTTACCTCGATCTTATTCTCGCTTGCGCGGTAGGTAAATCCGGAGGCCAGGGCAATTGCATTCAATACCGACATGCCGCTAACGTAAGGATAGCTTCCCGGGCTCTTAACCTCACCCAGTATATAAAACGGCCGGTAATTCAGCACTTCAATATTGACGCGCGGGCTCACCAAAAAACCATCGGCCAGCTGCTCGGCTATCAGACGTTGGGCCCCCGAGAGGTTTCTACCACCAATGGTTACAGACCCAATCAGGGGCAAGCCGATGGTACCGCTACCATCAATCTCAAACTCGCCGGACAGATCTTCTTCACCGTAGACGGTAACCCTGATCTGGTCTCCAGAGCCCAGCTGATAGCGGCCAATAATCGAAGCAGCGTCTGCATCGGGAGGCAAGGCCCCAGTGGAGTCTGCGTTTTGCGCATGAACAATCCCGGCGGGCGCATGAACAACAACGGCACCTCCCAAAAGAAGTGCCGTCACTATTAGATATTTTATTTTCTGTATCAACATCTACTCAAATACGCATGGTTAAAACCGGCGGCCCAACAAATGTTGGACCAATAAGCCTTTATCTTACCACTGAGATTTCAAACTAACCATGAATACATGGCTTTTGTAATCCTGGAGGGCCACGCTGGTGTCGCGCGCATCAAAGCTATAGCCCGCATCAATGGCAAAGTTTCTGTTCAGCAGGTACCGCATACCAAACGACGCTTTGAACAAATCATCCGTGCGGTTAATATTCTCAAAATCAAGCCTGGTGTATGTCGCGGTTCCTTTTAGCAAAACATTGCGCTGCAGCTCATGTTCCATCTGTAAATCAAAGGACGTACCAAGGATACCGGCAGCTGGTGTATTAACAAGATTAATAACCTCGGTCAAAGTCGTTTCAGTTACCGACCGTGACACAGAGGTACGCACAGACGTCAATCCTGTTGGGTTCCACAATAGTGAAGCACCAAAGGTGAAATCACCTACATCGACAAGCGAATCCGAATCGTAATTTTGCTCTACATAACCGACGAAAATTTCACCTTGCGAAGTACCGGTAATATCGAACGCTGCACCACCAACGATTTCCCAACCGTCTGAATTTCGCTGTGGGCCACCGTCTTCCTGGCTATCGTCATAATTAACCGCATTTGCAGAAAGCTTGATGAAAGTCTCGTAATAGTCATCAACCTCATAGCCTAAGCGAAGGCTGCCTTCCCAACGTTCCCGGTCACGGTCATCATTATTGAGCGTGCCGCCGCCGTTAAGTGCCACGTCGTCAAAATCCAATTTCTCATATTTACCGTCAACCGCCAGAGAAACCAGCGACAGATCGCGGGCAAAGCCGATGTTAGCTTTAAAAGTTTCATAGTTAGTCTGCTCAGCAGCATTGGTGGCAGTGTCAGGTGCGCCGCGGTCTTCATGTAGATCGCCGAAAGAGGCCCCGTAACTGATTGACGTTCCACGGGAAACATCGATGCGGCCATTGGCACCAATGTTAAAATCTTCATAGTCTTCACCGCCATTGTCGCCGTATTTGGCAATATCAGCATCCGCAGTGAAGGCGAAATAATTCTGGTTCCAATCCGAGACCAGACTAAAGCCTGGCTTGACCTGAAAAATAAAGTCATCAATTTCGCCAGCATTAGACTGGGTAACGCCTGCGCGGGCCTTAAATATATTCGAATCGTATTTTACGCCGCCTTCAATGGTGGGGTAAAACAGGAAACTACCCGTGCGAGCACCGGGCGCTGAATAATCATCGCGGGTCCGCTCGTAAACAGATACAACCTGATCTACTGCTGCACCGTCCTGCGCTGCCGCAGAAACACTGAAACCTGCGGTCATCGCGAGCGCAAGCATTGAGGTTGTTGTATAGAGTTTCATCAATTTTATCCCATCAATTTAGATGTTTTCGGCTCAAAGCCCGCGAAACATCCGAAAATTTATAATAAACGCCGGCCAAATTACCCCATCATGTCTAGAACTGTCATAGCCGACTGCACCTAAAAAGTCTAATTGAAATATTATGTTGCTGTTTGTTGCGTCCGCGCCACACCTATATTTTCGGAGCAATCAGGTTATTATGAAATTTACACTTTCGCCGTACAGGGCAACAGCGGTTAACCGGCCAGTGGCATAAGCGATGGTATCCACCGCTATTCGGCCCTTCAGTTCCAGCGGATTTTGCACGCCGGTGTGGCCGTGAACCACCCGAACGCCAGAGTCATGGCGGCTTTCCGTGAACTCCTGCCTGATCGACATCATGTCATGCGGGTCCTGAGCACGCAGACCTATCCCCGGGCGAATGCCCGCGTGGACAAAAAAGTAATCGCCGATCTGGTGCGAGAAAGGCATGGACCGAATGAAATCGCGGTGAGCGCGCGGGAACTTGTCGTCAAACGCCGATGCGGTGGCAATCAAGTCGGCCTGACCCGTACTGCCCTCTTCCACTTTCGCGCCGTAGCTGGCCAGCGTGGCGAGGCCGCCAAAATGTAGCCAGCCTTCACTGCTGATGGGGTCACTGATAAACTCCAGCATCATTTCTTCGTGGTTGCCGCGCAGACAAGTCACTTCAGCCCAATCAGGGTCAAAGCTCTGCAGATAATCCAGCACTTGCTTGGAATGGAAGCCCCGGTCCACATAGTCGCCGAGGAAAATCAGGCTGCAATATTCAATTTGCTCGGTTGCCTGGCGTTCAATCGCATCAGCCTTGATCAAACCGACCAGTTTTTCTAGCAGATCACGACGGCCGTGAATATCACCGACCGCATAGACCAAATGCCCTGGCGGAACCGTGTATACGGGTCCGGCTTCGGTTTTTTTTCCGGAAAATAATCGGGTTAAAAACTTCATGTTGCCAATTAACGGGAAACCGAGCGCGAAGGCAAACACTATAGTCTGATAAAACTACCGCACCGACCCAAAGCCATATCCAAAATCAGACATAAAAAAAGGTGAAGACAGTATCTTCACCCTTTTGTCTTGCCGCACACGGCGAGCAAGAAATATTTGAAACTCGTATGCCCCTAGGTTGGGCTACCCGACTGCGATGGGTTTGGCTCAAGCACAATCGGAACCACAACAATGGTTATCGGTGGCTGTGGTGGAGGACCACCGCCCGGTGCAGGTGGGGTAATCGCGCCAACCGGGGTTGTATCGTCTGCTGGGTCACCGCCGCCTTGATCGTCACCGCCCTGGTCGTCACCGCCCTGGTCATCGCCGCCAAAGTCGTCACCGCCACCGGTATCACCGCCGCCAACCGGCACAGTCGGGTTCGAGGTGCCGCCCGAGTTATTGTAGGCAGACTGCATGTCGCTATCAAGCGCGCCAGCCACCGCATCCTCAACTGCGCTTGCTGAATTATCGTCGCCTGCATTTGTTGCCGTTGTTGAGACAACGCTTGCCGCCTCGCCCACAGCCTGCTGCGTATCATCGCTAGCGTTATCCCCTATAACAATTGCCTGGTTTATAAGGGTCGCCGCAAGGGCTACATCCGTGCTTGCAACGGTTGTCGCTGCCGATGCCAGCGCCGAAGCGAGACCATCAAAATTGCCGCTGGACATTTCGCGAGAAATGATCGCGGCGAGCGCATCAAGATCATCGCCCGCAGCAATAATCTCTGCCGCCAGCGCGTCCGCCACTGCGTCCTGCGCAACCGCCGTGCTCATTACCATGGTCGGTGCCAAAACCGGTGCACCAAGCACCATTCCAAAAGCTGCTACCATAATCGCGTAACGCATACTATATGCTCCAAAAAATCCAAGTGCCTGCATACACAAGCCAAACAATTAGATCACTTATCTCACAATGCCGCTGCCAAGTCAAAACTCATAATTCATTAAGTCCTCTATTATTGCTATTGCAAACAAGGCAGCGGGGCCAATCAAATACCAACCAGACACAAAAAAAGGTGAAGACATTGTCTTCACCTTTTTTTCTTGCCGCACACAGCGAACAAGAAAATATTTGAAACCTTGTGCCCTAGGTTGGGCTGCCAGACTGCGATGGGTTTGGCTCAAGCACAATCGGAACGGTTACCACGCCGCCGATTGGTGGCGGAGGTGGAGGGCCACCGCCCGGTGCAGGAGGCGTAATCGCGCCAACCGGAGTTGTATCATCTGCCGGGTCACCGCCGCCTTGATCGTCGCCGCCTTGTTGGTCACCGCCTGTCGGTGTAGTGTCTCCGCCGGTGGTTGGCACAGGCGTGCCTGCAGCGCCGCCATTATTCACATAAGTTATCTGCACATCTGCGTCGGTTGACGTGGCAACCGCCGTTTCAACAGCAGCCGCAGTACTAGTATCGCCTGCGTTTTGGGCTGTGGTCGCAACTGTACTCGCCGCAGCACCAACCGTAACCTGAACGTCATCGCTTGCGCCTTCGGCAACTTCAACTGCTTGGATAACAAGTGCCGAAGCACCGGCAATATCAGTTGCTGCCAGCGTTGTTGACGCTGTTGCCAGCGCAGTCGCCAAGCCGTCCGTGTTACCCGCAGCTGTTTCGCGGGCAATAATCGCTGCAAGCGCAGCCGGGTCACCCGCGGCTGCAATCAGCTCAGCCTCCAGCGCATCCTCTGCGGTTTGTGCAACCGCAACATTCATCAAGGCTGTGGGTGCCAAAACCGGCGCACCAAGCATCATTCCAAAGGCTGCTACCATAATCGCGTAACGCATAATATATGCTCCAAAAAATTCAATTACCTGCATACTCAGGCCAAACAATTAGGGCATTTATCTCACAATGCTGCAGCCAAGTCAAAAGCTAAGACTCAATTTTCAGCATAATGTTGCATTTTTACACAAACCAAGACGTTCCGCCGCGAGCGTTAAGACAAAATTAACCAAAACAAACGGTTAGCGGCTCAAGTTAGTGCCAATTCGGTACAGTATTTTTGGACAAGGGCGGCCAAATGCGCCCCAGATCGGCGGTACGCGAATCGCCTTGCCCAATAGATTACTGCATCATATACAAGTGCTCTATGAAGATCAGCAGAATCATAAACGGAGCCGCTACATGAAAATACTGGTCACAGGGGCGGCAGGCTTCATTGGTAGCCATGTGTGTCATTTTCTGCTGGCGCGCGGCGACGATGTGGTTGGGCTGGATAATCTGAATGCTTATTATGATGTGACCCTCAAGCACGCCCGGCTGGAGCAAATCAAGCTGTTCGCGGCGGGCAGGCTGGCCGAGCCCTGGTTTCCAAGCAACAGCAAGGTTGGTGCCTTCACTTTCGTCAAGCAAGACATCAGCGAGCGGGACGCGATGGCAGACTTGTTTGCGGGCGAGGGTTTTGACGGTGTTGTTCATCTGGCCGCCCAGGCGGGCGTGCGCCATTCGCTGGATGCACCGTTTGATTATATCGACAGTAATGTGACCGGTTTTTTGACCATCCTGGAAGGCTGCCGCCATAACGGTATTCAGCATCTGGTTTATGCCTCCACCAGTTCGGTATACGGTGCCAACACCAACATGCCGTTTTCTGTGCATAACCCTGCTGACCACCAGGTTGCGCTGTACGGCGCGACCAAACGCGCTAACGAATTGATGGCGCACAGCTATTCACATCTGTTTAATTTCCCGACAACCGGGCTGCGGTTTTTCACCGTTTACGGCCCGTGGGGGCGGCCCGACATGGCGCTGTTTTTATTCACTAAAGCGATACTCGCGGGCGAGCCGATCAATGTGTTCAACAACGGCCATCATATTCGCGATTTCACCTTCGTGCATGATATTGTGCGCGGGGTGGTTGCGGTGTTGGATAACCCGGCCACACCAGACGCAAATTGGGACAGCAGCGCGCCAGCCAGCGCATCGTCCAATGTGTCGTGGCGGGTGCATAATATCGGCAACGGCCAGCCAGTTGAGCTGATGCGTTATATTGAAGTGCTGGAAGATTGCCTGGGCAAAAAAGCCATCACAGCGATGAAGCCAATGCAGCCCGGCGATGTGCCTGACACGTCTGCGAGCGTGGACACCCTGTTTGAAGCCACCGGCTACAAACCGGAAACCTTGGTTGAAACCGGCATCGAGCGATTTGTCCAGTGGTACCAAAGTTATTATTCCTGATCGGGACTGTTATCCGTGAAACTAATGCCCGCACCTTGTTCCGCTTTCATTTCCGCCTAATTATTACCCCAAGCTTAAACCGCTTTGTAATGAGGGGCGTATACCTGAGGCGTCCAATCTACAAAGTTGCATAATACAATTTGCCAAACAGCCTTGGCACTGTATGTATTTCCAACAGCGGTAAAAGGCTTGCTAACACTATACTGGCAACAATATGGCCGATACTAACGCCGATACTAACAATGGCCCGAGCTGAGAGAATAGCGATTATGAACCGAATGCTGAAGGCACCGCATGTTTCAAAAAAATCGGAAACAGCGACCGGGTTTGTTCAAATTTTGTTTGTGCTGTTGGTGGTGGGCAGCACCATTGGTATTACAGTATTTTTGAAATATACCGCCAGCAGCGGCCCTACTCTCTCTTCTGCCCCCGAGCAAATTGTTGTTGATGTCTTGAAGCCAACAACTGCAGTTCATACCGCAACCCGAACCCTTACCGGGCAGGTGGAAACCCGCGCCAATGTGGCGATCAGCCCGCAGGTTACCGGCCGTGTTATCAGCCTGCACCCAAGCCTGATCCCCGGCGGCACCATCAAGGCGGGCGAGATTTTGTTCTCCATTGACCCAACCGACTATGAAATAGCCCTGAAGCGATCACGCTCTGAAGTGGCAGGCGCTTCGGCTGATCTGGAGCAGGCAACGGCCGACGCCAGTAATTTCATCAAAGACTGGCAGCGGGTGTACCCGGACAAACCAGCGCCGTCGCTCGTAGCCAAAGAACCGCAGATTAATGCACTCGAGGCCCGGCTGGCCGCTGCAGAAGCTTCTGTTCATCAGGCGGAAACCAATTTGGCGCGCGCCAAAGTGACAGCCCGCAGCACCGTTCGCATTATCGAAAGCAGCATTGAAGTAGGGCAACTGCTGTCCCCCGCCGGGCAATATGGCAGCTATTATGTGGCTGACGCGCTTCGCATACGCGCCAGCACCCAATATGAAACCATCCGCGATCTGCAATTGACTACTGGAAAGCAGGTTGAATTAATTGCGAACGCCCGGTCAGGAAGCGGCGGCGATAGCGAGCAATACGGCGCAGAAATTATCAGCGTCGGCGCGGCGCTGGACAGCCGCACGCAGTTGCAGCCGCTGATTATCTCGGTGCCCAAAAATCACACCCTAACGCCGGGCACCTTTGTGACGGTTAAAGTATCTGGCGGCGAAAATCTGGATGTTTTCATGCTCCCGGCGTCTGCAATGGCGACCCGCACCAGCGTATGGCGGGTTAATACCGGCAAGCTGGAAGAAACCAATGTCAGCATCATTGATGTTACCGAAGACCATGTGATTGTACGAAATTTTGATGTGAAAGACGGCATCGTTGTCTCGCAAGTGCCCACCAGTTTTGTGCGGCGCCCGGTTAAAATTCGCTCGGTGTTTTCCGGCAGCGAAGGGTCCGCACAGTGAGCGGTGACAGCCCGGCAGAAGAGCCCCCAGAGGAACCCTCAGAGGAGCCCATTGGCGCAAACGATTCCGACGCCCAAGTACCTGCGGGTGCCAGCGGCGTTATGGCGCTGGTGGCGCAGTTTCTAAATAATTCGGTAATGACCAACCTGTTGATGGTGCTGTTTATATTCGGCGGCCTGATGACCGCGATAACCATGCGCTCAGAAGTGTTTCCGGTTGTTAGCACCGGCACCATCAGCGTGAATGTTATTTACCCCGGTGCTACCCCGCTTGAGGTAGAAGACAGCGTTAGCCGCCGCATCGAGGAAAGCGTGCTGGGTATCAACGGCGTTGAGCGGGTTCGCTCTACCGCTTTTGAGAATCGTGCCAGTGTGATTTTGGAACTGGAAGATTTTGTTGATCCTTACCGGGTCAAAGACGAAGTTCAGGCGGCGGTCGATTCGCTCATTGATTTCCCGCCCGGCAACGCCGAGCAGCCGGTTGTTACAGTAACCCAGCCTCTATCAAATGTAGTGACCTTGGTGCTAACCGGCCAGGTGGGCGAAGACGAGCTTAGACTTGTAAGCGAAATTCTGGAGCGCGACCTGCTGGCCATCGATAGCGTAACAGCGGTTAGCATGCGCGGTGCACGAACCCGCGAAATATCGATTGAGGTAAGCGAAGATACGCTGCGCCAATATAACCTGACCTTCAATGAAGTGTCCGACGCCGTGCGCCGCTCATCGCTGGAGCTGTCTGCAGGCACGATTAAGTCGTCGGGCGGTCAGATATTGTTGCGCACCGATGCTAGGGCGCGCATCGGCACAGAATTTCGGGATATTGTTGTACGTGCCAACCCCAACGGCCAAACGGTTTACCTGAAAGACATTGCCACTATCATCGACGGTTTTGTCGATGAAGACCTGAGGAACGACTATAACGGCGAGCAGGCTATATTGCTTGATATTCTGCGCAATGAAAGTGCCGACATTCTGTCAGTTAAGCAGAAAGTGATGACCTTTTTGGAAACCGCTGATTTACCCGAAGGCGTCGCTATTTCCCTGTTCCGCGACCAGACCAAAATCCTGGAGCAGCGGATCAGTTTGCTGACCGGCAATGCGCTTTTGGGTTTTGCGCTGGTGTTTTTGATGCTTGTGCTGACGCTTGACCTGAAGCTGGCCTTTTGGGTAGCCATGGGCATTCCTATTAGTTTCCTTGGTGGGTTCCTGATTTTTGGCACTGCTGGTATATCGCTCAATATGATCACGCTGTTCGCGCTGATCGTGGTTATTGGTATCGTGGTTGATGATGCCATTGTGGTGGGCGAAAATATCTATTCAGAGCAACAAGCTGGATTTAAAGGTAAGCGCGCCGCATTTGAGGGCGTCAAAAACATATACGGGCCTGTATTGGTGGGCGTGTTAACCACCATGGTCGCCTTCGCGCCTTTGTTATTTCAGACCGGCGTGTTTGCAAAAATTACCCGGCCTATTCCGGTTGCTGTTATTGCCATTCTGGCCGTATCGCTGATTGAAGCCTTTCTGATTTTGCCGCTACACTTGTCCAACGACAAGCGTTGGTCCAAAGGGTTGCTGCGCAAAATACAGGTCAGAATTTCGCGAGGCTTTGATAATTTTGCCAACAATGTGGTGCAGAAACTAACCATTATATCGGGCAAGTACCGCTATGTGACACTTGCTATTTCGATCGGCATTATCGTGGTTTCATCGTCAATGGTAAGCAATAACCATGTAAGAGTGGTCTTTTTTCCGATCATTGAAGGCTCGGAAATAACTGCAAAAGTTGCGCTGCCGGAAGGCGCACCTTTCAGCGCCACCGAGCAAGCCGTCGCCCAGATGGAAGCCGCCCTGC
Source organism: Alphaproteobacteria bacterium (assembly GCA_021774695.1). Taxonomy (GTDB): domain Bacteria; phylum Pseudomonadota; class Alphaproteobacteria; order Sphingomonadales; family Kordiimonadaceae; genus Kordiimonas. Next base: position 11,475 of record JAJFIU010000077.1, on the reverse strand, counting down.
GCAACGTGGAAGCGGAAATATTAGCCGAATCGGACGAGGATGTAATCAAGGCCGTTGCAGTGACAGTGGGGGCGTCATATGTCACCGTTCAGGGGCCTGGCGATCTGGCTAGCAGCGCGACTGCGACCCATTTGGGTCAAATGAGTGTTGAGCTAACGGATGCCGATGACCGATCATATTCCGCAGCCGAGATACAGCGCCGTTGGCAAGAGGAAACCGGTAACGTACCGGGGGCAGAAACACTGGGCTTCGTATCAACCCTGGGGCCGCAAGAGGCGGATATCGGCTTTGAACTAACCCATTCGGAAGAACAGCAGTTGTTTGCAGCAACAGCCGGATTAGCGGACAGATTGAGCGCCATTGACGGTGTGGGGCAGATCGATTCCGGCCTTGATCTGGGCAAACGACAATATGAATTCACCATGAAAGATGCTGGAATTGCGGCTGGCCTGCAGCCGGGCGATTTAGCCCGCCAACTGCGGCAGGCCTATTTCGGCGAGGAAGTTCAGCGTATCCAGCGTGGCCGTCAGGAAATAAAAGTTTTTGTCCGCTACCCGTTTGATACGCGGCGCGCGCTGTCTGCGCTTGATGAACTGCGGATCAGGCTGCCCGACGGAAGCGGTGTGCCGCTTGCGGTTGTTGCTAACATTGAAGAGGGCCGCAGCCCAACGTCAATTGAGCGCGTTAATGGTAGGCGTGTGCTGAATGTGACCGCTGATGTGGACGAAAGTAAAACCACCCCCAACACCGTCAGCGCTATTGTTGAAAACAGCATTATGCCGGAGCTTGTTGCTGAATTCCCCGGTCTTCGCTGGCAGCCGGAAGGGCGATCGCGCGAGCAAGCCGAAGACTTTGCCGCTTTGGCAAATGGCTTCATTCTGGCGGTGATTGTGATCTATGCGTTGGTGGCGACCCAGCTTAAAAGCTACATCCAGCCTGTGGTAATTTTATTCTCGATCCCGCTGGGTATTTCCGGCGCAATATTCGGCCATTGGCTGCTGGGGTTTGACTTGTCCTTCATCTCGATGTTCGGCGTAGTAGCCCTTGCTGGCGTTGTTGTGAACTCGTCAGTGGTGTTGGTTGACCGCTTCAACATTGAATACCGAGTGCCGGGCATATCCGCGATGGATGCGGTGGTGCGGGCGACTATGCGGCGGTTCCGCCCGATTACTTTAACCACTATTACAACGGCGCTGGGCCTACTGCCGATTATGTCTGAATCCAGCCCACAGGCACAGTTTTTAGTGCCAATGGCAGTTAGCCTGGCAACTGGACTGGTATTCTCCAGCTTCATGATGATGTTTGTGCTGCCGGCGCTGGTTCTGGTAATAGAAGATTTACGCAACCTGGTTCCCGGCCATGCCCATCCCGCTGCGGATGAGCCCGCAAAGCCACAACCCACAGGGCAACAAGCCGAATAGTTTGCCAAAACGCCGACGAACCAATACGGAAGTGTTCAAAATTTATTTGGGCCAACCTGCCTGAATTGTCAGAAAATCCATCGGGTCCATGCCTGCGTCTGCAAGCCACTGGTCACTTGGGCCGTGCCAACGATAGGTAGCCCAGCTAATTTTTCCGGAGGGTGAAAACTTTATGCCTTCAGCCATAAGTCTGCTGCGTTGACGCTCGGCACCGTCGCGCTCGCTGATCTTCCCCATTGAATTGACTACCCGTTGCCAGGGAATATCCTGACCCGTCGGTGTCCCGGCCGTTGCAAACCCCACGATGCGCGCAGTTGCACCGGGGACCAAGCTCGCGATCATGCCGTAACTGGCCACCTGCCCTTTCGGGATTTCTTTGATCAGCCCGTAAACCGCTGGAAAGCATTTGAAGTTTTTAGCCATAGGTTTCTTCTGTCGTACAATAGGCGTGTCCGCCGCTCGCCAAAATCAACAGTCCACCACAGTTGCGGCAATGGGAACAGTGACAGCCAGACCGCCCTGTGCAGTTTCCTTATACTGGGTTTTCATGTCACGCCCAGTGATACGCATGGTGCGGATAACCTTGTCGAGCGAGACAAAATGATTACCGTCACCGCGCAGCGCAAGCCTTGAGGCGTTGATCGCTTTGATCGCGGCCATGGCGTTACGTTCAATACACGGTACCTGCACCAGTCCGCCAACCGGATCACAGGTCAGTCCCAGATTATGTTCCATGCCAATTTCGGCAGCGTTTTCCACTTGCTCGGGTGTGCCCCCTAGCACTTCGGTCAATCCTGCTGCCGCCATCGAGCAGGCACTGCCTACCTCGCCCTGACAGCCGACTTCTGCACCAGAGATTGACGCATTGGTTTTAAACAAAATACCAACCGCACCTGCTGTTAACAAGAAACGAACAATGCCGTCTTCGTTTGCCCCAGGCACGAAACGAGAATAATAATGCATCACAGCAGGCATGATACCGGCGGCACCGTTAGTGGGCGCAGTAACCACGCGCCCGCCTGCTGCGTTTTCTTCGTTCACCGCCAAGGCATACAGGTTCACCCAGTCCAAAATGGTCAAAGGGTCGGTCAAAGCGCTTTCTGCTCGCGACGACAATTGCTGGTACAATTTGTTGGCTCTGCGCCCGATTTTAAGACCTGGCATGTTGCCGCCGCGCGAGCAGCCACTGCGAACGCACTCTTCCATTACCGCCCAAATTTCCAGCAGTTCGGTCCGAATTTGGTCATCGCTTCTCAGCGCCCGCTCGTTGGCTAGCATGATATCGCTGATCGATTTTCCGCTGGTTTTGCAATGCACCAACAATTCGTCGGCGCTGGAGAAGGGAAAGGGCTGTTTAACGGTCTCTGTTTCAAAATGGTCAGCCGCCGCTTCGTTCTCATGAACAATGAAGCCGCCGCCGATGGAATAATAGATCGCGCGAGCCAATTCAGTTCCATGCGAATCGTAGGCCCAAAACTCCATACCGTTGGGATGAAAATCCAGTTGTTGACGAGGCAACAATTCCAGATCCTGTTCTTCTTCAAAATGGATAACATGGCGACCAAGAACTGGCAGCTTCTCGGCCTTGCGTACCTTTGAAACTTTGCCCGCAATGGCCTCCACATCAGTGTCGCGCGGCGTTTCACCGATCAACCCCAGAATAACAGCTACATCAGACCCGTGACCGCGCCCGGTTGCCCCCAACGAGCCATAAAGTTTAACTGCTATGCGGGCAACACCCGCCAGCTGCCCCTGCTCAGATAAGTTCTCAGCAAACTCATGCGCCGCCTTCATCGGCCCTACCGTGTGCGAGCTCGACGGGCCAATGCCTATATTGAACAAATCTAGCACACTGATGGCCATAACGCTGTTCCGTTCCCAAACCTGAAAAGAAGCGGCAGCTTAGTGCCAAAGGCGCCAATGAAACAATAAAATATGGGTGATTTCTGATTTCTATGAACGAACACTCAGGAAAACACTCGGTTCGCCCGGAAAATTGGCCGCTTTACCGAGTCTAGGCCCAGTAACGAATCAACGTTCTATACATCTCCGGTCGGCACCGAACGCAGCGACAAGCGTTTAAATTTCGACTATGCGGCAAATGGCAAACATCTGGTACTTTCAAAGGATTACTGGGACAAAGGTTTTATGATGGCACACCTGCCCGCCCCTTGGTAGGTGCTGAGGGCAAACAGACGAGCCATCACAAGCGTAGTGTTTATGCCGCTTGGGATTGTTGGATTTTCGAAATGCGCACGGCTAGGTAAGCAGGCAAAGCCAACGACAAACCAACCAGCACCGTGGCAGGGATCACTAGCCACCATCCGCTAATGGATTTGTCTCTGGCGTCAAAAAACGACCAGACCCAAAAAGCGGTTGATGAGATGACAATGTCGACCGACAGGCCTGCCGACGCGCCGTTGACAAAAAGTGCGGCGATGAAGTCGCTAACAGCAACGCCGTTTTCCGCCATAAATCCGGCGAAAAAATACCACGGCCCGATAGAGCCAACAACCGCAAGCGCGATGAAGAAAAATCTGAGTCCGGTCATATCCAAAATCCTTTCCTGGATTATTTTAATACCGGTATCAGTGTGGCTTCATTCCTGGCCTCTATTCCTGACTAAAACGGTAAGCAGAAATACCGCGAGACCGTTCATCAAGAACCAAATTGCGCGTCAGCGGCGGGTTGGCCCGTTGCGGACATGCCGGGCGCTCGCACAGTCGGCAATTGGGGCCAACGGGTGTTGCGTCCGGCTGTTCCAGATCGTGGCCTTTGGCGTAAACAAGGTCTCGCGCAAACGCGATATCGCAGCCAAGACCGATCGCCAGTTGCTGGTCCGGTTGCCCGTATAACGCCCCGACCCGCTTAACGGTTCGTGCGATGGAAAAATAAGTTGTGCTGTCGGGCATCTGAATTATCTGGGTTGCGATGCGCCCCGGTATGGTGAAGGTGTCATGCACTTGCCACAAGGGGCAGGTGCCGCCGAAGCGGGAGAAGTGAAACCGGCCTGCGGAAAAGCGTTTGGAGATGTTTCCGGCTTTATCAACCCGAATAAAAAAGAAGGGCACGCCGCGTTCGCCTGGGCGCTGCAAAGTGGTCAGCCGGTGCGATACTTGCTCGAAGCTGGTGTGGTAGCGCCGTCCAAGGTGCTCGATGTCATACTTAAGCGCTTTAGCATCCGCCAGGAAACGGCCATAGGGCATTAACAAAGCCCCTGCGAAATAGTTGGCAAGACTGATCCGAACCAAACGGCGAGCTTCCTCGGTTTGAAACGAGTGGGTATCGGCAATACGCTGGATCATCGGCTTGAATTCCAGCTGCGCCAACTGCACTGCTAACTGAAATATTCGCGCGCTGGCATCCAGCATTTCACTGATCAATAATTGACGCCGATGCAGGTCAAAATGGCGCAATGTTTCCGGCATCACTTCGTGCGGCATGATCCGAACCCGCACACCGTGCTCTTCATCCAGTCGCCCCGACAGAACCATGAAGGCATCATCGCGTTGCAGGCCAAGTTCTTCGTGCGTCGACTCGGCCGCTTCATCCAGTTCTGCAAAATAGTTTTTGCGGTCATGGATAAAGTCTCTCACTTCGTCGACAGGGAAAACCGCATCCAGTTCCATGCCACCGCGCTCAGCAAACTGGCTGGACAGCTCAGTGGCATTCTGTTTCGCTTGCTGGAAGGATTTATATAACAAGGTAAATGCATCGACTGCGCGCGGCGCAGAATCAGCCATATCTTGCAGCTCGCTACGCAAGAGACCCAGGCTTTTAAACATGGGATCCGCGATAATTTCACTGAGGTCGGCAAATGCCCGAGCTTCGTCGGTCCCTGCAAAAGCCGCCAGTTCAACGTCATACACTTCCGCCAGCCGCAACAAAAATTGCGCTGATACTGGCCGTTGGTTACGTTCAACTAAGTTTAGATAGCTGGTGGAAAACCCCAGTTCCGAGGACATCTGCGACTGTGACAGTCCGCGTTCTCGCCGTAAACGTCTGATTCTGGGGCCTGCGAAGATTTTTTTGGTAACATTGCTCATGTTTACAACTTTGACATGTTTACATTATGACATTTACAAAGTCATACAATAGAACACTTTTTGTATCAATAATGATTTTAAAACAACATGAAATATGGAATACAGCTGGCCATGGCGCAACAAAGTTACACATTAGTGTTTCGGTGCAACGTCAAAAAGAGGTAATCCAATGGCAGCTGCCACAAACAAATCTGTTGAAACGCCGACGCTGGAAATCACCAGCCCTATCAATTCGGCATATGCACATATTCTGACCGACGAAGCGCTTGCGTTCGTTGCGTCACTTGAAGCAGCATTTGGCCACCGCAGGCCAACACTGTTGGATGCCCGTATGGACCGGCAGGCGCGCTACAACGACGGTGAGCTGCCAGATTTTTTGACTGAAACCGTCGATATTCGCAGCGGTGATTGGACTATTCTTAGTACACCTGATGATCTTTTAGACCGACGCGTGGAGATAACCGGCCCAGTTGACCGTAAAATGATGATCAACGCCTTCAACTCAGGCGCCAATGTTTTCATGGCGGACTTTGAAGACGCGTCATCACCCACATGGGACAATATGCTTACCGGTCAGGTCAATATGTATGATTATGCCCGCGGCAAACTTGAATTCACCGATCCCAAGACGGGCAAAGATTATCGCTTGGGCGACAATACTGCTGTTCTGAAAGTGCGCCCACGTGGCTGGCATATGCAGGAAGCTCACGCGCTGTTAAACGGCGCGCCAATTTCCGCCGGCATTTTCGATTTTGGTCTCTATGTTTTCCACAATGCAAAAGCTTTGATGGAACGCGGTACAAACGCCTATTTCTATCTGCCTAAAATGGAAAGCCACCAAGAAGCCAAGCTTTGGGATGATATCTTCAGCGCTGCTGAAAAGGCCCTGGGCATTGCCCACGGTTCATTCAAAGCAACGGTGCTGATCGAAACGCTGCCGGCTGCTTTCGAAATGGATGAAATTCTATACGCCTTGAAGGACCATATCGTTGGCCTGAACTGCGGACGCTGGGATTATATTTTCAGCTACATTAAACGCATTGGCGGCAATAAGAACTACCTACTCCCCGACAGAGGTCAGGTTGGCATGGGAGCAGCCTTCCTGAAAGCATATTCGCTTTTACTCATTAAGACCTGCCACCGTCGGGGAGCTCACGCCATGGGCGGCATGGCGGCGCAAATTCCGGTTAAAGGCGACGCGGCTGCCAACGACGCTGCTTTCGCCAAGGTGCGCGCCGACAAAGACCGTGAAGCTTCAAACGGTCATGATGGCACTTGGGTTGCTCACCCCGCATTGGTACCCGTTGCCAAGCAAGTGTTTGACGCGCTGATGCCGCAGGCCAATCAAATTCACCGCACTCGCGATGATCTGACCATCACCCGGGAAGACCTGCTGGAGCCCCACAAGGGCACCACAACCGAGGACGGTATCCGGGAAAATATCCGGGTTGGTGTCCAATATATTGGTGCGTGGCTTACCGGACGCGGTGCTGTACCGCTTTATAACCTGATGGAAGATGCCGCAACCGCAGAGATTAGCCGCACCCAGATATGGCAACAGCTCAAACACGGCGCTGAGCTTAATGATGGTCGCGCTGTGACCCGCGGTCTGGTGCAGGCACTGTATGACGACGAAATGGCGACGCTGAAAGCCCAGCTTGGTGATGGTTTCGAGGCCAACCGGTTGCTAGAGGCCGGCGCCCTGTTCCTCGAGCTTGTCTATGCCGAAGATTTTAAAGAATTTCTAACAACCCCGGCTTACGAACTGATCAAATAACCTGAATAGGCGGCAGTTACCGCATCACAAGGAGAGTACCCATGAGTAAAACATTTGAAGACCTGATCCCAAACACCCCGAAGGGTCGCTTTAAATACATCGAACGCAATTACACGGTTGAAGACGTGGAGCGCCTGCGCGGTTCCGTCCAGATTCAGCACACACTAGCTGACCGAGGCGCGCGTAAGTTGTGGGACCTTCTGCAAACCGAAGATTATGTCCACTCATTGGGTGCAATGACCGGCAACCAGGCCATGCAAATGGTTCGAGCTGGCTTGAAAGCAATTTACCTGTCTGGTTGGCAGGTTGCCGCTGACAGCAATACCGCAAGCAGTATGTACCCGGACCAAAGCCTATATCCTGCGAATGCGGCACCCGAGCTTGCACGCCGCATCAATCGCACTCTACAGCGCGCTGACCAGATTGAGCACGCTGAAGGCGGCGCACAGCGCGATTGGTTTGCGCCGATCGTAGCAGATGCAGAAGCAGGTTTTGGCGGCAAATTGAATTCGTTTGAAATCATGAAAGCTTTCATCGAAGCTGGCGTTGCTGGTGTTCACTTTGAAGATCAGTTGGCTGCGGAAAAGAAATGCGGCCACTTGGGCGGCAAAGTTCTTATTCCAACCCAACAGCACGAGCAAAACCTGCAGGCAGCACGCCTCGCTGCTGATGTTTGCGGCACACCTACACTGGTAATTGCTCGTACAGACGCTGAATCAGCCAAGCTGATCACATCTGACATTGATGAGCGCGATCACGAGTTCATCATCGACCGCGACAACCGTACTGCAGAAGGCTTCTTCCATCTTGACGCTGGTGTTGATCACTGCATCAAGCGTGGCGTCGCGTTTGCAAAGCACGCTGATCTGTTGTGGTGGGAAACTTCTCTGCCAAACCTCGACGATGCCAAGCGCTTTGCTGAAGCGATCCAGAAAGAATTCCCTGGCAAGATGATGGCGTACAACTGCTCGCCGTCGTTTAACTGGGAAGCCAACCTGGACAAAGAAACAATCGCCAAGTTCCAGCGTGAACTGGGTGCGATGGGTTACAAATACCAGTTTGTAACACTGGCGGGTTTCCATAGCTTGAACCACGGCATGTTCCAACTTGCAACCGGCTACCGCGACCGCGGCATGGCTGCATATTCGGAACTGCAACAAGAAGAATTTGCGGCTGAAAAAGGCGGCTACACAGCAACGCGCCACCAGCGCGAAGTCGGCACTGGCTACTTCGATGCGGTTGCGCAGGCCATTTCAGGCGGCAATTCTTCGACAACTGCAATGGGCGAATCTACAGAAACAGCGCAGTTCAAAGCCGCTGAATAATTTCGCTCTTAACGATGAATGTCCTCGCACCTGAATTCAGGTGTTCTCGGGCCGGCCTGCAAGGGCCGGTCTTTTTTCTGTTGTTAAGCGATTTTTTTTGCTATTGGCGCTAAACGCATGTTGATATTGCATCAAAGCCGCACTTTGTTAATTACATCCACGCCGCCCAGGGACCCAACTCAAGAAAAATGTCGCAAGCACTTAATCTCGGGCACTTAATACGGAATGCTGAATAATGGTAAAAATTTCTGTCACCGACCTTGCTGGTCAAACAAGCACTATTGAAGCTGAAATTGGCCTCTCGCTTATGGAGAATATACGCAACAATGACTTTGACGATCTGGCCGCCATTTGCGGCGGCTGTTGCAGTTGCTGTACCTGTCATGTTTTTGTTGATGCCGACGATGTTGAACAACTTCCCAAAATGGAAGACGACGAGCAGTTTTTGCTGGAAGACAGCGAAAATTATGATCCCGCATTGTCTCGCCTTTCGTGTCAAATCGAAGTTGACGACAGCATGAGCCAGCTTCGAGTGACGATCGCACCTGAAGCCTAACCCACAATTTTGGAGAGCTTAATGCCTATCCCAGCGAACTGCCTGTCGTCCGCAAAAGCAAAAGACAGCACGATTACGCTTATTCCGGTTGGCAAAAACTCTCTGGAAGACACTCTCCAGAAACTTGGGGAAACCCAACGCGCTTGGATAGTTGCTAGCGGTTTTGAAGCACGGCAGGGCACCTACGCGGCAATCACAGGGGCGTCCGGTGAAATCACTAAAATTTTGATCGGTATTGGCGGGACCACTTTGCCGACAAACAGCCCGTGGTGGCTGGCATTGGTCGCAGGCAAACTACCGGCGGGCGACTTTGTTTTTGATACAGAAGTGGACACCGGTTCGGTTGAAGCCGGCGCCTTGGGCTGGTGCATGGCGCACTATGTTTTCGACCGCTACAAAAAATCTACACAGACAAAAAAACGCCGGCTTGTTGGTCTGTCTAAGACAGCATGCATGCAAATTAAACATACGGCCAGCGCGATGGCCAAGGTACGAGACCTGGTTAATACACCCGCAGAAGACATGGGCCCATCGGACCTGCAAGACGCGGTTGAAGCGGTTGCGGAATCATATGGCGCCACGTCAGAGACCATCGTTGGTGATGATCTCCTCGATCACAACTTCCCGGCCATCCACGCTGTTGGACGGGCCGCTGAAACGGGCCGCGAGCCGCGCCTGATTGACCTGCGCTGGGGCCCGCAAGATGCCCCCAGTTTGACACTGGTTGGCAAGGGGGTTTGTTTCGATAGCGGCGGGCTCGATATTAAGTCCAGCGCCGGTATGCGGACGATGAAGAAGGACATGGGCGGTGCAGCACATGCACTGGCCCTCGCCGAACTGATCATGGCCAGCAAACTCAAAGTTAATTTGCGCCTGTTAATTTCTGCTGTAGAAAATTCGATCTCCGCTTCTTCTTACCGGCCGGGCGACATAATCAATACCCGCAAAGGGCTAACCGTTGAAATCGGCAACACAGACGCTGAAGGCCGGTTGGTTTTGTGCGATGCGATTGCGTTGGCGTGCGAAGAGGCTCCTGACCTGTTGATTGATTTTGCCACCTTAACCGGCGCTGCCAGAGTAGCACTGGGCGCTGATCTGCCTGCAACATTCACCAACTGTGACAAGGTTTGGGATGCACTGGAAAACAGCGCTGCCACCACCCAAGACCCCTTGTGGCGCATGCCGCTGTGGTCGGGGTATGACAAAGAAATTTCAAGCCCTATCGCTGATCTTAGCAACGTGGGCGATGGTGGGCAAGCAGGCGCAATAACCGCCGCGCTTTACCTGCAGCACTTTGTGGAGCCAACCGTGCCATGGGTGCATGTTGACGTTTTTGCCTGGAACAAGAAACCCCGAGCAGGCAGGCCTGTAGGCGGCGAAGCTCAGGGGCTGAGAGCATCGTTTGATGCAATAAAAGCATACTTGTCACTATAGCGCTGCATCAGTTTATCCTACCTGACGTTAGGACAGTTTTAAGGAACAGTTGATAGACAGAACCCCTTGCCAATGATTGCAAAGGATCGGTGTGTGAGCGAAAAAACGAACCCGCGAATGTTAAAAGTGTGGCGTGAAGCACACCGCGCTTGTGTTAGGTCGGACGACCCAGACCTGACATCACGCCAAATGTCTGTATTATTGTCTGTCTATATGAGCGAGCCGCCACACACCGTGCGCGGGCTGGCAACTGATTTAAACATCGCTAAACCGGTTATCACCAGGGCACTGGATACTTTGAGTAAACTGGGATTTATAAGGAGAAAAAAAGACCCAACGGACGGACGAAGCATCCTTGTGCAACGCACCGTAAAAGGCGCAGTATTTCTCAGCGAACTATCGGACCGCATCGTCAAGGCTGACAAATCAATACAGGTTGATGCTGGAACATAAACCGAAGCATAAGGGAGCAACACACTTGGCAAAAAAATCCCAAATGGGACCACTTAAAGCGTATGGTTTGCCAGCCCTTTTTGATCCCCAGACGGAAATTGAGGCATCGGACCGGCTGCTCGATTGCTCAGGTATAGATGTTCAATGCACAACGCCTTGGGCAGCCCTGAAATCGGAACCTGAAGCTGCTGCAAAAACTGCTAGTGAAATACTTTTCGGTGAACCGCTGCAGATTATAGACAGACAAGATGCATGGTTAAAAGTTGGCGCCATTATAGATGGCTACGTTGGCTGGATTCTAGCAGGCGCAACGACGCGGGGCCTGGTGCGCCCAACCCACAGAATTTCTGTACCTATGGCTCATATATACCGTTCTGCCGACCTCAAATCAGAGCCATTACTACCGTTGCCCATGGGCAGTTATCTGCACGCCAGCACACCCACCGCGCTAACCAACGGATTT
>JAJFIU010000076.1 GCA_021774695.1 Alphaproteobacteria bacterium | reverse complement strand
CCCTGCAGACAGTTTCCAAAAATGGAAGGTTGGTTGCCTGCGAGACCCACCGAGGTCAGAAGGCCAATCTACATAGAGCCACTGCCGCCAGCAACTGAATCTATCGCTTGACACAAACTTATGTTTTAGCCCTATGGCGTGACTCATCGTGGGACACAATATGTGGGCGCGAGGTGATGAGGCACAAAATATGTGCTCTTTTTGTTCCCTTTAACGGTACAAACGAAAAAAGCCACTTCGTGATGAAGTGGCTTTGAAAAGCAAAATTTGCTGAAATTTCCGTCGCGAATCGAAAGAAATGTTAAGCGATCGATTTCACAGCTTTAGAAAGACGAGAAACTTTCCTTGATGCTGTTTTCTGGTGAAGAACACCTTTAGTAACGCCGCGCATGATTTCTGGCTCTGCAGACTTCAAAGCTGTTGAAGCCGCAGGCTTGTCACCAGAGGTGATTGCTTCTTCAACCGTGCGGATGAAAGTGCGAATGCGACTTACGCGAGACTTGTTGATCTCGGCGCGGTTGTCGTTACGACGAATGCGTTTTTTGGCCTGTTTAGAGTTTGCCATTTTTCTACCTTTGTCTGGCACTACCGTCTGTCAGGTGCAATTGGCACCGACGCAGCTCTGCCATTTTCAAGTTCATACCGGCCTCAGCGATACGCCGAAGCCCTTAATCAATTCGAGGTCGGCTCTATATACCCGGGAAACGGCCGCGTCAATAGCCAAGGGCGTATTTTCATGCCTCGACGCAGTGGGTTAGCGATTTTTGAACTGAGGTTGACGTTTTTCGATGAAAGCGTTCATGCCTTCTTTCTGGTCTTCGGTGGCAAAAAGTGAATGAAACAGCCTTCTTTCAAACAATAGGCCCTGCTGCAGGGTTGTCTCCAGTGCGGCATTGGTTGCTTCTTTTGCCAGCGCCACTGACGGCGCGGAAAGTTGTGCAATTGAGGTCGCTACCTCCATAACAGTTTCCACCAAATCTTCTGCCGGGGCGATTCGGCTTACCAAGCCAGCTCGTTCGGCTTCCGTCGCGTCCATCATGCGTCCAGTCAGCATCATGTCCATCGCTTTGGATTTGCCAACCAACCTGGTCAAGCGCTGTGACCCCCCGATGCCAGGAATAACGCCGAGTTTAATCTCGGGTTGGCCAAATTTTGCATTTTCGCCAGCGATGATAAAATCACATGCCATGGCGATTTCGCACCCGCCGCCGAGGGCATAACCAGCCACGGCCGCAATTACTGGTTTGCCAACAGAAGCAAATATCTGGTTGATTCGGCCGAACAGGTCATCCGATAAAACTTCTGCGAAGGTCTTGCCAACCATCTCTTTAATGTCTGCGCCTGCAGCAAATGCTTTTTCGCTGCCGGTTACAACGATGGCGCCGATGTCATCGTCATCGTCCAGCGCCAAAAGCGCGTCGCCTAATTCTTTGAGCAATTGACCATTCAGGGCATTGAGTGCCTCCGGGCGATTAAATGTAATCAACCCTACGCCTTCCTGTTTATCGAGGAGGATGGTTTCAAAAGTCATGCACAAGTCCTGTTGTTGCCAAACGAAACACCGAGTCCTAATAGCGTCGACCGCATTTGAAAAGTAAATAATCGGCCAGAAGCGAAACAGCTCAACATATGGTTATTGGCGCGGCTCCAGTCGCAAGATGAAGCTGTCATTGGGGCTTTTACTGCTGGGTGCAGTTAGCTGAATCAGGCTTTGTTCCCTGATACAGCGCAGATATAAATCTGTTTTTGTGCATGTCCAACCGAGACCGCCGAGCGCTTCGCCGTATATAAGAAGAACCTTGGCCGCAGGTTCTGAAAACTGCAAACCCACTTCGGCAACAGTGCCGCTCGCTGTGTCAAAAACCAGGGGCTCACCGATAACAGCCGACACAATATCAAGATAGGGAATATCAGGAAAACCGTCGATGAAGCGGTCATCTGCGGTGCCGGCGAATGACACGGCCAGCCAAGCGATGCAGGCAGCAGCACATTTGTGAAAACCATAGGATGTCATCGTTATGTCAAGCTTTCCAACGGGCCTATTGCGGGTAAACATGTTTTGGCAACATTAGTCCTGATACCTTTATTTCTGGCAATTAGGGCAATAAAATGTTGACCGGTTTGATTGCACAATCCGCTCAATTGTAGCCTGACAACCTTTGGCAATACAAGGTTCGCCTTCGCGGCCGTATGCTTTGAAGCTATGCTGAAAATACCCCAGCTCACCTGATACTTGCGCATAATCCTTCAGTGTTGACCCGCCCGCTGCAATTGCTTCTTCCAAAATGGTGCGGATGATCGGAACCAATGCCTCAATCTCTTCCGCTGACAATGTGTTAGCCAGGCGCGTTGGGGCAATGCCGACCCTCCATAATGCTTCGCACACATATATATTACCCAGTCCCGCTACAAGTTTTTGGTCCAAAAGGCTGGTTTTAATCGGTGATTTGCGTTTTGCCAGTCCAGCCGCCAAATGGGCGCTGTTGAATCCGTTGCCCAATGGTTCTGGGCCGATATCTTTAATCAAGGCATGTTGGTCAATCTCACTGACAGACGAAAATACCAACAGTCCAAATCGGCGGGCATCATTGAAGACCACCAGATCGCCGTTTTCAGTGAGTAAGGTAATATGATCATGCTTGGCGCGTGCAGGGTGTTCGCTGCCTGCAGTATGTATAGTAATGCGCCCGGACATGCCCAGATGCAGGATTGCCACCAGGCCATCCTCGCATTCCATCAGTATATATTTAGAACGCCGTGTTAGCCGGGTAACCAGCGCTCCAGATAACCGCTGGTTGAAATCCTTCGGAATATCCACCCGCAGTTTGGGTGCGTGGGCACACGCTTTGGCTATCCGGGTATTTTCCAGTATTGGAGCAAGACCGCGGCGTACCGTTTCAACTTCGGGTAATTCGGGCATATTGTCGCGCTTTCTGTTTTCGTTTTAATCATACTGGCTTCCATGAGCCCGGTCGGTTATGGTCCGCGCAATCGGGCAATACCCAATCGAATATGTTGGCCCAATCGGGTAAGCTGGTTCAATCGAATAAGCTGGCAAAGATAAAGTGACAAGACCGTAATGTCTGTAACACCTGCATCAACTGACAAAAAACCAAAGGCTGCAAGCGAGACGGAAATGCAGTCAACTACTCATTTCGGCTTTAAAACTGTCGATGAGGCGGATAAGGCCGGTTTGGTCAAAGGTGTTTTCAATTCGGTGGCGGACCAGTACGACATTATGAATGATGTCATGAGCGTGGGCGTTCACCGTATTTGGAAAAACTCGCTGATAGACAGCATCAACCCGCGCCCCGGCATGCATTTGCTTGATGTGGCGGGGGGTACCGGCGATATTGCTTTCAGGTTTATGGAGGCAGCCGCGGGCAGCACCGTGACCGTGAGTGACATCAATGCAGAAATGCTACGCGTCGGTGCTGAGCGCGCCAATAAAAAAGGTTATGCAGCCCGCGCAGAGTTTATCTGCGCTGATGCAATGAAATTGCCGTTCCGTGACCGGTCCATGGATGCCTACACCATTGCGTTCGGCATTCGCAATGTAACCCGCATTGAAGAGGCTCTTGCAGAAGCTTACCGTGTGCTCAAGCCTGGTGCGCGTTTTCATTGCCTGGAATTTAGCCCCGCCGTGGTGCCAGTGTTGCAAAAGGCATATGATGCTTACAGCTTCAAATTCATCCCAGCGATGGGTCAAATGGTGGCACAGGACCGGGACAGTTATCAGTATCTGGTCGAATCGATTCGCCGGTTTCCGACACCCGAAAAATTTGACCAAATGATCAGCGACGCGGGTTTTAGCAGAACCAATTGGCGTTCGATATCAGCAGGTGTTGTCGCTATTCATAGCGGCACCCGGGTTTAAAGGCGCATCTGGTGCGGGTCTTCAGCTATTTATTTCAGCTTTATTTAATGGCCATTGGCCTGCGGCGGTTCGGCGCCATCCGTGCTCTCAGCCGTATCGACATCGTGCCGCCGTGGGGGCCGCGATTGTTGCGGGCGATGACCTTTTATGTGCCGCGCAAGCGAGCTTTGCCGGACTGCGACGGCGAACGGTTGGCGATGGCGCTTGCTGGTATGGGTCCGGCTTATATTAAGCTTGGTCAAACCTTGGCGACCCGACCTGATTTGGTAGGGCGGCCGATTGCAGAGGGGTTAACCACCCTGCAGGACCGTTTGCCCGCTTTCGCGTTCAGCAAAGCAAAAGCGATGGTCGAAGAGCAATTGGGCCGTCCGCTGGATGAAATTTTCAATTGGTTCGGCGAAGAAGCCGTTGCTGCCGCCTCCATCGCGCAGGTTCACAAGGCTGAGCTGAAAGATGGTCGCAAAGTCGCGGTTAAAATTTTGCGGCCCGATATTGAAAAGCGATTCATCCGAGATCTGGCTTTGTTTGACTGGTTGGCCGCGCTGGCGGAACGAAACAGCGCCGAAGCCAGACGGCTGCGCCTGTTGCAGGTATGCGATAAAATTCGCGAAACGGTTTTGCGCGAAATGGATTTGCGGCTTGAGGCTGCAGCTGCTGCTGAACTGTCGGACAATATGTCCGGCGAGCCAGGATACAGGATACCAACTGTTGAGTGGGAACTGACCGCCCGCCGGGTAATGACCCTTGAATGGGTTGAAGGCATTCGGGTGTCAGATGCTGCTGGGCTCGAAAAGGCCGGTCATGACATGAAGGCGCTGGGCACCACCATTGTGCAGGTTTTTCTGAAGCAAGCGCTTCGCGACGGATTTTTCCACGCTGACCTTCATCAGGGCAACCTGATCATCGAACCCTCCGGGACAGTCGTAGCGGTTGATTTTGGCATCATGGGCCGGCTGACCAAACTTGAACGGCGGTTTCTAGCGGAAATTCTGTTTGGTTTTATTCGCCGGGATTATGACCGCGTAGCTGAAGTTCATTTCGATGCTGATTTTGTGCCCGCAGGGGAAAGCCTGGAGGAGTTCTCGCAAGCTATGCGCGCCATCGCTGACCCAATCATGGATTTGCCGGTTGAGGAAATATCCGCCGGTAAATTATTGGCGCAGCTGTTTGCCACCACCGAACGGTTCAAGATGCAAACCCAGCCGCAATTATTGTTGTTGCAGCGTACCATGGTGATGGCAGAGGGTATGGCGCTCCACCTTCACCCAAAGTCCAATATGTGGCAAATTTCCGAACCGGTGATCGAACATTGGGTACGGGCAAACCTGTCGCCTGAGATTCAGTTGGCGGACGCTATCAACCAATTGCCGCGCCTGCTCGAGCGGCTGCCGTCGCGTATCGAACGATGGCTGGCGGACGAACAAAACCCGGCACAACCTGCTCCAGCGGAGCCTGCGCCCGCACCAAAAAATAGCAGCCTGTGGCCCTTCGCATTCGGCCTGATTGTCGGCGCGCTCCTGTTAAAAATTCTCACGTATTAACGCCGTTTTGGCAGTTAATTTGCGCAAAATCTCTTTTTGAGCGACACTTCCTGCACGAATATTGGGCATTTCGTCCAATTTCAGGGGAGAATTATGATGGAAAAATTAGATCCATATGCTGCGCTTTTGGGGCGGTTACTGCTTTCGGTTATGTTCATAGTGGCTGGTATCAGCAAGGTGATGGGCGGCGGTGAAGGTACCATTCAATATATGGAAGCAGTGGGTGTGCCGGGGTTCCTATTCTGGCCAGCAGCACTGTTTGAAGTTATCGCCGGGCTGATGATTTTGGCGGGGTATCAAACCCGCATTGTTGCCTATTTGTTGGCAGGTTTTTGCCTTGTTACCGCGTTTGTTTTCCACGCCGAAGAGCAGGTGATGATGATGAAAAACATTACCATTGCTGGTGGTTTTCTCATCCTTGCCCGTTTCGGCGCAGGCGAATTTAGCATGGACGGCCGGGCAGAAAGTGGCGACGCGGACTGAAATAACTGATCAATCAAACCCTCTCATTGTCATCACGACAGTGAGAGGATGTTTGCAGCGGGCACCAAAGCCCCTTATATGTTCTGAAACATGAATGTGAGGCTTTTTGACTATGCTTGAGGGCAAACGAATACTTCTTATCATAGGCGGCGGGGTCGCGGCCTATAAGTCACTTGATCTGGCGCGGCGCTTGATGGAGCGCGGGGCCAGCGTGCGGGGCGTTCTTACGCCCGGCGGCCAGCAGTTTATCACCCCCCTCAGTGTGGCCAGCCTTACCAATAATGAGTGTTACACCGACCTGTTTTCCCTGAAAGACGAGGCCGAAATGGGTCATATTCGCCTGTCGCGCGAAGCTGATCTGGTTCTGGTGTCGCCTGCAACAGCTGATCTGATGGCAAAAATGGCGAACGGCCTTGCTAACGACTTGGCCAGTACTATTCTTCTGGCAACCGACAAGCAGGTGATGGTGGCACCAGCTATGAACGCGGAAATGTGGGCGCACAAGGCTACCCAGCGCAATCTGGAAACGCTGAGGCGCGACGGTGTGCTGATGGTTGGCCCCGGTGCTGGCATGCTGGCGTGCGGTGAAGTTGGCCCGGGGCGCTTGGCTGAGGTGCCGGACATGGTGGACGCTGTTGAGGACTTTTTTGCAGGCGGCGTGCGACCATTGTCTGGCAAGAAAATCATTGTGACCGCCGGACCGACGCAAGAGCCTATTGACCCGGTGCGCTATATCGCCAACAGGTCATCAGGCAAACAGGGCTTTGAAATTTCGGGCGCACTAGCGGAACTGGGCGCGGATGTCACGTTGGTGGCAGGGCCGGTGTCGCAGGAAACCCCGGTTGGTGTGAACCGTATTGATGTGGAAACGGCGCTGGAAATGAATGCTGCGGTTACCGCAGCGCTGCCAGCTGACGCTGCTGTTTGTGTGGCGGCTGTTTCCGATTGGCGTATGCAAGCGGGCTCATTGGGCGAAAAGCTCAAGAAATCCAAAGATGGTATTCCCGAACTGGCACTGTGTGAAAACCCAGACATTCTGAAAGGTCTTTCTTCTTTGGGCGAGGGGCGACCGGTGTTGGTCGTGGGCTTTGCCGCTGAGACAGAGCAAGTGATTGAATATGCCACGGCCAAGCGGGCGCGCAAAGGCTGCGACATCATCGTCGCCAACGATGTATCAGCTGCGTCCGGCGTGATGGGTGGGGCTGACAACCAGGTGCATATCATTACTGATAGCAGCGTTGATAGCTGGCCGACCATGAGCAAAAAAGATGTCGCGATTAAGCTTGCGCACACAATCAAAGACGTTTTGGCCAAATAAATTTGAAAGCAATTATATGACGACTGTTTCCATCAACGTGAAGGCGCTAACCCACGGCGAAGGCCTGCCACTTCCTAAATATGAAACTGCGCAAAGCGCGGGTATGGATTTGTACGCAGCACTGGGTGAAGGTGAAACCCTGACGCTCGGCGCACTGGAGCGGGCGATGGTCCCAACCGGGCTGGCGATGGCACTACCCGCCGGTTATGAGGCGCAGGTTAGGCCGCGGTCTGGTTTGGCGGCAAAAAACGGCGTGAGTGTGCTGAACACGCCCGGCACAATCGATGCGGATTACCGCGGCGAAGTGAAAGTGATTTTGGTGAACCTGTCCAATGAGCCCTTCATCGTTGAGCGCGGCATGCGCGTGGCGCAGATGGTGATTGCGCCGGTGACGCAAGGCCAGTGGGTAAAGGTTGACGATTTGGACGAGACAGCGCGCGGCGCTGGCGGGTTTGGCTCAACAGGTACAAGATAGGAT
Source organism: Alphaproteobacteria bacterium (assembly GCA_021774695.1). GTDB lineage: Bacteria > Pseudomonadota > Alphaproteobacteria > Sphingomonadales > Kordiimonadaceae > Kordiimonas. The sequence continues at coordinate 1,651 of JAJFIU010000076.1, read as the reverse complement.
TATGCAATGAGTAAAAATTGGGAATGCCCTAAATGCGATGGTACGAACTATGACACCGATGATGTCAGAATGACCGGCAGCGGGTTATCGCGGTTTTTCAATGTGCAAAACCGGAAGTTTACCGCGGTTACTTGCGGGAACTGTAGTTACACCGAGTTTTATCGCGGCGAGAGCAGTTTGCTGGGCAACATTGTCGACTTCATTGGTAACTAACAAGGTTAGGTTTGGCTTGTGACTTCAAAATTGACGGTATTATTGGTTCTAGTGGCGGGCTCTGCAGCATGGGGTGCGTCGGGCATTGCAGCCCTTCAACCTGCACCCGCTGAAGAGCTCACTGACAAGGTGCGAGGTTTCCTCAAAAAAGAAATGCGCCTGTTGGCCGATGGTGGCAGGGTGATTGAACAAGCCCTTGAAGCAAATGACAGCAAGGCGGTAGCAGAAGTGGCCGCGAAAATGCGCGAAACTTTTGTACACAAGGATGAGGTCACCACCCTCGACTTGCGGGTACTTCAAGCTGTGCTCGGCGAAGACTTTGTCGCAAGGGACAAGGCTTTTCACGACTTGGCCCGCAAACTTGAGTTGATGGCAAAGAACGGTGATATCACACGCCAACGCGCTCTATTTGGCCAGATGCTGGAAGCTTGCGCTGTATGTCACAAAGCCTATGCGCCGGATGCGCCTGTGCTGGAATAGGCGTACCTGAGGGGTAAGGTAAAACGCATTCCTAAAGCCACAACAGTTTGTCAGGTGTGTTTTATTTCAGTGTTGCTTTCAGGTTGTTGAATTGAGGATGAACAATTGGATTTCACCGACGAACAATTGGAACGTTACGCCCGTCATATCATCCTGAAAGATGTGGGCGGGGCAGGGCAAAAGGCACTGCTGAACGCGCGGGTGCTTGTGGTGGGCGCTGGTGGTCTTGGTTCGCCGTTGTTGCAGTATCTGGCGGCCGCCGGTGTTGGCACAATCGGGATCGTTGATGATGACACCGTTGATCTGTCCAATCTGCAGCGACAGATTATTCACACCAGCGCAGATGTGGGTAAGCCGAAAACCGGCAGCGCAGCCGCAAAAATCGAGGCGCTCAATGATGGTGTAAAAGTGGTGCAGCATACTGTCCGATTGGACTCCGCTAATGCGGCTGCAATCATCGACGAGTACGGGATTGTTGCCGACGGCACCGATAATTTCGCAACTCGTCATTTGGTCAATGACACCTGCGTTGCGCTGGAAAAAACTTTGGTTTCAGCGGCGCTAGGCCCGTTTGAAGGTCAACTTGCAACCTTCAAGCCGCACGCTGGTGTTGGGCTGCCGTGTTATCGGTGTTTTTTGCCGGACGAGCCGCCAGCCGATATGCAGCGTACCTGCTCAGACATCGGTATCCTGGGCGCTGTCGCAGGTGTGGTTGGCACTCTGCAGGCGGTGGAGGTTTTGAAAGAGATACTAGGCATAGGCGATAGCCTGGCTGGCAAAATGTTGATTTATGATGCACTCAGTGCCACCACCCGCACCATCGGGTTGCCGCAAGACCCGGGTTGTTCTGTTTGCGCGAAAGGCAACTTAAATGGCTAAACTAACCAAACGCCCGATGACGCTGGTGATGATGTCGGGTGAGACCGAGCGTATTCATATGGCCTTGATGATGGGTGCC
>JAJFIU010000075.1 GCA_021774695.1 Alphaproteobacteria bacterium | reverse complement strand
TATCATCAGGAAAACAACCAAATTGCTATCGGCTTTGTTGTTACGCTGGATTATGAAAATCCTTATCTGTCGCCGTTCGATGAAATGCAGCGCTATAAAAACCATCCTGCAATCCGCGAAATATTGGAAGGTGGACGCCGGGTTTCCTACGGCGCACGCGCGATCAATGAAGGTGGGCTGCAGTCGGTGCCCAAGCTGTATTTCCCCGGCGGTGTTCTGATTGGCTGTGCAGCAGGGTTTGTTAATGTGCCGCGCATCAAGGGCAGCCATAATGCCATGAAGTCGGGCATGCTTGCGGCGGAAAGCGCCTTTGAAGCGATTGCGGCGGGCTCTAACGGTGACGTGGAACTGGCCAGTTACGAGCAAGCCTTCAAAGACAGCTGGATCTATAAAGACTTGTACAAGGTGAGAAACGCTCGTCCTGCGCTCAGCAAGTTTGGTGTCAAAATTGGCACGCTGTATTCGGGCTTTGACATGTGGATGAACACCCTGGGCCTGGGTGGTTTGATGCCCACACTCAAGCACAGGCATAAAGACAATGAAGCGACGAAAGAGGCCTCGCGTGCTGAGCCAATTAATTATCCCAAACCGGACGGCGTGTTTTCGTTCGACAAACTCACCTCGGTGTTTCTCTCGAACACCAACCATGAGGAAGACCAGCCGGTTCACTTGATGTTGAGCGATGCGGCAGTACCTGTAACGGTTAATTTGGCAAACTATGCCGGACCAGAACAGCGCTTTTGCCCCGCTGGGGTGTATGAGTTTGTTGGTGAGGGTGCCGAACAACAGCTGCAAATAAATGCGCAAAACTGCGTTCACTGTAAAACCTGCGATATAAAAGATGTCACCCAAAATATTAACTGGGTGGTGCCGGAAGGTGGTGGTGGACCAAACTATCCAAATATGTGATAGCATGTCCGGAGTGGTTGTTAGTTGAGGAAGCCTTTAATGGCGTCGTTTTTTAAATATCTCCCTGTTGCGGTTTTGGCTGCGGGCTGTGCGTTTGTGCCGAACGATAGCGAATATGCGCCGGTGACAAATCAGTTGCGCAGCGAGTTTGCCAGCGTGGAAACCGCTGGTAGCGAATATGGCTCGTTTGTTGCGGCGACGCTGGCTCAAAACGATTCTGAGTTTGCCGCGTCTGCACGCTATTATTTGCAAGCCCTACAAGTTGACCCAGACAGCAAATTTGTTGCCGATAAAGCATTCTTTCAACTGTTGTTTGCAGGACAGCTGGATGACGCCGCTACCGTTGCGGTGGATATGGCATCAGAGAGCGATGAGATTAGGGCAGATGATCTGGTTTCTATCCTGTTTGTACTGGAAGCCTTTAAGCGCAATGACTGGGAGACGGTGCGGCAGCGGCTGGCGCGCGCTGAACTGTCTGGCTTTGGTGGATTGATGTCGCCGTTGCTTGAAGCATGGAGCTATGTTGCCGAAGGAGATTTTGCCGGGGCCGAGCGCTCACTCGCGCCGATGATGGTAGACCAAAGGCTGAAGCCCATCGCGGAAGAGCACCGTGCCTATATGCTCGATCATATGCAAAACTACGATATGGCACAGGAGCAATATTTGTTGTTGGCTAATGCCGCGCAACCGGTTTCGCTTCAGCCCTTTGTTTCCTATGCCCATATGTTAGCGCGCACCGGCCGCATTGACGAAGCGCGCACTTTTTTGGGCAAACAAGTCAAGCGTTTTGACAATAATCGCTTCTTGGTGCGTGAAGGTATGTTGATTGCCGCTGGGCGCACACCGAGCCAGCCCAACGCCAGCCCGCGCGGTGCTGTTGGCGGCATGTTTTACCGGCTTGCTGGGGAGTTTTCCCGTGGCAGTTCACCGCAGGCTGCAGTGATTTACTTGAGAATAGCATCTTACCTGACCCCGGAAGTGGCCGACATATATTTTATGCTTGGCAATTTGATGGACCAGATGGGCAACCCCCATGCGGCGGCGCAGGTATATGATTCTGTGCCAGCGACAAGTGCGCTTAGGCAGGCTGCCGATGAGCGGCTGATCAACGCACTAAGACGTGCTGACCGTGTCGACGAGGCCGAAGACATGTTGAGGACTGCGCTGCGACTTAATCCGAAGAACCCGTCCTACTTGATAGCGCTGGGCGATATTTTACGCGAGCGCGAGGAATTTACCGAAGCAATCTTGTATTACACGCAGTCCATCGAATTGAATGCCAAGGCACGCCGACCAGATTGGTTTGGCTATTTCGCTCGCGCTGTTAGCTATGAGCAACAGGATGATTGGCCGAAGGCGGAAGCTGATTTTTTGCGCGCACTAGAGCTTAGCCCCGAGGAACCCAGCGTTCTCAATTACCTGGGTTACAGCTGGATTGACCGCGGTATCAATGTTGTGAAAGCCAAAGGCCTGATCGAGCAGGCGGTTGAGCAACGGCCGGATGATGGATTTATTGTCGATAGCCTCGGTTGGGTGAACTTCTTGACCGGGGACTATAGCGAAGCCGTTAACCAGCTTGAGAAGGCCGTGAGATTGGAGCCTGATGACGCGACCATCAACCATCACCTCGGTGATGCCTACTGGCGGGTCGGCCGCCGTATTGAAGCTCGCTTTCAATGGCAACACGCACTTGATAGCAAGCCAGACGGTGACGAAATGACCGAATTGTTGGACAAGCTCGATATGGGGTTGCCTGAAGAGTCTTAGATGGAGAGTTTTAGGCGGAGAATCTTAAGCGGGGAATCGCAGGCATGAAAAACAACCTTCAAAATCGCATTCAACCGGGCCCCGACGGCAGTTTGTTCGTTAAGGCGCCCGCTAAAGTAAATATATTTTTGCATATTACCGGGCGCCGCGATGATGGCTATCATCTTCTGGAAAGTCTGTTTTCTTTCACAAAAAAGGGTGATTTGTTACGATTTTTGCCGGCTAAAACTATTGAATTGAGCATTTCTGGACCATTTTCAGAGGTTTTGTCGGCGGAAAAGGCAGCTGATAACTTGGTGATGAAGGCTGCGGTTGCGCTAGCTGCGCACACCGGTGTGCAAAAAGGGGCTACCATTGAACTGGAGAAAAATCTGCCAGTGGCGTCGGGACTCGGCGGTGGCTCAGCGGACGCAGCGGCTACCCTGATTGGTTTGAATGCACTTTGGGAAACTGACCTAACCCTCGATCAGCTTTCGTCTATTGCATTGTCATTAGGCGCCGATATTCCAGCCTGCCTTAGCAGTGGATCGCAGATTGTCAGGGGAATTGGTGATGTGCGCCAACCGATTGAATTGCCCTGGTCGGCGGGTATTGTGATTATTAATCCACTTAAAAAAGTCTCTACGCCCGAGGTTTTTGACGGTTTCTGTGAGTTCAGGGACCGCCGCGGCCTGCCGCCGTTTGATGTGGCGATCACGGACCTGGAAAAAGTGGTTTCCGATTTGTCGTTGCTAGATGTGCTGACCAGCAACAGTTTGCAGGATTCGGCGGTGCAATTGTGCCCGGAAATTATGGAGGCCGAGAGGTTTCTTCGTCTTAATACTCAGAATGAATTGATCCGCATGTCGGGCAGCGGCGCTTCGGTTTTTGCACTGTATCATGATAAAGCCGCCGCCGAATCTGTAGCACGCCGGGCGAAGGAACAGGCACCAAACTGGTGGATAATGGCCGATACAATTGGCTGCTAGAACCGTAAATTCCTGATATTAAAATCCGCAGGTAATCCCGGTTTTCAAGCTATTTTCGCGCGGCTGTGACCGATGGCCTCACTTTTGCCGTGGTCAGCCAAAAAATAGCTTTACAGGGTGTGTCTGTTTCTTTACAAACCGCGCCACACCTAATGGTGGGGCGTCGCCAAGTGGTAAGGCACCGGTTTTTGGTATCGGTATCGCAGGTTCGAATCCTGCCGCCCCAGCCAGTTCCCTTGGAACTGAAGACGGCAGTATCAGCCAAAAAATCAAGCAAATACAATGGGGTACCTGCAATACAAGCACTCAATATGCAGACTCGAATCACTGTAAACCCTTGATTTTTATTACATCTTTTATTACAATTTTTATTACTTTTTTTATTACATCGCTTCCAATTGCCGCCAAATGGAAGGACTAAAAAGTGGGTGTTAACTGCAAAGACAAATACCTGAAATGGATTAAAGGACATGCCTATTATTATCGGCGGGTTCCCAAGGATCTATTATCTTTATATGGCGGTCGTCCTTTCATTCAGCAGTCGCTGGACACCAGTAATTTACTGCAAGCGCTCCTCCGCCGCGATGGCATCAACGAAGCGATCGAAGAAGCATGGGAAAAATTCCGCAAAACCGGGTGCGATCCAGTGGCGCGGAATCGGTTTGAGGCCGCCGTTGCCCATGCCCGGCAGTATGGGTTCGACTATAAAACTCTACCCGAGTTGGATGCCGCTCCTGTGAGTGAACTGGTAGAGCGATTGAATGTTGTCGATGAAATCAAAAGTCCGGCACAAAAGATTGAAGCAGCCGAAGCCTTGCTTGGCACTGTTGAGAAACCTGAGTTGCCCTTATCGGAAGCGTTCGAAATTTATTGGGAGAACACACGAGACAAAATTAGGGGGAAAAATGAGTCCCAGACAAGAATTTGGACCCATGCGCGCAAGCGGTGTGTGCGAAAGTTTATCAAGGTGATCGGCGATAAGGATATTTATCAAATGGTAATACCCCCGATAATTAGCGGTACTCATAAGTAGAATTTTCTCGTAACAGGAACGCAGGAGATTTTATATGAAGAAGTCACGGTATTCGGACAGCCAGATCATCAGCATTTTGAAGCAGGCAGAGGCAGGCACGCCA
>JAJFIU010000074.1 GCA_021774695.1 Alphaproteobacteria bacterium | reverse complement strand
TGGGCCGCTGCCTGGGCAGAACCTACAGCCGCCTCACTGGCTGCAATGCTCGCCGCTTCACTTTCAATTGTAACGCTGGTGCCGGCTGAAATGTTGCCAGTCGCCTCAACGTCTAAATTATTACTGTCTTCAACGCTTGTGCTGTTGTCAGTATTAAAGCTTTCATCAAATTCTTGCTCATATTGATAATCAAGCTCGTTTGAAATTTCAGTAAACTGACTGGCATCCGTCTGGATGGTTCTATTGTCAGAACGCTGTGAGGTACGGCCCATTGTTTACAGTTCCCATTCAACAACGGTTTCAGCGTCGGGGTTCCGCTTCAATAGATTGCGGATAAGCCCGATGCGGTCGGTATGCAGGCGAATGGTCTTGCAACCTTTGTTGCGAGCATGGCGCTCAATTTCGCTCATGCCAGGGTCAAGAATGGCGGTTTCGCCGCGTACTTTTCCAGCTACAACAACGCATTCAAAATCGCCGTTTAAGCGCTGTTCACGGCGGATCAAAACCGAACCAGAGCGCTTGTCGCCTTTCATAACGGCAAACAATGCGCCGATACCGCGAGAGTGTTCTTCCAGGTAAAAATCAATCGGACCAACTTCGGTCAAATCAGCCAGGGCGCGATTATCAAATCTTATGAGCGGTTGGAGGGTAACATCAGCCATAACAAAGCCCCTATCAGAACAATAATGATTACGGTGTTGGTGATTTTTGTGGTGTCATCAGAGCCAAAATTGACAGTCCTGGTCCCAAAACTCACCGAATTCTGGTCTTGCGAGCGGATTGGACCGCCCCCAAGACCTAATGTTGCTCCGCCACCAAAAAGCGAAGGTACTCCAGCCATTATTTACGCCTGGCAAGCAGTAGGATCACGACCACCACAACAACGGCAACAATCACCAGTGTTTGCGGATCAGCGAAAAAGCCAGATATGCCACCACCGGAAGCGCCCGATTGTGTAGCCGGTCTATTGCCACTAGCCGCTTGTTGCTGCGTAATAGCATTGATCTGAGCTTGCGTTTTCAACTGGTCCCTAAATAGGTCCTGTTGCAACAAACTCGTGCCAAATGCGCTTGCTGTTTCCAGCACTCCGCCGAAAAAATCACCGAAGCTGAAAGCATCATTTATGCCCGGCTGCACGGCGGCTGAACTAGCCGCCGCTTGCTGTGCCTGATAGGCCGGTAGACCAGGAGGGGTGAAAGTTGACATGGCAACCTCTCCTAGTTTGCGCGGGCTACAGGGCGATCAAGATGCTCTGCTAGAAGCCGCACGTCATTGGTGTTACCGGCATAAATTGAAATTTCAATTTCATCCCGAGCGAATTGCTGAACTTGACCACCAACAACTTGCTTAAATGCAGGCTGATAAATGGCATCAACAGAGCCGCCGAGAAGTTCAAAATTGATATGCCAAGTGTCCGCTTGAGGCACCGCAACTGCACGGCTTTTCTTCAAAAGCTCATTCAGGCGGGTCAAGCTGCGATACGAGTACCGAACCACACCATTGATTTTGATATCAATGCGCGTGATGTTGTCGCCTTCAAAGTTCAAAGAGCGAATATATTCGGTTGTCGGATCGTAAATAAACGATGTCGGCACATTGCCGCTATCGGTCAGCTTGATTGTTTGAACCTCGTGGCGAACCAAAGGTGTCACACCCTTACCTGGGCTTGTTGCAATAGTCCGCCGACCACTTTCGCCAGCACCTTCCGCAACAAGGAAATTTTTGAGCGCAGGAGCAACCCGGCCCGCATTCAAATGAAGGCGGAATTTAGGGTTACGGTATGCACCAGGGACAAAAGCGTGACGCTCTGCATCCAGTGAATTTTCCCGGTAATCTTGAGTGAAAAACAGGCTCAAAAAGCCGTCAACAAACGTCTCGCCGTAAAAGTCGTTCATTTTAAGCAGATCGGGAACCAGATATTCGCCGAAGATGTTGTTATTCAGCAATAGCTCAAGCTTTTCCCAAGCTGCTTCCATCACTGCACGAGTTGCAGCAACACCGCCCTCAGAATATTCAAAATCGCTCACATGAACAATTTCCGGTGATACCGGACAGTCAATGGTGGCAGGATGCCCAGCGGTCAAACCTGATAGCGTGCTGTTGTTTAGTAGGTATTGTCGAGTTCCACGAGCCATGACAGCTACTCCTCAATTAATTTCAGGGTTAACCACCAAAGCCTTCATGGGCTTGCTCAAGAACCGGCACATCGTCGCCGTAATAAAGCATTGTACCTGCGATGATGATCGCAACGATCACAATCAACAGTGTTTTCATATCGGTTTTCGTAAATTTCATTGTGTATCGTCCTTTTCTATTCTCTCATCAATGGAGTGTCGAAAAGGGGCCGTCATGGCATAAACGAAGATGGTTATAACAATGGTCTTAACCAGATTTTCAATCGTCAATGTTGGAACGGTCATTCCCGTCACTCCTGCGTTTTGTGAGGAATATATTGACGGGTGCGACCGGTTGGACCGGAATACAAAAAAACCGGTTCAACCGGGAATAAAACCGGTCGAACCGGTCTGACCGGTTAGAAAACTATGATGAAACTAGCGGAGTTCTTTAAACCAATGGATTTGGGTTAGTCGTCTCAAGTATCGTCTGGGACAGAACGGTTGAAACGTTTGCGAATGTACAAAGCCAATCCAGCAAACATAAAACCTACAAGCCATCCCCAAAACTCTTTTATCCCATCCCATAAAATATCCCACAATTCCAACAAATGTAACCAAACCGTTTTTCCGGGGTTTGCCTCCACGGTAACTGACAAAGTTGTCGCTTGGCGCGGCACAGGAGTGCTTGAGCAATCTGGATCAAGATAAAGAAAAACATCTGCGTTGACCTCAAAACTACCAGTGCGTTCTGGCGTCATCACAAAACGGGAAACCGTACCTTCGCGATCTAAGGTCTGACATGGTCCAATGTCCGGATCAAAAGTAATGCCATTGGCGAAGGGTTTTACTTGGACACTTTTCTGGCCAACCGCAGGTACAAGAGCTGACGCTCGGGCATTGCCAATTACAGATGGTGGTGCCGGGGTGTTTGTCGCTCCAATCCAAACCCTCATTGCGCCTGGGTCACCAGGTAACAAAAGCTTATCTGTTGCATCAAGAACTACCTGATATCTTGCTAAATCTGCAGCAGTAGCACGTTCTATCTCCTGCCTAGCGCTCTCACTTTCTCTACGCGCTTGTTCGCGTTCTGCTTCCTGCCTGGCGCTCTCACTCTCTATACGTGCCTGTGCTTGTTCTGCTGCCTGCCTATCAAGCTCAATTTGTCGGGCGCTTTCAAGTGCTTGCGCACGTTCTTCCGTCTGCCTAGCAAGTTCAACTCTCCGGGCATTTTCAAATGCCTGCGCTCGCTCCGCAGCCTGCCTAGCATGCTCAATTTGCAGGGCGTTATCACGCTCCTGTTCAGCTGGATCCCGATCTGGAAATGGCATTGGTTCTGGCATTGGTTCTGGCCTTGGAGCTGGCCTTGGAGCTGGCATTGGAGCTGGTGCCACAATTGGAGCTGGCATTGGAGCTGGTGCAACCCGAGGATTATCATCGAGAGTCGAGCAACCTGCCAATATAAAGCAACAGACCATACCAAAAAATAATTTTGTTAGCTTGTTAATGCTTATTTTTGGACTGTCATTCAATTTTGCCCCCTACAAAACCAAAACTCCATTATTCGCAAAGCTATATCATTTAGGCTGTACCAATACAACTATTGGCTTTACAGGGCTGTCAACCAACTGCAAAAATGCTTCAGATCAAAAAACTAGCTTGCCGCGACTGTACTGCGCGTTTTCCATACGGACATATTCAAGTGGTTTTAGCTTCCGCACTTCTTCCGCTAACTGTTTACCGTCCAGGCCTCCAATCAATTTTATTGTCTCAAGATCAGCACTTTCGCCCTGGCTGAAAAAATATCGTTTTTCCAATTGGCCGCGAAACTTGGTGGTTACTTCTGCGATACGCTGAGTAGCACCGACCAAATGAATGCCTTTGTGCCTACCCTCACTGCACATCAATGAGAAATTATCCTCGCCCTTCTTCATGATCTGGTTGGGGGCGGATCGCTTCAATTCATCAACCGCAAACCAAATACCAGGCCGGTTTTCTTTACCCCTCAATTCTGCCTCTTGTGTCTGAATATCCAGCAGATAATCCGACAAATTCGACAAGTGAACCGGTAAATTATCTTTGTAGTGAGGGTGAAACCAAAAGCGGAAACCGGTTGCATAATCCCGGTCAACCCGGTCTTGCAGTTCGTCCATAGACCTAATTTCGGTGTAGCCTTCCCTTTGTGCGTTCTCTGCACGCTCATCAAGGTGATCAAACAGAATAGCCCGACGCTTGCCGCGCAAAATTCTATCCATCATAGTTGATTTACCCGATTTTGACCGGCCAAATAGCCCTATTCGCTGATAATCTTCACTCATCTTTGACTACCTCACCCTCTATAACCGTTGGTTTTGGCTTCTTTTTTTGTAATTTCGGTTTGGCCTGGGCGACGGCCCGTTTTTTGGCCTTGTGCTTCTTGATTGCGCGCACTGCCATAGCGCCTTTACCGATGAAAAAGGCCGCCGCAATGAATAAATCACCGCCGCGAACAGTGCTTTCCATTCGCATCCAGGCCATCCACCTAAAGCGACCGCTTGCTTTCCATAAGTGCTTTGCGGCCTTGCGCCCTTGCTCAAGCTCGTCTTCGTCGGTTTCAATCTCACTCAGATCAATTCGCATTAGAGCAAACAAATCAGACACCATTTCGTAGGCATCCACAGACCAAAATTCGATAAATTCTTCCTCGGTAACGAGCGCCAGCCTTGTTGTCCCCGTTTCCATATCGGTTTCAATGTAACGCTCGCCGTTGTCATTGTTGGCACTGGCAAGAGCTAACCGCTTAAACCGGTTGGTACCGGTCTCGCCGTCCGGTGCTACCGGTACCTCAACCCGGTCCTCGGGCGGGAATTCTACCGTAGGATCGGGGGCAACCGCAGAAAATAGCCCTTTTACCGGTGCGACCGGTTCGGGCGCAATATCGGGGGTTATGTCATCATCAAGGGGTAGAAAGTTGATACCGGGGCCGGTTTTAACCGGTGTTTCCGGTTCGACCGGTACGACCGGTTTGACCGGTTGCGCCGGTTCTGCGCCTCTATTGGCTATCAGGTTCAGTGCCGCACTCATTGCCGTCCCCTTCTTGTTGATCATGGACCGACCATGCGTGTTCCAGGTACCGGGTGTAGGCATCCGGCAGGGGCAATGATTTATTCAACAAAGCAAACCGCTCGCGGTACACTTCAACCGTTTGGACCGGTAGGTGTTCTTTCTTGCCGTAGGTGCGACCACAGCCGCCCTTGTGCGTGATTTCATGGGGTGAGCAAGCAACGTATGGATTGCCGCTGTTGTCGAGCTTAACCAGGCCGTACTGGTGGCAACCACCAAAACACGGATAGAGGCCAATAACGGCTTTGGTTTCACCGCGCATAACCTGAACTTCGCTACCTGAGGGTAACGGGATAATCAGTTCTTTGTCTAACATGATTAAGCCTCCGACAAATCGAGAAGCTTTTGACCGTACCGGCGCACTAAACTGCGCGGCATATCAACTTTGAAATTGCCGCTATCAGGCAATATTGCTTTCAATAATTTGGGGAGTTTGATCATGTGGATGAAAATCGTGGTAGTGTTTTCATCTTTGGCTTTGCCATCAATATCAATGACCACGCGGCCTATTTGAGTTTCGATGTCAATTTGTTCTGGTCCCTGGTCTTCACCAGTTGTTTCATTAGTCATGAGCGTCCTTTCAATTCTCAGTTGTTCCTCGCTGAAAATCGAAAGTAGATGTGGAGGTATTTTATGGTATTCGTAACAAAAATGAAAGTAGTTTCGCGTGCGTTTGAAGTGAAAGCATGTGTTTATTTTCTCATGTATTTTTTGGTGGCACTTTTCAGGTTTATGGTATCGACTTTGAGGCGGTCTTTTTTGTATGGTTTGAGTGGGCCTTTCTTCGCTGTCATTCGATAGCTCGAAAAGAGGTCCTCGACTTTCAAAGTCTCAATCGTGACCCGCATTTTTGCACCTTTTTTGGCATTTTTGTCGGCAACGGCGACAATAAAGGTATTTTCACTTTCTTTATGTTTTGACACATCAATCTCTTCCGGCTGGGGGTAGTTAATGCCCAACCAGCCTGTGATCTTGCCGCGGATTGATTGCATGAGGCTATCACTGCTACTACCTCCACCACCCGGATGTTCCGGGAAGTTAAGCCTAACAGCGTGATAGAGCGGGTTGCTATTCGTATTTCCTGCGTAGTTCAAGATACTACCACCTGTAGCCGCAAATTTCAGATTTCCATCTGCATTCGCAAAGTTCTCCGACTTATCCAGACTTGTATCTGCCGAGACACTGACGGCGCCAGACTTCGACTCCGAAATCAAGATTGTGGAATGGTCGCAGTGGAATACTTCGTCGACCAAAACATACTCATCATCCCAGATAATTTCCCCTGTTGTCACCTTCTTTATGAGCGCCGCAAAGATCTCATCTCTATTATCTATTTTTTGGTATTTTGCCCCCTGTGAGTGGTATATGAATGCGCCCTCCTTAGTGAAGTTCATATCCACTTTAGCAGCACCCGCGATTTTACCATCTACTTCCGCCGCTCCAGAGGCGCGGAACGCAATGCCATCCGAGTATTTGAAAGATGAAGTGGAACCTGAATGAACATAAGGTTTGACTGTAATGCCTTTATTTTTCAGATTGCTGTGCCTCTGAAAGCGACCATCTCGAAGGTTTCCATAATCACCTATGACTGCTCGGTCGTCTGGCATCCAGGTAGCAAACAATCCACCCGTGAATGCATAAATTTTTTTTTGCAAAGTTCGTACGACGGACATTGTTACCCTCCCACTTAGTAGCGACCATAAGGTTAACTATACTACTTTTACTTGTAAGTGGCGATCAAGAACTTTCAAGAAACCCTTGCAGGTGACCCATGGCGATGACTAATCATAAAGGTTGCCGGTTTTCTGGGCGTGCGATTCAATCCAACGAAGTGTTTGCTGTGGATTAATAGACACAACTAATAGGGTGCGAGGGTCAGCGCCAGTGATCCGACGTTACTCCATCGGGTGAACTGGGGGGCGGGTGCCAATCCAGCGTTTCGTCTTGCCAGCTATCTTGGACAGTTATCGTTGTAGTGTCCTTGATAGAAGGGCGGGCGTTTTGCCTGTCGGCAGTTCGCCGCAATGCCGCCATGCGCTGCTCAATCCAAGGGTTCATTGTCAGAAGCTGCTCTAGTGACCCGTTGAAGTCCTTCACCAGCAAACATGGTTCATACAGTTCGCTAAACGTCGGAGCAGGGCTGGTGATGCCTAGAACCGTGTTCACAGGCATATCCGGAGTTGGCGGTCTGTCTTTCTGGTCGTTTCGCTTGCGGCCCTTGACCAGTCGCCATTCGGCTTGTCCCTCACCTTCAATGCGTTTCAGCTTGAGGCCGTCTTTCTTGATACCGGCGCGAAACTCTTTTAGCTCGCCAAGGCATGTATGAAACCGCAGCCCTTTTGTCTGGTTAAACAGGCATGCAAACTGATCATCATTGAACTTGGCAAACTCGGACGGTTTGAAAACATATTTCACTACCTCCGCCGCCTTAGCTATCGGGCTGTCATGCAAGTAATTTTTCGGCACGATGCGACGCACATCATCAAGCATCATTTTCCAGCCTTCGCGCCCGGCGAATTTGTTGGCCTTGAGCAGAATATGAGCATGAAGATTGAGCATTGGCACTTTCATATTCGGGCCTCTCACCACCTGCTTGATGGTGTTTTCAACCGCATAATATACAAACTCAACGCCGTACCGTTTCAGGATTGGGTTACTATTGAGCTTGGAGATTAGGCGGGTAAATTCTTTATGGCGCTCGCTATATTCATAAAGCGGCACATAGCCCATAGACAGCACCCACATACGGGCCTTTTTTGCCTTGGTAGTATCAAGCCAGAATTGAACCGACTTCAACATGTCATGCGTGTTTTTTGACTGGCAGGACGGGATTATATTGCAATTCCGAAAGGCTGTTTTTTCAGCGTAACTTTCAGTCAAAAGCCCGATCATCGTAAACTTGCCATCACGAACTTTAACCCCGCACCGCTCGAGGCGCGAGGCTATGTCTTCACTTTGCATTTCCAGTGTCAAACGCTCTTGCCGGGCCTTCTCCCACTGTGCCGGGTCCAGCTTGCGCCCGGTCTGGCTTTCTTCAAGGGTAGCCAGATCGATTAAACGGGGTCGCTTCACATAACCCCCATAACGGCTTCACCGCTTGAGTTATACAGCTTGCCGCCTGAAATAGTGTAGAGCCTAATTGGCGTATTCAGATGTTTTTCAATATCCAATTGCTTACCTTTGCAGATACGAACGTGTTGAAAAAAGCTAGGCCCGCGCACGACCCTTTCGCAGCGCGGGCACTCATGCCTTAGATTAACGGAAAGGGCCATCAGGCCGCGCTCCGAATTGAATTAGCCCGCGCAATCCAAACGCCCGGCTCTTCATCGTCTGCCCAAAGGCTGATATTCAGCGACGGGTCGTTCATGGAAATGCTGTAATAAAAGGTGCCTTCTTTGCTGCGCTTGGACCACATCACACCGCTGTCAATAAATTCGCCGTAGTGGGCTTTCACCTCAACCTTGTGCGAAAACTCTTTGGCGTTGATACAGGCGCCGTCTTCAACAACCGGTGTGCAGCGCACCACCAGCTTGTCGCGGCGGGTAAAAATATCGCCTTCAAGATACTTGATAGCTTCACCGTCTTTGGTGGTCATTTCCATTTCAGTAAATTTAGCTTGAGCCATGATATGGGCCTTTCTTTTATGTGTGGGTTGCCCCTGCTATCGCAGGGTTTTGATGTGGCACGGCTGTTGCCGTGCTGGTGGGCCATTTCATTTTATGGGCAGGGGCAAAATTCGCGCCTGTAACAGTCGGGGAAAGGCTCGCGCCCTTCCCCTCCTGCCCACAAACCCCAGCCTCGCGGCCCACACTGCTCGGCGGGGAAAATTGAAATAGGTGACCGGGTGCAAGTGAGACACACCCGGTCGGCACCGCGTCAGGCTTAGGAACGGGCGCGAAGTTTGTTTGAGGGTGATAGCTGTCATTTGCGACGGCGTGGCCGTCTTCATGCATTAGCGCAGCAGTGACAAGGCCAAGGGTGAAACTCACCAGGGCGATGTATACGCTTTTGATAAACGCCTTGTTTTGCTGAACCTCTAATGAATGATCATCTAACGGCTGATTCACCTGAAACCCCTATTATTTGCCTGTTCCGATTTTCCCCGGAACCGGGCGCCCCCTTCTCACAGCAGCGCACCCGGCCCCACAATCTCAGCGAGGAATATATGGATTGTAGAATTCCATAATGGAATATGTCAAATAGAATTTTATCTCTATTTATTCCATATCGATCAGTGACAGGCTAATTATTTGGAATAACAGTCGTTTTATGGAAAACAGAATAAAAGAAATTCGCGAAACGAAGGGGTGGAAGCAGGCTGATCTTGCCTCTGCTGTTGGTTGCAGTCAGGGCCAAATCAATAAATTGGAAACTGGCACTGCGCGCTTGTCTGACGTTTGGTTAGCTAGAATCGCACCTGTTCTGGGCGTTCCGCAAGGGGCACTTCTTGCGGATGGCGATTGCTTTGATAACATTCGACCAAATGTTAATAACGTGCCGATAATTGATTATGTCCAAGCAGGAAAATTCACAGACAGCATGAACCCCATTGCTCTTGAGGGGATTAGTGACAGCGTATTGGTAGATTTTCGTCACGACAGACTGTTTGGCCTCAAAGTGCGTGGGAATTCGATGGACCGCATTCTTAAAGAGGGGTCAGTCGTTGTTGTTGATTACACGGACACTGATCTTCACGACCGAAAATACTATGTTATTTCGAATGGTGAAGGTGTTTCAATCAAGCTTTATCGCGCTAACCCAATACGATTTGAGCCGGAAAGTATCTCCGGGCAATTCGATACTATATTCCCTGATCAGAACACTAGGGTAATAGGGCGTGTAATTCGCGGACTAATCAATATGGAATAAATTTATTGCTAAAAAGCGATAATAGAATATATAATCCTCTCAAATCATATCAATGAGAGGCCAATATGTCTGAAAATCTCGAAAATGTTGTTTCTCTCCTGAATGAGATCAAGGCCCGCCTTGATCGGCCACAGGTTCACCAGATTGTTGTTGATATTGAAGACATCGCAGTGATGTTCGGCAAATCCAAGCAGTCCGCTTTCCGCATCGTGAAAGCCCTCGACTTCCCTATGCCACTCTATTCAGAAGGCCATATCAAGCGGTGCTGGATGCGCAAAGAGGTCGAAGAATGGGCCAAGTCCCAAAAGCTCTTACGATCCCTCAAACACGAGATCTAGGGCACAGAATCTAAGATTTGTTGCCCAACTAGGATCATCCCTTGTCTTTGTCATGTGATAACAGCTTTATGTTTTCTTCAATGTGCCGTATTTCATGATGTAGTGTTTGCAACTCCTTGACAAGTTCCCTTCGAGGGTCATCAATTTCTGCCTCGTCCTCTTCACCTTCTTCAGGTAGTTGCGGTATCACAAAATCCAGTTGGCCTCCTTTGTCCACAAAGTCGATCAAACTCTTAACCGATTTTGCTAGGGCTACAATTTTCTCCCCGTCTTTGGTTTTGACTAGCTTTAGCGAGGCAATTTGTTCATCTAACGCGGCGCTAATTGTGGTTTCCTTCGTTTTTTCAGCTTCCTTTAAAAGTTCGTTGGCTATTCCCTTATTGCTTAGTTTCAACGCCTGAATCTGTCCTGCCTTAAGTCTAATGTCCATGCATTTGTCGGCAACCTCCAGAGCGGATTTCAAAATGCTTAGAACGGTTTTTGCTGCAGCCGCTGCGACCGATAGAACCAGAATCACACTGCCCTTACTTGCTCCAACAATCTTAAAATCGTCAGGAGACGCCCCGTGCGCCATAGCAACCCCTCGGCCAATCTCGTGCCATTTGCTGCCCCAAGCCTTGAATTGACGGACGTTTGCAAGCGATGCTTCTCCCTCAAACTTTACGCGTATAAGTACATCGTCATAGCTATCTTCATCAAATTCGAAACATTGTTCGGGTAGGCCGTTTCTCAATTCTTGAATATGGCCAATTCCCGTTTGTAGCCCAGAATACATACTTTCAAGGTGTTTGACAGAAGTGGCGATATCGATCACGTTTCTGAACAATATATCTTCTACTGACTTGATGGCTTGATCGCCCACCGATTCTTCTATGTGAAGCCACCCCAAAAAAGCGACTTGCTCCTTATTTAACTGGCTTAGGTCCACGCTCCCTATTGCGCTAAGCAAAGTATTCTTCTGTTCTTCGAAAGAACTCTGTTGCTGATTGGCCTGCAAGTTTTGCTGAAGTGCCTGTATTAATTTATCGTAAGCATTTGATATATTTTTCTCTACAATTTCGTATTCAACCCAGTCAACGAGACCAGCTAATTCTTCAATATTCATTTTTGATCCTTCATTTTAGCCAGATGAAAGAAAGCGACTCCTTTAAAGGGCGAGTGCGCCATTTTGCAATTCTTTACTAGATTTGTATCTCTAACAATTACGCCGATTAGATAGAGAAAGCAATTAGAGCAAATTCTCCGCTACCCGAGCTGTTCAGCTATCTCCGCAGGCGTAGCATTGTAGTAGATCATCAGAGACTTTAAATCTCGATGTCCAATCATGCGCGCCAGGTCCATCACATCGAGTTTTTTTGCCAAGCGAGTGATTGCTTCATGGCGGGTGTCGTGAAAGTGCAAATCGCCGATCTCTGCTTTACGACAGGATTTTTGGAAGGTCGCGCTCGCCACCTCGGAAGTGACGTAAACAATAGATGCAGCGATATCCTCAAGAATTGAAATTGCTGCGGTGCTGAGCGGAACACTACGACCCGTACCGTTCTTTGTATCGATCAAGCGTACATGGTATTCGTCTAGTAATATATGGTCCGGTCGCAGGCGGCACATCTCTCCGAGCCGCATACCTGTTTCAATGGCGAGCAGAAAGAAAGCACCGACCAGGTTCTTTTTCTTGGTGATGCGCGAACCAACCCCATAGCCAAGCTCGGATAACAGTTTCTCGATTTCGCCGTCACTGATCCGTCGGTCGCGGGGGAGGGTGCCGGGTGGCCGTTTGATATGAGAAACCGGGTTCTCCCGCATCCAGTTCCACTCGCGGCAACACTGGGTGAAAACAGACGCCATCAAACCCAGCTCACGCCGGACAGAGGCCGACGATACTACTTTCAAACGGTCATCGCGCCATGCGGCCACGTCAGCGGGAAGAAGGTCATCCAGACGGATTGTGGCGAGGTTTGAGCGGCAAAGCTTTTCAAGCCGGATTACTTCCCACCGGTGGCCTTTCTTTGCTGGTGAAACCTCGCGCGCATATCGCATAAAGGCATCAGCCACGCTTTTGAACCGGCCTAGCTCACCCGAGGCATAGGACTTTAAGGCGACCTCTTTACGAGTCGCCCATTCCTTCGCTTCGACCTTGGTTGAGAATGTTGCGGTGAATCGTCTGCTTTTGTGGTTGACTTCAACCCGCCATTTGTTCCCTCGCTTTGAATAAGATGCCACGCTTCTACCCC
>JAJFIU010000073.1 GCA_021774695.1 Alphaproteobacteria bacterium | reverse complement strand
GTTTCATCAGCAGCGTTTGTAGGGTTTCAATACGGCCACGAATAAGGGCTTGTGCCGCTGGCGTTAGACCTCGCTTAACCACATTAACTGCCACTAGCCCGCTCACGGTTGCCTGAATGATGGTCTGCATCTCTGCACATACACGCTCAAACGGAGACTTAAAAACCAAAGGGGCAAGATTGTATGCCTTGATCGCAAGGTCTTTGGCTTGAAAACCACTCTCGTCGAAATGCTGGCTATAGGTTTTGGGGGACCAATCAACCGCATCCTCAAGCAGTTCAGGCATGTCGGGCACCATTTCCATCAACATGACAATTTCATTGAAATGATTGAGATAATCGGTGGCCAAAAAACTCTCGGGATTAATATTGGCCGCCGCCAAATGCGGCTGTATATCTAACTGTTCCTGCGTGTAGGTGACTTGCATGCCCGATTATTCCCGGCGTCGACTGGTTTAAGTATGCCGACTTAAGGCCAAACTTACGCCTCAGCTGTTGCCAAAAAGTAAACGAAAGCTGGGTTTTTATATATTTTTTTGGGTCAGCGTCCACAAACAGCAAAAAGGCCCCCTGATTAAGGGAGCCTCTCGATTTACGCCGAATTATAACGCAACTATTACGAGCTGTAATACATGTCGAATTCAACCGGATGGGGAGACAGCTCAAGCACGTTTACGTCTTCCATTTTCAAGTCGATATAGGCATCGATCTGATCATCGGAGAATACATCGCCGCGCTTGAGGAATTCACGGTCGACGTCCAGACACTCAAGTGCCTCACGCAGTGAACCCGCAACCGTTGGTACACCTTTCAGTTCCTCAGGGGGAAGGGAATAGAGGTCCTTATCCATGGCGTCGCCCGGATGGATTTTATTCTCGATACCGTCAAGCCCGGCCATCAGCATGGCGGCAAAGGCATAGTATGGGTTTGCCAACGCATCAGGGAAACGAACCTCAACCCGCTTACCATTAGGGCTGGAGGTATAGGGAATGCGGCATGAGGCCGAGCGGTTACGGCTGGAGTAGGCCAGCAGTACCGGTGCTTCAAAACCCGGTGTCAACCGCTTGTAGCTGTTTGTACTTGGGTTGGTGAAGGCGTTGATGGCCTTGGCGTGCTTGATAATACCGCCGATATAATAAAGGGCAGTATCGGACAGGTCCGCATAGCCGCCGCCGGCAAAGGTTGGCTTGCCATCTTTCCAGATAGACATATGCGTATGCATACCAGAACCATTGTCTTCAGCCACTGGCTTGGGCATGAAAGTCGCAGTTTTGCCGTATGTATGGGCAACCTGCTGGGTTACATATTTGTACACCTGCACGTTATCCGCAGTTGTTACGAGCGTGTCATAGGTGACGCCCAGCTCGTGCTGGCTTGCCGCCACTTCATGGTGATGCTTGTCCATCTTAAGGCCCATGTCTGTCATCACTTTGACCATCTCACCGCGCAGGTCCACGCAGCTGTCAACCGGCGCAACCGGGAAATAACCACCTTTTACCCGCGGACGGTGGCCATAGTTGCCACCCTCATAATTTTTATCGGAATTATAGGGGCCTTCAACATCATCGATTTGGAACATTGCGCCCTGATAACCCACTTTGAACTTCACATCATCAAAGACGAAAAACTCAGGCTCGGGCCCGAAGTACGCAGTATCCCCGATACCGGTGAACTTGAGATAAGCCTCGGCTTTTTTGGCGGTAGAGCGTGGGTCACGGCCGTAGGGTTGGCCGGTGGAAGGCTCTAAAATATCGCAGTTAACCACAAGGGTTACGTCAGCGGTAAAGGGATCGAGCACGGCTGAACTTAGGTCAGGCATCAGGGTCATGTCGGATTCGTTGATCGCTTTCCAGCCCGCGATAGATGAGCCATCGAACATAATGCCATCGGTCAGCATGTCTTCATCTACAACGTCGGCGCACATGGTAAGATGTTGCCACTTGCCTTTCACGTCGGTGAAGCGCAGGTCAACCCATTCGGCTTTGGTTTCTTTAACCAACGCCAGAAAGCTTTCAATGTTTAAACCGGTATATTTTGGCATCTGTATTTTCCCTTAATAATGAATTTGTTCAGTCGAACCGCCCGGTTAGAGGGCGCTAGATTGCATCTGATCCCGACTCGCCGGTTCTGATGCGAATTGCTTCTTCAACTGAACTGACAAATATTTTTCCGTCGCCGATACGGCCGGTGTGGGCAGCTGTTTTAATTGCTTCAACTGCGCGCTCGGCCTGTCCGTCTTCCACCACGACCTCCAGTTTGACCTTCGGAACGAAGTCGACAACATATTCAGCACCACGGTAAAGCTCGGTATGGCCCTTTTGACGGCCAAAACCTTTTGCTTCCAGAACGGTGATGCCGGATATACCAACTTCGTTGAGGGCCTCTTTGACGTCATCCAGCTTGAACGGCTTGATGATTGCCTCAATCTTCTTCATTTCCCAAAAACCTTTATTTTTATATGCCCGTTGCATAGCACAGGCTGTGCCAAGTGGTTTATATGCCGGAAAGCGTTATAAATTGCTAGTTTGTGTAATTCTCGCTGCAGTGTATGGAGAGTCAAATCGCCCAATAAATAGGCAGATGATTAATTGATGGTCATAATAGTGTGGCACCCTTAGCAGAAACGCTGAGAGACTTAGTTCAAATTGACGCTTGACGCGACCTCACTACTCGGCATAAAACGGCGCACCTTCAGAAGCGTGGCGGGTGTAGCTCAGTTGGTTAGAGCGCCAGTTTGTGGTACTGGAAGTCGCCGGTTCAATCCCGGTCACTCGCCCCACTCTGAAGAGTTTTTTTCAATAAGTCCCTTCCGAGGCTTTTTTCTTTTGATACACTGCCGCAAATCAAACTGATTCTCAAATGCTTTGGGCGTGCGAGAATGTTGTTGTTCCGGGGGGAACTGTGGCTGTTTATACCAAACAAAGATCGCATGTATTGTTGACGACCGAAAAGGCGCGAGCGCTGGACACAGAGGCTATTCGTCTTGGTGTCAGCGGAGAAAACCTTATGGCGGCGGCCGGACGGGCGGTAGCAACCACCGTCGCAGATTACATCGGAACGCCGCTTGAGGCGGGCGGAACAGTCATCGTATTATGTGGCCCAGGCAATAACGGAGGCGATGGTTTTGTTGCGGCGCGCCACCTGGAAGAGTGGGGATATCCCATATCGCTGCGTTGCAGTGTTTTACCCAGCAAACTGAAAGGCGACGCTAAGCTTGCTGCAAACAAATGGCATGGGCCGGTAGAGACCATGTCTGACGCAGGCTTCAAGGAAGCTGCGGCAATTGTGGATTGCCTGTTTGGGGTGGGGCTGAACAAACCAATAGAAGGCACACTAGTAAGGATCATCGAGTCTGCTAATGATGCAGGTACCTTTGTGCTGGCCGTGGATGTACCGTCTGGGCTTTCTGCAGACACCGGATTACCGCTTGGTCCCTGTATTGAGGCAGGTGCAACAATAACATTTAACTTTAAAAAGGTAGGTCATACTATTGTTCCAGGTCGATATTTATCGGGCGGAAATACAAACATTGTCGTTTCTGACATCGGCGCACCCGACAAAGCATTTTCAGCGATAAACCCGATGGAATTCGAGAATATTCCGGACTTTTGGGGATCAAACTTTCCGTTTTCGGGGCCGCAAACCCATAAATACGAACGCGGGCACATGCTGGTTCTGGGCGGAAAAGAGCCGACACTTGGCGCATCCCGACTGGCCAGTTTAGCTGGGCTGAGAGTTGGTGCAGGACTGGTAACATTAGCTGCGCCCAGTGAAACCTATCCGGTTCAGGCGTCGGCGTTGATGGATGTGATGGTCCGACGGTTCGATAGCACCTTTGGTTTTATGGGCATTGTTAATGACCCACGAATAAAAGCCGTGTTGGTGGGTCCGGGTGCTGGTCGGGGAGAAAAAACGGTTGATCTGGTAAAACAAGTGGGCGCCAAACAAAAACATTTGGTTTTAGACGCTGATGCATTGGCGAGCTTGGTCGGCCGCAGCGAGGTTATTCACGAGCTGAAATCTCCAGAAATAGTTTTAACACCACACGAGGGAGAATTTGCCAAGCTTTTCCCGGACTTTGATTTTAACGCCGACCGCCTCGAGGCCGTACGTAATGCTGCCAAGTCAACGAATACCGTTGTTGTACTGAAGGGCGTAAGCACTGTAGTTGCAGCTCCTGATGGCCGGGTTAGCATTGCTACCAATGCGCCTTCCTGGTTATCGGTTGGCGGGACAGGCGATGTGCTTTCAGGCATGATCTGCGGGTTGATGACCCAGGGAATGCCTGCATTTGAAGCTGCATCTGCAGGCGTATGGATTCACGGCGAAGCGGGTCTGGCGGCGGGCAGGGGCCTTATCGCCTCAGATTTACTGGATGTGATCCCCAGGGTTCTGCCTTAAGCGAGATATTTGCCGCACCGCATAGGACTTTTCCGCGACCCAACTAACCAATAAGCACCAAAACAGCATCAAACACGGCCAGGACGCATAAAAATACTTGTGCTCTGCGGCGCGCCTGCTATAAGCGCGTCAAACAGCGCTCAGGGCTACTTTAATGGCCTTGATGTTGGGTGGAAATTACCACTTTATATATAGGCAGGGATGCTTGAGCCGATGTTTAGGTGAGAGGCTCTGCCGTTTGGTTTGCGGGCGTGGCGAAATTGGTAGACGCGCTAGATTTAGGTTCTAGTTTCTTCGGAAGTGGGGGTTCAAGTCCCTTCGCCCGCACCAAATCCACCAGAGGCGCATCTCCCAATGGGGTGATTAAACCACTGGATGGGGATTTAATTTAGCAAGAGAGATAGAACATGCAAATTGAAGAACTGGCGATTGACGGCCTAAAGCATGAGTATAAAATTACGGTCCCGGCGAAAGAATTGGACGCCCGGATGGATGCAATCCTGACCGAATTTCGTGCCACCGCAAAAATAAAAGGCTTCCGCCCCGGTAAAGCGCCGCTTTCTTTGTTGAAGCGCATGCACGGCGAGCGCGCCCAAGGCCAGCTCCTCAATGAAACAATGCAGGAAACATCTGCAAAATTGTTTGAAGAAAAGAAAATCAAGCCTGCGATGCGCCCGGAAGTGGACATGGCCAGCGAGTTTGTCGACGGCAAAGATCTCGAATATACGCTGACAGTCGAGGTTCTTCCTGAAATCAATGTGGACGCCTTCAAGGCTCCGGCGCTTGAGCGTTGGATTGCCGAAGTAGACGAAAGCTCCATTGACGCTTTTGTTGAACGGATCGCAACTCAACAAAAATCATTCAAGAAAGCAGCCAAAACAGCCAAAGCCGACGACGGCGATGCGGTATTGATCAACTATGTTGGCCGCGTCGACGGTGAAGAGTTTGATGGCGGCGCCGGCGAAGATTTCCAACTTGAACTTGGTTCAGGCATGTTTATTCCCGGATTTGAAGGACAACTTGTTGGCGCTAAAGCCGGTGACAACAAAGTTGTTTCAGTATCGTTCCCAGAGAAGTACCAAGCAGAAAATCTTGCGGGTAAAGCAGCCGAATTTACAGTTGACGTTCTTGAGGTGCGCAAGCCATCTGAAGCCAAGGTAGACGAAGACCTGGCCAAAAACATGGGCTTTGACGATTTGGCCAGTTTGCGTATATCGGTAAAAGAGCAGCTGGATACCGACAATAAGGGCCTGACACGGGCGCACATGAAGCGTGCCCTGCTCGACGCGCTTGCTGAAGAGTATGATTTTGCTGTTCCTTCAGGAATGGTTGATCTTGAGTTTGGCCAGATTTGGCAACAAATTCAGCAGGATGCAATTAGTTCAGGCGAGGCAACCGCTGAGGATTTTGCAGGCTTGAGCGAACCAGCTGACAAAGCTGAAGCCGATGAATTCCGTTCAATCGCGGAACGGCGTGTACGTTTGGGTTTGCTTCTTTCCGAAATTGGCGTTGCCAATAAAGTTGAAGTGAACCAAGAAGAAGTAAATAAGCGTGTGATCGAAGAAGCACGTCGCTTCCCTGGTCAAGAGGCAGAGGTTTTCGAATATTTCCAGAAAAATGATGAGGCCCGTGCTCAGTTGCGTGCTCCGATTTTTGAAGAAAAAGTCGTTGATTTCGTTCTTGAAAGCGCAAAGCTTACTGACAAATCAGTTACACGTGATGAATTGGAAGCCGCTGTTCGCGCGCTTGATGAAGAAGAAACGAGCCCATCCGCAGGTAAAACCAAGAAAAAAGCTGCAGCTAAAAAGACACCTGCCAAAAAGGCGGCGGCGAAAAAAGCTCCGGCAAAGAAAGTTCCTGCTAAGAAAGCAGCAGCAAAGAAATCCGCCGCTAAGAAATAGAATGTTAAACCTTACGGGTTTATAAGGTCTTTAGAAGGGAGCATTCTAGGCTCCCTTTTATTTTGGCCTTTAAAATTATTGTTGGCGCACCAAATAAACGGGCCAGATAAGTTATTCGCTTGCGACAGTTTAATCCCGTTGCTACAGCTTTTTAAAAGGGCGGTGTTGACCGCTTTGATCAGATTATTGCACCTACAGGAGTGATGCATGAAAGATGTTATGGGTGAACTCACGAACGTTTTGGTTCCAATGGTGGTTGAACAAACCAACCGAGGCGAGCGCTCGTTTGACATTTATTCAATGTTGCTTCGGCAGCGCATTGTCTTTCTCACTGGCCAAGTTGATGATCTTGTTTCAAGCCTTGTAGTTGCCCAGTTGCTTTATTTGGAGGCGGAAGACCCGACGAAGGATATTTCTTTTTATATAAACTCGCCGGGCGGCGTGGTGACCAGTGGGCTCGCTATGTATGACACCATGCAGTATATCCGCCCGAAAGTGGCAACGATTTGTATCGGCCAGGCCTGTTCAATGGGCTCGTTGCTTTTGGCAGCGGGTGAGCCAGGGATGCGTTATGCGCTATCCAATGCGCGGGTAATGATCCACCAACCTTCCGGTGGTGCGCAGGGAAAAGCTGCTGATATTGAAATTCAGGCGCGGGAAATTCTTAACATGCGCAAGCGGCTCAATGATATCTATGTGAAGCATACTGGTCAGAAGTTGAGCAAGGTTGAAGCAGCGATGGACCGCGATACATTCATGAGCGCTGACGAAGCAAAAGACTTTGGCCTACTTGATGAAGTTTACACCACGCGAGAAGCGCTGGAGGAAACTAAATAGCAGCTGTAAACGTATGAATAGCTGGGCTATGTGAGGTTTTTGATAGTTTTTTTGTTGTAAGCTTCTTTTTAACCAGTTTACGATAGAAAAAATAGGTAAGAGTATTTCGGTGACAGATTTGACAAATAACGACTCCAAAAACACGCTTTACTGCTCCTTTTGCGGCAAGAGCCAGCATGAGGTCAGGAAACTGATCGCTGGACCAACTGTGTTCATTTGCGATGAGTGTGTGGAGCTGTGCAACGACATTATTAAAGAAGAAAGCAAAGGCGCCCTTGCAAAAAGCAGCGACGGTGTTCCCGCTCCCCTTGATATTCTGTCGGTGCTTGACGACTATGTGATTGGTCAGGCGTCAGCCAAGAAGGTTCTCGCGGTTGCGGTTCATAACCATTACAAACGCCTCCATCACGCCTCCAACAACAATGAAGTTGAACTATCCAAATCAAATATTCTGTTGGTTGGCCCTACTGGCTGCGGAAAAACGCTTTTGGCGCAAACATTGGCGCGCATTCTGGATGTGCCTTTCACAATGGCAGATGCCACCACGCTTACCGAAGCTGGCTATGTTGGTGAAGACGTCGAGAACATTATCCTCAAATTGCTTCAGTCGGCTGACTATAACGTAGAACGGGCTCAGCGCGGCATCGTCTATATCGATGAGGTTGATAAAATCAGCCGCAAGTCAGACAATCCTTCGATAACACGAGATGTTTCGGGCGAAGGTGTTCAACAGGCGCTATTGAAGATTATGGAAGGCACCGTTGCCAGCGTACCGCCGCAAGGTGGCCGCAAGCATCCGCAGCAAGAATTCCTTCAAGTGGATACCACCAATATCCTGTTCATTTGCGGCGGTGCATTTGCCGGACTGGATAAAGTGATTGCCAACCGATTGCAGGGTAAGTCCATTGGTTTTGGTGCGACAGTTAGTGGCCCGGATGATCGCGGCGTTGGTGAATTGCTGCAGGGAACAGAACCTGAAGATCTATTGAAGTTTGGCCTGATTCCAGAATTCGTTGGGCGATTGCCAGTTATCGCAACCCTCGAGGACCTTGATGAAGACGCATTGATCAAGATATTGTCGCAGCCTAAAAACGCGCTTCTGAAGCAGTATCAAAGCTTGTTCAATATGGAAGATGTTAATCTGACTTTCACGGATGATGCTTTGTCGGCTGTTGCAAAGAAGGCGATTGATCGCAAAACCGGCGCACGTGGCTTGCGCTCAATCATGGAAAATACATTGCTTGATACCATGTTTGATCTACCGAGCATGGACGGTGTTGAAGAGATCGTTATCAACGGCGATGTGGTTGATGCCAAGTCGAGTCCTTTGCATATATATGCAGAAAGACGCGAAGAAGCTGATCAACCGGCATAATATTAATCACTCGAATCGACTTTAGGGGCTTGAAACTGCTGTTTCAGGCCCCAAATTTGTATTTAAGGCAGTTAATTTGGCTTTTTAGCTCATTTTTTGCGATTATTCGTTCCTAATCACAAATTTTTCGCTTAAATTCCAGCATAGTTGCGTAATTTTTCTCCATAAGGCTCTCATAAATGACTGAAACTACCCTCGAAGACACCAACCAAGTTTTGCTGCCCGTTCTGCCGCTGAGAGATATTGTTGTCTTCCCGCACATGATTGTGCCGCTTTTTGTCGGCCGGGATAAATCTGTTCGGGCGCTTGAAGAGGTGATGTCCAAAGATAAACAAATTCTGTTGGTCGCTCAAAAAGAAGCCAGCGAAGATGACCCGTCAACCGCGGACGTATTTGACGTTGGTACCGTTGCATCGGTCTTGCAGTTGTTGAAGCTGCCTGATGGTACGGTAAAGGTTTTGGTTGAAGGTTTTAATCGGGCGCGGATCGATAAGTTTGTGCGTGAGGAAGATTATTTCGAAGCAGAAGCAACACTGCTTGCCGGTGAAGTGGCGGCCGACGATGAACTGGAAGCTTTGACCAGAACTGTTGTGTCCCAATTTGAAAACTACGTAAAGCTCAATAAAAAAATTCCCGCTGAAGTTTTAGTGACAATTGGTCAGATCGATGACCCGGCAAAGCTGGCCGACACCGTTGCAAGTCACCTGGCGTTAAAAATTGACGACAAACAGAAATTGCTATCGACAATTTCTGTTAGCGAGCGCCTAGAGCAAATTTTCGGCTTTATGGAAGGCGAAATTGGAGTTCTTCAAGTCGAGAAAAAAATTCGGGGCCGAGTAAAGCGCCAAATGGAGAAGACTCAACGCGAATATTATCTCAACGAACAGATGAAGGCGATCCAGAAGGAACTGGGCGAGGGTGATGATGGCCGCGAAGAAACCCAGGAACTTGAAGAAAAAATCACCAAAACAAAACTGAGCAAAGAAGCTCGGGAAAAAAGCCTGGCAGAGCTAAAGAAGCTTAAATCTATGAGCCCAATGTCCGCCGAAGCGACAGTGGTTCGTAATTTTCTAGACTGGATGCTGGGTGTGCCCTGGGGCAAGAAAAGCCGTGTGATTAAAGATATCACCAAAGCTCAAGAGATTTTGGATGTTGATCATTATGGCCTCGAGAAGGTTAAAGAACGCATCATCGAATATCTTGCAGTGCAGCATCGGGCGAAAAAGCTTAAGGGGCCCATCCTTTGTCTGGTTGGACCGCCGGGTGTTGGCAAAACCTCGCTAGGCAAATCAATTGCAAAATCCACAGGGCGCGAATTTATTCGCTTTTCCCTGGGCGGCGTGCGCGATGAGGCTGAAATTCGCGGCCACCGACGCACCTACATTGGCTCTATGCCTGGCAAGGTTATGCAGTCTATGAAAAAAGCAGGGACAACCAACCCGCTGTTTTTATTGGATGAGATTGACAAAATGGGACAGGACTTTCGAGGAGACCCAGCGTCGGCGCTGCTTGAGGTTCTGGATCCTGAGCAAAACAATAAGTTCAATGATCACTATCTTGAAATTGATTATGACCTTTCGAATGTCATGTTTGTTACTACAGCCAATACCCTGAATATCCCCGGACCACTTAGAGACCGAATGGAAGTTATTCATCTGTCTGGATATACCGAGGATGAAAAGATGGAAATTGCCAAACGTCATTTGATTCCCAAGCAAATTCGCGATCACGGACTTCGTGACGGTGAATGGTGCATCTCTGATGGGGCCATCAAAGACGTTATCCGCTACTATACTCGCGAAGCTGGGGTACGTAACCTGGAGCGCGAGATAGCTAAGCTGGCCCGCAAAGGCTTGAAAGAGATTGTTGAAGGCTCGAAGGAGAAAATCAGCCTCACTTCCAGAAACCTTGGTCAATATGCCGGTGTACGGCGATTCATGTACGGTCTGGCCGAGGTCGATGATCAGGTTGGGGCAACAACAGGATTGGCCTGGACTGAAGTTGGCGGTGAATTACTAACAATCGAATCAGTTACTGTGCCTGGCAAAGGACTGGTAAAACAAACTGGTAAACTCGGCGATGTGATGAAAGAATCAATTCAGGCGGCATGGTCCTATGTTCATTCACGCTGCACTGACTATGGTATTCATCCTAAATTCTTCGAAAAGCGCGACTTACACATCCATGTACCTGAAGGTGCTACACCTAAAGACGGCCCTTCAGCCGGAGTCGCCATGTGCACATCGATGGTTTCTGTGTTAACCGGCATCGCTGTTAGCAAAGATATTGCCATGACTGGTGAAGTTACATTGCGAGGCCGGGTTTTGCCAATCGGTGGCCTGAAAGAGAAACTTTTGGCGGCCCTGCGTGGCGGTATAACTAAAGTTTTAATCCCGAAAGAAAACGAAAAAGACCTCGTTGAAATTCCAGATAATGTCAAGAAAGGCCTTGAAATTATTGCAGTTTCTAGCGTCGACGAAGTTCTCTCGCACGCCTTGGTCAAACCCCTTGAACCAATGGAGTGGGATGAGGCTAAAGCGCTTGAGGAAATGAAGTCAGGCAAGCCTTCAAAAGACGACGAGATGACGACTCATTAGGGGCCTTGTCGCGAATTAAAAATAATTCAAGTAAAAAAAAGCTAAAAACCGCAGTTTTCTGCGGTTTTTTACTTTGACATTAGGAAAACTACAGGATTAAACTGCGAACGCATTTCGGGGATTCATCCCGGAATTAGCTCTTTCAACTCAGAGGGGGATACCTTGAATAAAAATGATCTAATCGCAAGTGTTGCTGAGGCAGCTGGACTTTCCAAAGCAGATGCTGGTAAATCAGTAGATGCAGTTTTTGATGCCGTTTCTGGCGAATTGGCTTCAGGCGGCGATGTTCGCTTGGTGGGCTTCGGTACTTTTTCAGTAGCGAATCGTGCGGCTACTAAAGGCCGTAACCCACGTACCGGCGAAGTAATTGACATTCCTGCTTCCAAGCAGCCTAAATTCAAGGCTGGTAAAGGTCTTAAGGATGCAGTGAACAACTAAAATTTGTTCACTGTTTCGTATAGAAAACGGCTGGGAAGAAATTCTCGGCCGTTTTTCATTTTGTTTTAGACTGATTTGGAAAAATAGGGCTGGACACCCGGTTCAATTTTGCCTAAAAGCGCGCTCACCGTGTTGGATACGGGCGATTAGCTCAGTTGGTAGAGCATCTCGTTTACACCGAGAGGGTCGGCAGTTCGAGCCTGTCATCGCCCACCAT
>JAJFIU010000072.1 GCA_021774695.1 Alphaproteobacteria bacterium | reverse complement strand
CGCAAGCCTCGGACGTTTCAGCGATGATCCAGTGACTGTCGCAGAAAGCTTTCTCGGCGCACCGTATCTATGGGGTGGCAGAACCAGCATGGGAATGGATTGTTCAGGTTTGATACAGCTCGCGCTGTCGGCAGCAGGTTACCGGGTCCACCGGGACAGCTACGCCCAGTTCAAAAGTTTGGGTAGAGACCTAACGGAGCAGGAACAACCTGCGCGCGGCGACATCGCGTTTTTTCCCGGCCACGCCGGATGGATGATAGACGGCGTACATCTACTGCACGCCAACGCAACCCATATGGCGGTAACCATTGACCCGGTTGACCAAGTCACCGATTGGGTTCGTGCCCAAGGCGAAACTCACCCCTTCTCGGGTTTCAAACGACTGTAAGGCACAAAAAACGGGCCAAAAGGCCCGTTCTCAAAATCTCTCTGAAAAGAATTTTAGTTCCCGCCAGTAGCCTCAGCTGCCTGTTCAACAGCTTCAATGGCACCTTCTGCTGCCTCTTGCGCCGACTCAACTGCAGGAAACGGAAGCGGTTGGTCAGAGAAAGTCGCAAGATACGCAAGCAAGTCGGCCCGCTGATCTGCTTTACGAACTGCCAGGACCATCTTCGACCCTTTAACCATCGCTTGAGGGTTCTGCAACCATTCGTCAATCGCCTCATAAGTCCAGACCGAGGTTCCCAGAGCCTCCAGCGCACCCGAATAACGGAAGTCATCCAAAGCAGCTATGGTTCGGCCAACGATGCCATACAGGTTTGGTCCTGTACGGTTGGCGCCGCCCTTATCTATGGTGTGACAAGATTTACATTTGTTCCATTGGCGAGCACCACGGTCGGCACTGGATCCGGCCAGCATTTCGGCAAAGCTTGGCCCTTCTTCAACCACCGCTTCAACAACACCGTCCGATGCTACTTCAATGGTAAACGCTGGTTTAACATGCTCTTGGTGAAAGGGCGTTTCAGCGACAATTCCGATCACCATAATAAACAATACGGTTGCTATTACCGCAGCCATTACTTTGTTCCACTCAAAGGAATCCACTGATTTTCTCCTTACAGTCGGTCAGCAAGCCTGACAGAACTGGTTGTTTCGGCGATAACATATGATCAATTTCGCGCCGTAAGGCTCAGGGATGATCAACTGTCACTTTCGGCGCGACCATACCCGTTGATGGCTAGAAAATTCAAGTCGAGATTTAACCGAATTCGTCATCTAATCATTTTTATTTGCATTTTCCCCGCGACAAATGGGCGCAATCGCCAACAAAGCGCCCAAAAACCAAGTGCCACGTTGACTTGGCAACCGGCAATTGGCACAAATAATCCTCCTAAGATAGCAGCCTCATTTGCCTCCAGTGATTTCTTTCTGAGTGATTCTTATGCCAAGCGATACATCAGACACAGCAAGTTCGGGTCTCAACCAGCCCATGCCAGAAAATACTATAGCGTTTCAGGGCGAGCTTGGTGCCTATTCCCACATGGCTTGCAAAGCCTGTTACCCGGAAATGACAGTGTTGCCCTGCCCCAGTTTTGAGGACGCGCTTGCCGCCGTTGAAAACAACAAGGCGCGGTTGGCGATGATTCCGATCGAAAACTCCACCGCTGGCAGGGTCGCCGATATCCATACGCTGTTGCCCGGCAGCGAATTGTTCATCATCGGCGAGCATTTCGAATCGATTCGCCATTGCTTGCTTGCAACAGCCGACGCTGACGAGGCCAGCTTGAAGTCGGTAACCAGCCATGTGCAAGCGTTGGGTCAATGCCGCAAAAATTTGCGCGCAATGGGGCTCGCGCGCGAACCTTTTGCTGACACTGCCGGGTCGGCAAAATATGTCGCGGAGCGAGGCGACAACAGCGTCGCCGGTATCGCCAGCGAACTGGCTGCCGAAGTTTACGGCCTTAAGGTCATCAGACGAGATCTTCAAGACGAAGGCAATAATACAACGCGCTTTGTTATATTGGCGCGTTCACCGTTGGAGCAAAGTGAAATTGATGGTCCGGTAATGACCAGTTTCACCTTCGAGGTTCGCAACATACCAGCCGCGCTTTACAAAGCGCTCGGCGGGTTTGCCACCAATTCGGTCAATATGACCAAGTTGGAAAGCTACTACGAATCGGACAGCTTTAAAGTTAGCGAATTTTACGCTGATATCGTCGGCCATGAAGGCATGGCAAACGTCGCACGTGCCATGGAGGAATTACGGTTTCACACCAAGCGTGTGCGCCTTTTAGGCACCTACCCGCTAGCCCGAGACCGCGGCATAACTTAGTGTTAATATAATTGGGATTAGAATGAACTTCATATCTTGTTGGCAAAGCTGTATGGCGGGCATATGAGCAACCGGGTTGTAAAATATAGTCGGATTTTGCGGGCGCTGGGCATAGTCATTGCTATGTTTACGGTGTTACCCGGCAATTGGGGCAATCCTGCAGCACTGGCAAACAGCCCTTCCGCCATGACGTTTTGCTATCAAGACAAGGAGCTTTTCCCTAACTATATGGGCGAGCAAAATACCAAGATTGCTAACAAACCCGGTATTAATATCGAACTTGTCGACCAGATAGCCCTGAATCTCAACCTGAATGTTCAGTACGTGCGATATTCTTGGAATCGCTGTCTGGCTCTTTTAAAGGCGAGCCGGGTAGACAGCCTGATCGCTTCATATAATGAAGATCGAGCCGAATATGCCGTTTATCCCGTGACAGGCAATGGCCTCGATATAGAAAAACGGATTAATACTCTCGGCTATTATATGTATCACACTGCTGGATCCCCTGTATGGAACGGCGAAGGGCTTATCGACACAACCACTATGGTCGCCGCTCCGCTTGGGTACTCAGTTGTCAAAATATTGCGGGATTTGGGAATAAATGTTGTAGAAACCAGCTCACCAGAAGACACTTTAAAACTTCTACTTCACAAGCGTGTTGACGCAATCGCTGTACCGGGAACCACGGCTGACGCTCTTATTCGCGCAGATATAACTAAGTATAGTGATATCAAAAAAGACCCAATCCCTATTACGCAACGAGATTATTTTATCGTATTTTCTCGAAAATTTTCTGATCTAAATCCTGTGCTTACAAAGGCAATATGGCAGCAAACATCAAGTGTTCGAACCACTTACCGCCAACAGTTAATCGATAAATACTATAACCCGTGAAAACCAATGGTATTATCGACACGGTGCGTTGGTCACTACCACATTAGTAGCGCAGCAGCAGTAGTTAGTCGGAAAGTTTCGGACAAGTTCCGTTATGCGCGTCAGGCAACAGGAAAATCTCTCGCGCCAATTCGCTTGCCAAAGTTTCAGGCCGATAGGACCGCTTCAACAGCGGTGCGCCGGGGGCAGTCAATTCAGGATTACTGGCAAGAAAATCATCGAAGTTGGTGCAGGGATGTTTTTTCTGGCGCTCCGCTATAGCCAACATGTAAAACCAGCTAATTGTTTCGTTGTATTTCGCTGCGGCCCCAACGTACCGGGTATAGCGGCGCAGGTTTGTCGTGAAACATTCGATTGCATGCGAGAGCGATAAGTCCTGCAGATACAGCCACGCCAACCTCATATGGCTACGATGATCAAACAATTTGGGGTCAAGGCTGCAGGCCTCGAACGCGCAGCGTAATTCATCATTATTCACAGAACTACTCCGATAGCTTGTGGCTATGTGAGGCATCTAGACCAAGGTCGTAAACTTTTTTCAACGCCGCTATTTTTGCCTGTGTTTCCTTTGAGAAAACCGGACTTTTTCCTTCAAAAGCATGCAATACAATTCCTTCCAGCAAGTCACCCAGCGACATATCAAGATATTCCGCCGTGCCTTTTAGCACCTTCACCAATCGCTTCTCCATACGAACCCCGGTTTGGATACGTTCTATTTTCATATAGACCTCCTTGGTTAATCATAATATGTTATATATGTACCATGGTAACATTCAGCTTGCAATAAAACACTTGTCAGGGGTCGGCATAAATTTATTCGGGGATTAAAGGGGCTTAAAAAGTCAGCCAGTCGCCGCCCGCGCCTTTTTCAAGAATATCCGCAAGACCGGAAACCTCAACGGCAGGACGACTAACCAATGTTGCAACATCGATCTCATGTTCGCGCAGTGCCGTTTCGCAGGCAACAAACCGAGCATCAAGCGCGGCGAGGCCGTCCAGCAATACGCCACTGTCGGCGACGCCTTTGGCGATAAGCGCGGCATCCATTTCTAGACCGGTCTGGCCACTAGCAGAAGCTAGAGTTACCCAACCATCTGTTTGCAGAAATCGAATAGCTGATTTGGAGAAAAAGAAGGTCACCGGCCTGCCAACTGCGGCGGCCGT
>JAJFIU010000071.1 GCA_021774695.1 Alphaproteobacteria bacterium | reverse complement strand
CCCATATTAAGAAGCCTGCGACCCTAGAAGACGTCGCGCTTATCCGGTGGTGCCCAAAAAGGACAAGAACAGGCAATGGCCAACAGGCTTTGCGCATTTTTTATAACACTAGTTATCCGTCTGAAATCGTTTGGACGGACTATTTTGCATGTGTTGTACCCCATTTTGGGGCTTGCCTTCTCCACATCTAAAAAATCTTTTAAATCACCGGTATTCGCCAGCGCCCCCCTCAGTCGAGGGTGTGAGACAACGCGGCGAACCGGTTGGAGTACTATTTTATGTCGACTAGAATGCTTATCGACGCGCGTCATCCTGAGGAGACGCGGGTCACAGTTGTTAAGGGAAGCCGCGTAGAGGAATTTGACTATGAGTCAGCAACGAAGCGCCCCCTTAAAGGCAATATTTATCTCGCGCGGGTAACCCGTGTTGAACCTTCACTACAGGCCGCTTTCGTAGAATATGGCGGCAATCGTCATGGTTTCCTGGCCTTCAGTGAAATTCACCCCGATTATTATCAAATTCCTGTGGAAGACCGCCGCGAACTGATCGAGGCTGAAACCAAGGCTGCGCTTGAACGTTCCCAGGAAATTGACGCAAAAATCGAACAGGACGCCGAAGAAGAAGAGGCCCAAAAGCCAGACGCGAAAAAACCACGTCGCGGCCGCAGGTCCAAGAAATCAGAAGAAGTTGCTGAGGATCAATCAAAAGACCAATCAGATGAGTTGTCTGATGACGTTAAGGCGTCCGATGGGGCTGACGAAGCCAGCGGCGGCGGGAACACTGATGCCGATGCTTCTAATGCTGACGATGAGGTTGACGCAGTTGAGACCGAAGAAAAAGACAGCGACGAAGAAGAGACAGACGCTGAAATTGCTGAAGCTGCTGCCCGCCGCCATGCCCAGCGCGCACTAAAGCGCCGCTATAGCATTCAGGAGGTTATCAAACGCCGTCAGGTACTTTTGATACAGGTGGTAAAAGAAGAGCGCGGCAACAAAGGCGCGGCTCTAACTACTTACATGTCTTTGGCTGGCCGTTACTGCGTTTTGATGCCCAACAGCACACATTCTGGTGGCATCAGCCGGAAAATCTCCAACGCTTCTGATCGCAGAAGCCTGAAGAAGATTATATCTGCGCTGGAAGTGCCTGATGATATGGGCTTGATTGTCCGTACCGCCGGCATGGAACGCACCAAAACTGAAATCAAACGTGATTTTGACTATTTGGTTCGTCTTTGGAGTGGCATCCGCGATTTGACGCTGCGCTCAGTTGCACCGTCGCTTGTTTACGAAGAAGGCAACCTGATCAAACGCACGATCCGCGACCTATATACCCGCGACATTGATGAAATTCTGGTCGAAGGCGACGAAGGCTACAAATCAGCCAAAGAGTTCATGAAAATGCTGATGCCAAGTCACGCCAAAAAGGTGCAGCATTATACTGACCCTATCCCCTTGTTCCACCGATACCAGGTAGAAAACCATCTTGAAGCCATGTACCAGCCGGTGGTTCAACTGCGGTCGGGTGGCTATATCGTGATCAACCCAACCGAGGCATTGATTTCCATCGATGTGAACTCTGGTCGGGCGACAAAAGAACATAATATCGAAGAAACCGCAGTTAAGACCAATCTGGAAGCTGCAGAAGAAGTTGCACGCCAACTGCGCTTGCGCGATCTGGCAGGTTTAGTTGTTATCGACTTTATCGATATGGAAGATCGCTCCAATAACCGGTCAGTTGAACGCCGGATGAAAGATTTTCTGAAATCCGACCGTGCTCGCATTCAGGTTGGCCGCATTTCCAGTTTTGGTCTAATGGAAATGTCACGCCAACGACTGCGCTCAAATCTACAAGAAATGTCGATGGAAACCTGCAAAACATGTTCAGGCACTGGCATTGTTCGTTCGGTTGAATCAGCAGCACTGATGGCGCTTCGTCAATTGGAAGAAGAAGGCATACGAAACCGGAGTTCTGTTATTCGCGTTGCGGTTTGCCCGGAAGTTGCGGTTTATCTGCTTAACAAAAAGCGAAAAATCCTAACCGGCTATGAAGACCAGTATGGCATCGAAATCGAGGTATTGGCTCAACCGTCAATGGGTCCTTCAGACCTCGAACTTACATACGAAGCTGGCGAGGGCCGACCAACAACAGTGGATCAGGTGGTTAAGCCCGACACCCAAGCCGCGGATATGCCCGCTGTGACGGCACCTGCTCAAGGCCCGGAAAAAGGCCCGGAAAAAGGCCATGCACAGTCGCCTGCAGGCGACGATGATGAGAGGCCACAGCGCACGCGCCGCAGACGCAGACGCAGGCGGCGCGGCGGTGATGATAGCTATGATACGGCTGCACCAAACAACGGTGAAAACGCAAAGGCTGAATCTGACAGTGGTGAGCCCGCTGTTGCCAAGGACGCAGCAGCAGCTGATGGTGATGATCAGGAACGTAAACCTCGTCGTCGTCGCGGCAGCCGCGGTGGCAGACGCCGTCCTGATCGCAACCGGGACAATAGCGATCAAACAGGAGCGTCCGCCGAGGCCAACGATGAAACATCTGCCGAACCAAAAGCTGATGCACCGCAAGGTCCTGATACTCCACAAAATACAGGCGATGCTGAGCCATCACGCCCAAGACGCAGGCGAGTTCGTAAATCAGACAAGGACGCTACAGCAGGTACTGCAGCCGATGCAGCACCAACCGCTGATGCACCAGATCTACCTGCTCAAGACCAACAGGCAGATGACGCGGCGGCAAAACCACGTCGTGGGCGCCGGAGAAAAACTGAATCGCCAGAAACAACCGAATTGCCAACGGACGTTTCAGAAAACGTTAAGCCTGAAGATGAGAAAAAACCAAGTCGTCGTGGTCGCAAGCCTGCGGGCGATGCCGATGCGAAAGCAGATACTGCTGACGCCGCAAGTACCGAAGTGAAAAAAACTCGCTCCCGGCGCAAAAAGGCAGATGATACGCCGCCAATTGAAGCGACTTCCAAACCGATTGACCCTGCAAAGGAAACTGAAGAAAAGCCGGCCAAAAAACCGGCCCGCAGTCGCTCCCGTAAAGCCGCATCTGAAACAGCGGCAACAGAAAAGCCAATGACGGAAAAGCCAATGATGGAAAAATCAGCGGCGGAAAAACCAGCGGCTGATAAACCGGCAAAGAAAAAACCTGCGGCTAAAGCCGCCGTTTCTGCTCCGGAGCCTGCACCCGTAGCAGCTAAGGAAAATTCCGGCGGCGGCGATGACCAACCAAAACGAAAAGGTTGGTGGCAACGAAACTTCGGCTAGTTCGGCTAGTCTGTTAAAACACAAAAAAGCGGCGATATAGTATCGCCGCTTTTTTTATGCGGTCACCGGCCCGGCAACGCAATTTTCTGGAGGCTAAATCATAGAAACACCGCATTTTAATCACAGGCTTGTTAAACGATATTCATTGACGGTTAAGCCAGCACAGCCTAGCTTTCCCGCAACTTTGGAGCAGATTTTTGATCAAACCTCTTCGCCAGATATTGACCGCCCTTGTTGTGACGCTGAGTGCGAGCGCACATGTTGCCGCGCAGTCAATCCTCAGGGACGCGGAAACCGAAGCTTTTTTCCGTCAGGTTTCTACTCCGATTTATAAAGCAGCTGGCCTCACGCCCCAGTCTGTACATATGTATTTGCTTGGGGACAAATCGATAAATGCGTTTGTCACCGGCGGTCAGAATATCTTTTTCCACTCTGGTCTTATCCTTGCCGCTGACGATGTTGACGAATTTATGGGCGTTCTGGCCCACGAAACCTGCCATATTGCTTGCGGGCACCGTATCAGCCGCGGCGAAGCCGCTTCAACAGCAGGCGCTTTCAGTATTTTATCCCTTGTACTGGGAGCAGCCGCTATCGCTATGGGCGGCGGCGAAGCGGGAATTGGCATCCTCACAGCTGGTCAAAGTGTGGCGCAGGGACAATTTCTGGCCTACACCCGCGGTCAGGAAAGCGAAGCTGACCTAGCTGGCGCTCGTTACCTGGAAGCTGTGGGCATATCCCCCAGTGGCATGATCCGATTTTTTGATAAGCTACGCGATCAGGAAATTCTGGCACAAATTCGCCAGGACCCTTACGTGCGCAGTCACCCGCTCAATCGCACCCGTATCCAGCAGCTTCAACAGACCGCGTCGAACAGTCGCTATTTTAATACACCGCCTAACACATTTTTAAATGAACGCTTCAAGCGCCTCCAAGCCAAACTTGGTGGCTATCTGGACACACCGCGGCAAACGCTGCGAAAATATCCTGTTTCGGACACCAGTATTGCCGCGCGCTATGCGCGGGTATACGCCTACAACAAGGCACTTGAATGGGATTTGGCGCTCGACGAAGCTGATGCGCTGATCAAAGCCGAACCCAACAATCCCTATTTCCATGAGATTAAGGGCCAAATACTGTTTGAAAATGGCAGGGTAAACGAATCGATCCCGGTATTTGAAGAAGCGGTTCGCCTCGCCCCACGGGAACCGCTCATTGCCACCGCACTTGGTCAGGCGCTGGTTTCATTTGAAGATTCTGGTCGCATGGAGCAGGCTTTACCAATTCTAAAAGCCGCAACGCGCCAGGACAGCACCAACACATTCGCCTGGTTTAATTTGGCCAAAGCATACAGTTGGCTTGACCGACAGCCGGAAGCGAACCTGGCAACGGCCGAACGATTTTATTCTGGCGGCGCGGCGGCACAAGCGCTAACACACGCACGCAGGGCATTGGACGGATTTGATACCGGCACGCCAGAATGGATCCGGGCGCAAGATATATTAATCGCTGCTGAGGAAGCAGCAAGCCGACAACAACGCCGCGGACGTCGGCGTAGAATAACAACCAGTTTCGGCCAAAAGCCGGCAATTAACGAGTAAAGAGTATAAAGTTATGGCGATGTTTGGGACAAACTTCACACGGATTATCGGAGCAGCGGTTGTTATCGCAGTGTCATTTGCTGCGCAAGTTAGCGCGCAAGATGGCCCAAAAGACAGCCCCAAGGACAGCAAAGTAAACCCGGAAGAACGCGAAAAAATCGAGCAGGTCGTACAGGAATATCTTCTTGAAAATCCAGAGATAATCGCCCTCGCCTTCCGCGAGCTTCAACGCCGCCAGACCATGGCACGTATGGGCCCGGCTATCGAAATGTACCGGGACTATCTGGAAAAAGACCCAGCTACACCTGTGATCGGCAACCCTAACGGTGACGTGACCATGGTTGAGTTTTTCGACTATCGGTGCGGCTTCTGTCGCCGCCATTTCCCGGAAGTGATGAAATTGGTCCGTGAAGACGGTAATATCCGCTATATCCCGCGCCAGTTCCCCATATTGGACCGGCAGGGTGAAACCCCGGTATCCTATCTGGCCTCCCGCGCGGCACTAGCCGCCCACAAACAGGGCAAGTTTGAAGAATTTCATATCGCCACAATGACCTCAAAAGGGTCGCTAACCGAAGCTCAACTCTACCAGATTGCGGCTAGTTTGGGCCTTAATGTCGAGCGGCTGAAAGCCGACATGAATGACCGGCTTGTGATCAAGTCGGTTCAAAACACGCTGGCGATCGGCAAGGACATCGGCTTTGAGGGTACGCCCGGCTATATCATCGGTGAAGACGTTATTACCGGAGCAGAAGGTTACGGCCGAATGTTACAGGCCGTTACCCGCGCCCGCCGTGCCGCCAGTCTCGCCAGCGCTGAATAGCTCTAGTCCATATCAACACTGGCACAACAAAGGTCGGCAACAAAACCGTTGTATACGCATATGCAGAAGCAGCCGCGTTAAAGTAGATTAAATCAGTCCTGCAAGCGGCGAACTGGGATCGGCATATTTTTTCTTGGGCATACGCCCTGCCAGATAAGCTAACCGTCCGCTCTCTACACCCAACTTCATCGCTAGCGCCATTTTAACCGGGTCTTTCGCTTCCGCTATCGCCGTGTTCATCAACACACCGTCACAGCCCAGCTCCATGGCAACAGACGCGTCCGATGCTGTCCCTACACCTGCATCCACCAGCACAGGCACCTTCGCCTGCTCTATCATCAACCGAATTTGTACAGGGTTTTGAATGCCAAGACCCGAACCAATAGGCGCACCCAGCGGCATGATCGCTACACAGCCCATGTCCTCGAGCTTGGCGGCAGCGATGGGGTCGTCACTGCAATACACCATCACTTTAAAACCCTCTTTGATCAGCACTTCAGCTGCCTCGAAGGTCTCTAACATATTGGGGTATAGTGTTTTTTGGTCCCCGAGCACTTCAAGCTTAACCAGGTCCCAACCACCGGCTTCGCGCGCAAGCCGCAGCGTACGCACCGCCGAAGCGGCATCAAAACAACCGGCTGTGTTGGGCAGATAGGTGATTTTTTTCGGGTCCAGATAATCAACCAGCATCGGCTGGTTGGGGTCTGACACATTAACCCTGCGCACTGCCACGGTGACGATCTCCGCACCCGATGCGGCAACCGCCGCCGCGGTTTCGCCGAAGTCTTTATATTTACCGGTACCAACAATGAGACGTGAGCTATAGCTTTCGCCTGCTAGTTGCCATGTATCTTTTGTTGTATCGTTATGAGTATCTGATGGTGCCACAGGGGTCATCCTCCGCCGATGAAATGTACAATTTCCAACTGGTCGCCGTCCGCAAGTATCACATCCTTAAATAACGACTTCGACACAATCTCAAGGTTCCGCTCAACCGCAACCTTTTTTGGGTCCAGTTCAAGCCCCTCAAGGAAGGTCCACACCGATTGACCGGGCTCGATTGGCCTTGGGTCGCCGTTGACTGTGATGCTCAGGCTCATATCTCTTTTTCACGCCGTTCTTGTATGTTGCAATTTGGTTCAATAGCCTTTAGGCAGCAGCAACTAAATTGCTGTTCCTGCTTTGCACGCCATCATTATGGCATTATACAGGTGGCTTCAAGCGATCTGTGGAGAGAGTGACCCGCTGATGCAGAAAAAAATTATTGTGCTTAACGGTCCTAACCTGAATTTGCTAGGCGCCCGCGAACCCGAGACCTACGGAACCACCACGCTCGATGAAATCAGTGCTTTGGTTTCCAAGCACGCCGCCGGTCACGGGCTTGAAGCAGAATTCCGTCAAACCAACATCGAAGGCACACTGGTTGACTGGGTTCAGGAAGCGGGAAAATCAGCCGACGGTATCATCTTGAACGCCGCAGCCTATACACACACCTCGATCGCCCTGCACGACGCCGTTAGCGCGATCGGCACGCCGGTTATTGAAGTACATCTATCCAATGTGTTTGCGCGCGAGGAATACAGGCATCACAGCTATATTTCTGACGTTGCCGTTGGGGTTATTTGTGGTTTCGGCGCAACCGGATATGTTCTTGCGGTTGACGCGTTAGCAGCTATGCTGCGCAGCAACTGACCGGTCTAATAATTGATAGCGCGACTAAAGACATCGACAGACGAAGGGGAAGACTGAATGTCCAAAATAAAAGAATATAAAGAATTGATCCGCGAATTGGCGGAACTGCTGGATAAATCCACATTATCAGAAATCGAAGTCGCTGAAGATGATTTCAGTATCCGGGTTGCGCGCCAAGTGCCAAATGCCGTGAACTACGCGGTGCCCGCTGCCGCACCTGCTGCACCGGCCGCTGCTCCTGCCGCGGCGGCGGCTCCTGCTGCCGTTGCCCCAGCGAGCGCTGCTGACCATCCGGGCATGGTGCCCTCACCAATGGTAGGAACAGCCTATGCTGCCTCCGGCCCTGAAGCTGAAGTCTTTATGAAGGTTGGCGACACAGTCAAGCAAGGCGACACATTGCTGATAATCGAGGCAATGAAAGTCATGAACCAGATTGCTTCTCCAAAATCTGGCACCGTGAAAGAAATTTTATTTACCGATTCCCAGCCTGTGGAATTCGGCGAACCCCTCTGCATCATTGAGTAGGACCACTGCCGATGATTAAAAAGGTTCTGATCGCTAACCGAGGCGAGATTGCCCTGCGCATCCACCGTGCGTGCCATGAAATGGGCATCAAAACGGTTGCTGTACATTCCACTGCTGATGAAGACGCCATGCATGTGCGGCTCGCCGACGAAAGTGTCTGCATTGGACCGCCGGCGTCTGTTGATAGTTACCTAAATATTCCAGCGATCTTGACTGCAGCGGAAATTACCGGAGCTGACGCGATCCATCCCGGCTATGGCTTTCTGTCGGAAAATGCTAAATTCGCCGACATTGTTGAAGAACACGGCATTGTTTTTATCGGGCCGACCGGCGACCATATTCGCACGATGGGTGACAAGATCACCGCCAAAGAAACGGTGAAAAAACTGGGTATCCCGGTTGTACCTGGGTCTGCTGGCGGCATTACTGACGATGAAACCGCGCGCGAAGTATGCGAAGAAATTGGCTATCCGATAATCATAAAAGCATCCGCTGGCGGCGGTGGCCGCGGCATGCAGATTGTACGCAAGGCCGAAGACCTAAGCGGCCAACTCAGTACTTGCCGCACGGAAGCAAAAGCAGCCTTCGGCGATGATGCTGTTTATATTGAAAAATTCCTGACCAAGCCGCGCCATATTGAATTCCAGCTAATCGGTGACAAGCACGGCAATTGTATCCACCTGGGCGAACGCGATTGTTCACTGCAACGGCGTCACCAGAAAGTTCTGGAGGAAGCACCCTCGCCTGTTATTGACAGTGAAACCCGCGAACGAATGGGTGGGATTATTTCCAAAGCCATGGCCAACATAGGGTACTGCGGCGCAGGCACCATCGAGTTTTTATATGAAGACGGCGAGTTTTATTTCATTGAAATGAACACGCGGGTTCAAGTTGAACACCCGGTAACCGAAATGATTACCGGCATTGATATTGTGCGCGAGCAAATCCGCGTTGCGTCTGGCGAAAAGCTTAGCTACACGCAGGATATGGTGCGTTTCTTTGGCCACGCGATTGAATGCCGGATCAACGCCGAGCATCCGTTCACATTTGTGCCTAATCCGGGCCTGGTTACCCAGTATCACGTGCCGGGCGGGCTTAATGTTCGCTGCGACAGCGCGGTATATGCGGGCTACCGTATACCGCCTTATTATGACAGCATGATCGCTAAATTGATCGTATCAGGCTACTCGCGCGAAGGCTGCCTGCTGCGACTGAAACGGTCGCTGGATGAATATGTGATTGACGGCGTGATCACCACAATTCCACTTCATCAAGCACTGATGGAAAATGAAGATTTTCAGGCGGGCGACTATGACATTCATTGGCTTGAAAAATTCCTTGAAGAACGGTCTGATTAACCTGGTTAACGGCAGAAAAGAGTTTGGGGAATGACCGACAATCAAGTCACCTCTGAACTGGTGCTAAATGCTTATGCTAGCGGGGTTTTTCCCATGGCGGACAGCCGGGACGACTCCGAAATTTTCTGGGTTGATCCGGTCCAACGCGGTATCCTGCCGCTAGACGGATTTCACATATCCCGCTCGCTCAGAAAACTGGTT
The DNA here is from genome assembly GCA_021774695.1 of Alphaproteobacteria bacterium. Lineage (GTDB taxonomy): Bacteria > Pseudomonadota > Alphaproteobacteria > Sphingomonadales > Kordiimonadaceae > Kordiimonas. The sequence continues at coordinate 3,120 of JAJFIU010000071.1, read as the reverse complement.
AAACAAGAAAAGTTTGATGTCAGAATTAACACTGCCTTCCGCAGTGTCATGCAAGCCTGTGCCGCATCCTCCGACGGGCGCGAAGGCACCTGGATTAGCCAGCATATTGAAGACCTTTACTGCGAGCTTCACACCCGCGGTTTTACTCATTCAATCGAATGTTGGAGCGGTGATAAATTGGTCGGTGGTCTTTACGGCGTTTCGCTGGCTGGCGGTTTTTTCGGTGAAAGCATGTTCCATATTGAAACTGGCGCAAGCAAAGTTGCGCTTGTGCATTTAGTGGCCCGGCTAAAGGCGGGCGGCTTCACATTGTTGGACACTCAGTTCGGAACTGACCATCTGGCCCAGTTTGGTGTGATTGAAATTGCACGAAAGGCCTATCACACACTGCTCGATCAAGCGCTGGATCAGGCTGACGCCGATTTCAATGAATTGCGTCAGGGACTTTCCGGTTCAACCATCTTGCAGTTGATCACCCAGACATCGTAGACCGCATGTTCAAGCGCATTCAGCGCTGGGCTTGATGCAACCATCCAACCTTCGAAAACACGCTCAACATCGCCCGATCGTTTCAGGTCATCAATTTCCAAATAAGCAAAGGTTTCCGGCGGTTCAATCGGCGGGCGGGTGCGGCAATATTTGGCGCTGATGGCCAGGGTACCAAACCGCACTTCCTCTCCAAGTTTCAGCTCAATTTCGGTGATACGTGCTGTGATTTTATCCAGCGCTCTAAGCACAACAATATCGCGTGCTTCGCTTTCCAATTCGCTTGGGGTTATTTCTTGGGCGTTTACAGCAAAGGTCGAAAACACTGGTAACAGCGCAGAAAATCCAACACAAACCGCCAGGCAAACTGAAGCGATATTAGTTTTTCTGGTCATCATTATCGTCGCCGCCATAGATGAATTTACCGATCAAACCCAACAGGTCCACTGCATCCTGAGTTTCGCTGAATTCATCGCCGTCAACCAATGTTTCGTCCATACCACCAGGTAACAGGTTCATATAGGTACCGCCAAGCAGCCCCTCAGCTGTAATCGCAACAGCGGTGTCAGTGGGTAGTTGAAGTTCTTTATCTAACGACAAGGTTACAATCGCCTGAAACGAAATAAAGTCAATTCTGGTATCGACAACTGTACCAACTTTGATACCAGCCATGCGGACATCACTGCCCACGCCGATGCCATCAATCCGGTCGAAACGAGCGGTCAGCTCATAGCCGTTGCCTGCTCCTGCGTCAGTGCGCTCATAAGCAAACACCAGGAACCAGCCTGCCACCAGCAGCACAAGGGCACCAATCAACGATTCTACAAGATTACTAGACATAGAGGGTTCCGTTTCCAGTCAAATTCAGGCTGCTCACCAAATCGAGTTAAGGGCGCCACGCTTCATAATCTGATGCAGTAGATGCTCGCTCGCCGCCCGCTTTTGCACTGCCGCTGGGAAGATACTCCGCACCTGAACCTGTAAGGTTAGGTAGATGGTCTTTTTCCCAGTCTTTGGTTTTAAGCGGCTTTTCAGACGGCAAATCATCGCTAGTGTAATGTAGCCAGCCGTGCCACTCCGCCGGCACCCGTGATGCTTCCACCGGTCCATTTTTATATATCACCCAGCGACGGTGGCCGTCTTTCTGTTGGTAATAAATATTACCCTGATCATCTTCGCCTACTTTTTTACCTTTTCGACTGGTGAACAGCAGCGTGCCAAAGGAGGCGCTGTTCCACCAGGTGAACAAAGGGGAAGAAAATACTTTAGAAACTAAACCGGCCATATCATATATCCGCACTTGTATTTTTACAGTTGGTACCTTGAAGGTTTCAGTTCGCTTGAATCAACAACTAAACCCTATCCGACGCCGTTTATCATGTTTGTTTACCAAGGGAAAGTAACTGCTCAAATCTTTATTATTACTAAAGGGCTGCGAATCTCCCCACCAACTGCTGAAATCGATTTTCCACAACGGGGCTACCTATTACTTGTTTCACCATTAGCTAACCAGACATTATGAGGACAATAAGGCAAATTTAGGCGACTCATTGCTTGTCAACGATTCGACCTTCACCCTCTTGTGCCAATCATACTGTCAACCACAACATATTGAAAAAATCCCTTGTGCCGCCCAGATTATAACCCCTAGACTTGTGCGTTCTAGGGTGGGTTACCCCAACATATAGTGGGTGACCTAGGTCAAGATGGGTCAAGTCCAAAACAGATATAAGGGCATATCTGTTTAATATACGGAAGGTGGGAAGTGCTGAAACGCACACTGCCCGAAGTGAGTTTTGTGTCTTTCAAGGGGGAAAGAATGCGTTTAGATCGTCGGTTTACCAAAGAACATCCGTGCCCGTATGCCGCTATTGAGTGGCACACCGCGGTTAGCGAAATTCGCAATCCGAATGGGTCTATTGTGTTTCATATGGATGCTGTTGAGGTTCCAACAAGTTGGAGCCAGGTAGCCACCGACATTATTGCGCAAAAATATTTCCGCAAAGCCGGCGTGCCGCAGGCGCTTAAACCTGTGAAAGAAAAAGACGTACCCAGCTGGCTTTGGCGCAAGGAAATCGACAAAAAAGCATTGGCTGATGTGCCGAAAGACCAGCAGTTTGGACCTGAGAAAAGCAGCAAACAGGTTTTTGACCGCTTGGCCGGAACATGGACCTATTGGGGCTGGAAAGGCGGCTATTTTGACGGCGAAGAAGATGCCCGCACATTCTTTGACGAAATGCGTTTCATGCTAGCTTCGCAAATGGCGGCGCCCAACAGTCCGCAGTGGTTCAACACCGGCCTGCACTGGGCCTACGGAATTGATGGCCCGGCACAGGGCCACCATTATGTAGACTTTCAAACTGGCAAACTAACCCGTTCCAAAAGCAGCTACGAACACCCGCAACCCCACGCCTGTTTCATTCAATCCGTTTCTGACGACCTGGTAAACGAAGGCGGAATCATGGACCTTTGGACCCGTGAAGCTCGCTTGTTTAAATATGGTTCGGGTACCGGGACAAACTTCTCCAACGTGCGCGGTGGCGGCGAATCATTGTCTGGCGGCGGACAATCGTCTGGCTTGATGAGTTTCCTGAAAATTGGTGACCGCGCAGCGGGCGCCATCAAATCCGGCGG
>JAJFIU010000008.1 GCA_021774695.1 Alphaproteobacteria bacterium | reverse complement strand
GGAGCAGGCTGAAGAAGAGGCCGAGGAACAGGCTGAAGAAGAAGCCGAAGAGCAGGCGGAGGAAGAGGCCGAGGAGCAGGCTGAAGAAGAGGCCGAGGAACAGGCTGAAGAAGAAGCCGAAGAGCAGGCGGAGGAAGAAGTTGACGGCTTGGAAAACCGCCTGGAGCAAATTGAAAATGCCGTCCGCGAAACAGAAACAAACGCAGAAAGACAAAGCCGAGAAGCCACTGAAAAGAACGAAGAGCGCTCAAACGCAGTAGCCGAACGATTGAAAGAAAGAAACCGAGAGCTTGAAGATGCAGCTCGCCAGAGATCAGGTATACCTGCCCGATTGCCAAGCGCGCGCCCAAACCTGCGCCAACCACCGGCAGATCGAACGAAACCCCAAAGTAATGGAGTTACAGCAGGCGCTAAAACAAACAGGCCCACTACGGGTAGTGATCGTCGGATCAAATCCCAATCCCGGCAACGAGCCGAAACAATAGCAGCAGAGCGAGAATATTTTGAGGCCTTCGACGACATAGGTGATGCCTATGTTGCGGATGAATTGATCATTCTGACCGACGAGGAGAACATTGAAAAACTCAATCTTGACCGGTTCGCAAAATCCGAAGTTGAGTATCTTGAAGGATTGGGCCTGGTTCTTGTTCGCGCCAATGTTGGTGACACTCAAACTGTAGATGCGGGTATTGCTCAAATTTCCGCGTCGCTGGATATAGGCCGCGTTGACCGCAATCATGTATATGAAACCGAGGGTATCAACGATCCTGTTCCAATAATGGACGCCCGCGCGCCATCCAGTCTTTCAGTCCTTATGGGTTTTGCGCATCAAGCGCTTCCCAACATCAAACTTGGCCTCATTGATACCGGTATTGAAACTTCTCACCCTGTGTTTGAAAACAGTGTAATTGAAATCAGCGACTTTGTATCATTTCAAGCAGACCGACCGCTTGAACATGGTACAAATGTCGCCAGTATTTTGGTTGGTAATCAGGATACCGTATATACAGGATTAAACCCAAATGCCCATTTGTACGCAGCGAGTGTTTTTTTCAACACGCCAAAGGGCGACAGGGTTGCAACGGCAGAAAGTTTGGTGCGCGCTCTCGATTGGCTTGTTCGTGAACAAGTTTCCGTCATTAACATGAGCTTAAGCGGGCCGCCGAATGAGCTGCTAGAACTTGCCATCCGCTAAGCCATTCAAATAGGAGCCGTTATTGTTGCGGCAGTCGGTAATGCGGGGCCCAACTCAAAACCCCTGTATCCAGCAGCGATAGATCCTGTCATCGCTGTTACCGCCGTAGATCAGCAAAACCACGTCTTTATCCGCGCCAACAGAGGCAAGCACGTTGACCTCTCGGCCCCGGGGGTGAATGTTCTGGTGGCAAGCTGGAAGGGAGGATACGCGCACGCAACGGGCACATCTATAGCCGCACCGTTTGTGACCGCATTGCTGGCAAGAGAGGCCGCGCGCACCGAAGGCAGCAGCCTTCAGGATGCTTATGCGCGGCTCAAGCAACAAGTTAAGGATTTGGGCGCGCCTGGTTTTGATACTACATATGGTTTTGGATTGATTAACAGGTCTTCAGACTAGAACGCTCTAGGTTTTGACACGAGGAATTCGGATATCATGAAATATCAGCAATTTGATTTACTAAGAATGGGCGCGGCGGCGGCCTTGGCCCTCGCGCCCAGTACTGCCGCATTATCTGAGGACAGCCCGCTGCATTTGGAAGTAGAATTTGGCGTTGAATATGACGACAACATCACCATCGATTCTATCGACAGCACGTCAAGCCAGGGCGACAGTCTATTTCGACTTAGTGGGGCCATAGCGGTTGACGTTTTTGACAAGGATGATAGCGGTCTAACCGCACGATACAGTTTTTTTCAAAGCCTACATCAGGATTTAAAAACCTTTGATTTGCAAATTCACGGCTTCTCGGCTCGGGCCAAAACCAAAGTTGGCAAAGTAAACTTGGGCGCCGATTACCGATACGATTACATACGGTTAGATGGTCTAAATTTTCTGGATGTACACACCCTGGGCGCGGACATTGGTTTGTTGGCTGCCAAAAATACGTATTTAACGGCGGGTTATGAATACCGGACACAATCTTTTGATGATCTGGGGCGGTCTGACCGAAATGCCGACCGGCACAGTCTGGATACCAAGCTTTATTTCCTGCTTGGCAAAGATAAAAATATTACGGCCGGGTATAAAGTGAGTCGCCAAAACGCAAATATTGATAGCCTCACATATTGGGGCCATACGTTTGATGCCGGTTTGAAGCTACCCGTCAAAATTACTGCCAATCCGGTTTCAATATTTCGGCTTCGATACCGATACCGACAACGTGACTATTCTGGCGTCGATCCTGTGATCGGCGCTGCCCGGTTTGACAAACGGCATACCTTTAGAGCCCTGCTGGAAATCCCTTTTCTGGAGGTCCTAACGGCAAACCTGGAATATAGGCATGTTATATCCAATTCGAACCTCGCCGTGGTTGATTTCACTGACAATTCGGTGCGCGCCTCCGTTAGCTGGTCATTTTGACCAGTATTGCAGAGAGAAACGAGAGACTTAAAATATTGAGATGTAACAAGCCTGGAGATATAGAGGGACGACGTCAGTGCAACATGTTGCACTGACCGATCAAACTAAGTGTTACACAAAATGTTACAGAATGTGAAATTTTATGCCTGCTAAGACTTTAAAATATATAGATAAATTTTGCATGCGTTAGATTCCCATCCTTTCCGCCATTTTTATAGCCTGTGCGCCACACCGCCCTTTGAAGCATGGCAAGCGCATTGTTTTAACGGCTTCGATAATTTGCTTATTTGCCCAAAATTCGTTTGGGGGCGCTTTCACGTTGGTTGCTTTCCCAGTGCTTGGAAATCCACACAGGCGCATCAATTTTGTCTAACTTAAGCTTTCCTAAAATGACATCAGCCACCTTTTCTGCAGCCATAATTGTCGGCGCGTTGATGTTACCGTTTGGCACAGTTGGAAAGATTGAGGCATCAACAACGCGCAGCCCTTGAAGCCCGATGACCCGGCATGCCGGGTCGACAACGGCGCCGGCGTCGTCTGGCTGACCCATCCGGCATGTGCCGCAAGGGTGGTAAGCGCTTTCAACATTTGTGCGCACCCATTGATCGATCTGCGCGTCTGACGTGATATCGGTTCCGGGCTGGATTTCGGCGCCCCTGTATGCGTCCATAGCAGGTTGTCCAATTATCTCGCGGGTTAACCGAATACAGCGCCGCCAAGCGGCGATATCCTCTGCGTGTTGCAAGTAGTTAAAAAGAACACTTGGCTGCGCATGAGGGTTGGCTGAAGTGATTGTAACTTTGCCTCGGCTTTTCGGTTTATTGGGGCCGACATGAACCTGAAAACCATGTCCCTTGATCGAGGGTGTGCCGTCATAACGCATGGCCGCGGGCAGGAAATGATATTGGATATCGGGCGATTTTCGCCCCGGTTTCGACCGGATAAAAGCGCACGATTCGAAATGATTGGTCGCGCCGAGGCCTGTTTTAAACAGAAGCCAGCGTATACCAATGATCAGTTTGCTGAATAAACCCAGTTTATTGTTCAGGCTAACCGGTTGCTTGCAGTGAAATTGGAAATAAACCTCCAGGTGGTCTTGCAGGTTGGCACCCACCCCGTCCAGCTGGTGGTGTGTCTCAATTCCTGCTGCTTCAAGGTCTGAAGGGGCACCTACGCCAGATCGTTGAAGTATCATCGGTGACGCTATTGAACCCGCCGAGAGGATGGTTTCTTTAGTTGAATAAAACGCCTTCGCTTTGCCTTTAATGCTAACGGCGACACCTGTTGCTTTCTTGCCGTCAAAAAGAACTTTGTCTACAAGCACGCCGGTCAATACGGTCAGATTTTGCCGCTTCATTGCCGGGCGCAGGTAGGCGCGCGAAGTAGAACAGCGCACACCGCCGCGCACTGTCATATGCATGGGGCCGAAGCCTTCTTGGCAATAGCCGTTGTAATCTTCTGTGTGTGGATAGCCTGCATCCACACCCGCATCGATAAAGGCCTTGTATAAGGGGTTGCCGCGCATATTATTGCCGCCTGAAACCCCCAGGGGGCCGCCGCCACCTCGGTATGTGTCTTCGCCGCCTTGCCATGTCTCTGCACGTTTGAAGTAGGGCAGGCAGTCCCCGTAGCTCCAACCAGCGGCGCCGTTTTCCTCCCACTCATCAAAGTCGCAGGCATGCCCTCTAACATAGACCATACCGTTGATTGAGGAGGTGCCGCCGAGCCCTTTGCCGCGGGGGCAGGTTATTTCCCTATTGTCCACACCGGGTTCAGCCTCTGAGCTGTAACCCCAATTATATTTTTTTGACGCCATTGGATATGAAAGCGCGGTGGGCATTTGGATGAGTATGTTTTTGTCGCTTCCGCCTGCTTCCAGCAGTAAAACGGAGTGCTTGCCGCATGCGGTTAACCGGTTAGCGAGCACGCAACCCGCGGAACCCGCGCCAACAATAATATAATCAAAATTTTTACTCATTGTTTAGCCAACTCGTTGTTTAGGGCCTCGTTTAGCGTAGCGCGGCGTCTGAACGTCAACGTATAAAGGCAAGCATACAGACCAATGACAATCAGGCCGATCCATTCGATTTTTAACGGGGTGAATTGATACAATAGGATAAGGCCAAACAACAGGCACCAATGCGCTGCGACATAAGTGGTCTTGCCTAGGCGCGATACTGTTAGATTTAGATTTTCAGCGTATAATCGGGTGAGCGAATCCAGCGAATTTATTACAAAAATGATGCCGACAACGACCATGCAAACCCGCAGTAAGCCAACAAGTTGTATGGCCTCACTGTGGTAATGGAAAAGAACTGAAAACCACAGCGCGATAGGAATGGACGGGATAATCAGCAGAGAAATTAGCAGCTGCCAGGTTTTCAGGCCGCCGACAAACCGGGCAACAAACTGCCCGATCATAATGCTCCAGGAGAACCACCAGAACAGATAGAAGGCGTGATAATCAGACATTGGGCTGGTAAATTTATCAATGTTGGTAAAGTAACCGCCAATGTTGGCGACGCTGTTTGCAAGCCCGCTGAGCCCCATATTGCTATAGGCAAATAGCAGCCCAATAAGCGCAAGAAACAAACCAGAAGAGCCTAAACCAAGCCATTTAACATAGCGAATATCTGTGCTGGACAGGACGGCAAACAGCACGACAATGGCAACCAAACCATAACGGTACGTGTCGGTTATCCCGAGTATATAGTCTGGTAAATAGCTCAGGAAAAGGAAGCCTGTAAAAGCGCATGTGGCAATTATAACCGTATTATTGGTGTATTTGACCCAGCTGATTTTGAAAAGCTTCAGCTTTGGCTCAATGATGCAGAAATAGAAGGTTGTCAGGAAGTAAAAGCTCCAAACGAGGAAACCCCAAAACCCGAATTCTACGGCAAGCGCATTGGTGAATTGGTACACTGTTTCCGTTTCATAAACCGGAAATTCCGTTAACGGAAACATGATCAAACCAACGTCCAAGCCCGACGTGAAGAGTATTGCCATAAATGCTAAAAGAGGAAGAGGGTCGTTGCCAGTCAGGCGCAAGTTCCTGTAACGAATAACAATAAAAACCGACGTAATGAGCGTTAGCGCAATAGCAATGGAGAGAATTAAATTGATACCAATTATTCCTTCGGTGGTGGACTAAGGCTTGCGTTACTGTGCGGTGGGTTTCGTTATATATTTTTTTATATAGATTTTTATGATTTAAGAAAGAGTGGACCCTCAATTTTGGCGGGCGCTCCAAATGAGCGACATAGTGAGATAGGGAAATTTACCATGAAAACACGTGCAGCTGTTGCATATAAGGCGGGTGAACCGCTTACCGTTGAAACTGTTGACCTTGAAGGCCCGCGGGCTGGTGAGGTCTTGGTGGAAATCAAAGCGACAGGCGTTTGCCACACAGATGCCTTTACCCTGTCCGGCGATGACCCGGAAGGGGCCTTCCCGGCAATTCTGGGGCATGAGGGTGCCGGTGTGGTTATGGAGGTCGGTGCGGGCGTTGCCAGCCTGAAGCCCGGCGATCATGTTATCCCGCTGTATACGCCGGAATGCCGCGAGTGTGATTATTGCCTGCATCCAAAAACAAACCTGTGCCAGTCAATCCGGGAAACGCAGGGCCAAGGCCTTATGCCGGACGGCACAAGCCGATTCAGCATCGATGGCACGCCGATCTTGCATTATATGGGTTGCTCGACCTTCTCTAATCACACCGTATTGCCGGAAATTGCGCTGGCAAAAGTGCGTGAGGACGCGCCGTTTGACAAAATTTGTTACATCGGCTGCGGCGTCACCACAGGTGTTGGTGCGGTGGCGTTTGATGCCAAAGTTGAGCCCGGCTCTAACGTTGTAGTTTTCGGCCTCGGCGGTATCGGCCTCAATGTTATCCAGGGTGCCCGCATGGTGGGCGCCAATAAAATTATCGGCGTAGATATTAACAACGCACGCGAAACGATGGGCCGCCAGTTTGGCATGACCGACTTCGTTAACCCAAAGGAATGCGACGTGATGGAAGCCATCATGGACCTCACGGGTGGCGGCGCAGATTATTCGTTCGAATGCATCGGTAATGTTAATACTATGCAGCAAGCGCTTGAGTGTTGCCACAAAGGCTGGGGCGAAAGCATCATCATCGGCGTCGCGGGTGCCGGTCAGGAAATTTCAACGCGGCCCTTCCAACTGGTTACAGGCCGCGTTTGGCGCGGCTCAGCATTCGGCGGGGCGCGCGGTCGTACAGACGTTCCCAAAATTGTTGATTGGTACATGGACGGCAAGATCAACATCGATGATCTAATCACTCACAAAATGCCGCTGGACGACATTAATAAAGCCTTTGATCTGATGCATTCCGGCGAAAGTATCCGCAGCGTGGTGGAGTTTTGATGAAGCTGGAACTGCTTAACCAAGCGCGTTGCTTTGGCGGTGAGCAAAGATATTACAAACATGCAAGTACGGCGCTGGCATGTGACATGCGGTTTTCGGTTTATTTACCGCCGCAAGCGCAAAAAGCTGACTGCCCAGTGGTTTGGTACCTGTCGGGCCTAACCTGCACGGAAGACAATGCTACGGTAAAAGCTGGTTTTCAGCGTACAGCGGCGGAACTAGGGCTTATCATCGTGTGTCCGGACACCAGCCCTCGCGGCGATCATGTGCCTGATGATGAAGCCTATGATTTCGGCAAAGGTGCAGGCTTTTACCTTGATGCCACCGAGCAGCCCTGGGTCAAAAATTTCCAGATGGAAACTTATATCACCAAAGAACTGTCTGAATTAATTGGTGCTGAGTTGCCTGTTGATATGAGTAAGCAAGGCATCACAGGCCACTCGATGGGCGGGCACGGCGCACTGACCTTGGCACTTAAAAACCCCGAACGGTACAAATCTGTCTCGGCCTTTTCACCAATATGCTCGCCCATCGAATGTCCGTGGGGACGGAAGGCATTGGCAGGATATTTGGGGCAAAACCAAGCAGCGTGGCGGCGTCACGATGCCTGTGCGCTGCTGGCGGACAACGGCCCAATAGATGCTGAAATTCTGGTGGATCAAGGTCTTGCCGACGACTTTCTCGAGACCCAACTGAAACCAGAACTACTGGAGGCTGCGGCCGAGACCAGTGGCCAAAAGATAACCGTCAGGCGCCAAGCGGGGTACGACCACAGTTATTTCTTCATCGCCTCTTTTATCGAAGACCATCTGCGGTTTCACGGCGAACGGTTGAAGAGCTAATCGAAGCCGACTAGCTCCCACCGTATAAGTCAAAAATCCAAGTGAATTGGCGCTAGCGGTCCGAGGTAATTTCCTCGAAAACCTCATTGCCGATGGGGTAGTTTTCCCAGCCGTTAAAGTCGAAATGCCACCATTCATACTGGTAAACGGTAAAGCCGTTAGCCTCCATTACCGCTTTCAACATGTCTCGGTGCCAACGCTGCAGGGTGGTGCCGCCGGGGTAATGGGGGAAGGAACGCTCGGTCATTTCGTCATACACGCCGACCATCTCGATGGGTTCGCCGGTGGCTAAATCATAGAGCGTCAAGTCAACCGCAGCGCCGCGGTTATGGCGCGAGCCTTCCGCCGGATTTGCGACAAAGTCTTTGCCCTCAGGCGGCGTTGCATCCCAGAATATTTTAGTCACATACCAAGGCCTGTAGGCGTCGTGCACCAAAAGGCCGTAGCCCTGTTTGTTCAGCTGCTCAGAGATGCGCCCTAGCGCCTCGGCTGCTGGCCGCTGCATAAAGGCCCGCGCCGACGAGTAAACCGGGACATCGAGGAAATTATCTTTGGTCGCGTAACGGACATCCAGTTTGATGGTGTCACTGTAAGCGGTGATGTCCACCAAATCGGAATTGGAGGCTGGAATATCCTCGCGGGGAGGCGTGGCCTTCAGCGCGGCAGCGCTGAGCTCTGGGATTGGTTTTACCGGTTTGATTTTAAACACATTACCCGCCACATCACCGATTGAGCGGCGCTTGAAATCGATGCCGTTTAAGCTGACGCTTTCAACTTTACCGTTCGCGGCTTTTTGGAACGTAAGATGCTCGTTTGGGTAAAGGCCGTATGGCGGAAATTTGAAGGTGCCGTCATCTTCCTCAATCAGCGGATACTGCGTGCCCCATTCAATGAGGGCATTTAGTGCGCCGAATTGCTCGTTGATATAAAGAACATTGTGATCAAAGCCGTATTCGCCGATCAGGCTGGCCCAGCGGCTGTCGGCGGCCACAGGCATCGCGCTGTCGGCAGCTGTATAGGTTTGGCCCAAAACCGTCACGCTATCGCCGTTAAAGCTGATGTCCTCGCTGTAGAGAAGGGGGTCATCAATAACGATGGTGTCGCCGCCCGATGAGCGCAGACGTAGCGAAAGGCCGGCAACGCGCTCAATGTATATATCGTCAAAACGACGCCCGATTTGAAGGGTCGACTGCTCGTTTCTGTAGGTGCCTATCACTTGCTTTGCCTGCTCGTCCGATAGTGCGCTCGTTGAAACGAAGGCAGGAGCTTCTTCCTTGCTTTTCAAGGCGATAAGCATACGCAAGGCATGGTCCGCTATCCGGCTGACAGCGCCGTTGGCCATGTCCAGGTTAGTGGAGATGGCGACGCCTATTTTTTTGCCGGGCAAAACTTTCAGTTGGGTAGCGAAACCATATATGGCGCCGCCGTGTTCAACTGATTTTTCGCCGTCCAGTTCACCGAGGGAAAAGCCGATGCCAAATGATCTTGCGCGGCCACTTAATATATCAGTTTGCGGGGTCCACATTTGATCCAGCGTTGACGCCTTCAAAACCCGACCGTTTTTGCCGTCACCCTTTTTAATCAGCGCATCCATAAACAGGGCTAAATCATTCATTGTTGAATACATGCTGCCCGCTGGCGCAATGCCAAGTTCAAATGTGGGCGCGATGGTTCGTGTGCCCTGGTAGGTGGCCATGTAGGCGGCGGGCAGGTTCTCCGTTACATTGGCTTCAGGCGTAAAGGCGCTGTTGCTCATGCCAAGCGGCGACAACACGTTTTCATCTAGCATGGAAGCAAAAGGCTTCCCGCCCATACGTTCAAGCACATAGCCAACAACTGCGATACCAGCGTTGGAGTATTGAACCTTCGTACCCGGGCCGTACACAAGTGTTGTGTTGTTCAAGCTGTTGATGGTGTCCGAGAGTGAAGGCTCAGATGGGTCAAAATAATTGCCCACAGGTGGCTCGCGCACCAAGCCAGAAGAGTGGCTCATGAGCATACGCAGGGTGATGTCTGTACTGAATGGATTTTCGGGTTTGAATTTTGGCAGATAAGCGGTTATCGGGGCATCGAGGTCCAAAATGCCTTGCTCGACGAATTGCATCACTGCGATGTCAGTGAATAATTTGGAAACCGAGCCAACTTTGTAGGTGATATCAGCGCCCGCGACACCCTGTAGTTTTTCTTCTGGCGCACCCGCCATGCCAGACCAGACAATACCGTTTTCATCGACGAGAACCATGGAAAGCAGCGGTAAGTTTTTGTCCGCGGCTTCCAACTGGATCAGCCTATCCAAATCAGCAAAGTCTGGGTTGCCAGCTTTGTCCTCGGCGGCCACATTGAGGGAAATGCTGATAGCAATTATCAGGGCAAAAAAAGCACGGCCTTTGAGTCTGGTTTTTTCGAAAAATATTCCCAAAAGCATCATTACAACTCCTTTTTTGCCGACTTTGACTCTATTTTTACTCTGTATTTTTCCGATTTTTCACTGTTTTTACCAGTTTTGGATCGGTTTATAGATAATCTGTCACTGGTCTTGCGACGTAGCGGCTTCGAGAATTACCTCACGAATGTAGGGTAATGTCTTTGCCACCTGGTCTTTGTTGGCAACCAAACTCATGTGGTTTGCCGTGTCAATTTCAACGTGCCGCCCGTTGGTCGATAGTGCGACTATTTCTTTATGTAGATTGCCAAAAATAGTCTGAAAGTCCTCAGGAAAATAGTCTGGCATAATCCGATCAGGGATCGCTTCGGTCGCCGAAATCACGACGATCGGCATGTCGCCCAGCGTGGTGTTGCCTGCAGCTTGTTTTGCCGCCGCCTCAAAGTCTGCCAACTCTATAGGAATGGCGTCATAATAAGGCTTTAGCGATACAACATATGCCAATTGCTCAAGGACTAATTCAGGTAATTCTGGCACGTCGGGGGAAAACTCTACTGCTGGGTTATACACTTCTGTAACACCTAGGTTGATCAGCAATTTCATCATGGAAACCTGCTGTTCTACCATCGAATTTTGTTCCGCCAGATGTTCCTCTCCCACGCCGAACTTTTGGTTTTGCTTGGGGTGACTTGCGTCCAGGAAAACCATGCCCGCGACCTCTTCGGGATACAAATCAACATATCTCCGCATATAGAGCCCGGCAATGGAATGTCCTGCAAAAACAAAGGGTCGTTTGATATTGGATTTGTCGAGAAGTGTATTCAGCGCGGCGGCAATCGTATCCGAATCCCGCGGCAGGTTACTTTCCTCGCTCCACGCAAGGCCCGCTCTGTCGTACACGCAAACCTTCGTTGTTTCGGCAATGCCTTTTTGCAGCCAGTGGTAGGTCGGTGACGGCGTGCCTGCGCCAGCTTCAATTATCACGGTCGG
>JAJFIU010000070.1 GCA_021774695.1 Alphaproteobacteria bacterium | reverse complement strand
ATGAGCTTGTAGGCAGAACTCGAAAATGGAGGAACTTATGTCTGACGCAACAAGTGGTGGAGTATTCACCAATGGCCAAATCATCACCATGCATGGCAAGTCATGGCGCGATGCCTATATGAGACTCGATGGTAATGGCATTACACAATTTATGATAAATGGCGGAGGCACGGTTAATTGTCAGTTTTATGATCAGCCGACAATCAAGACCCGAGGTGTTCTCAGCTACGAGAAGTACCGCGCTCATACTACTGATGACGGTTTAGTCGCCTTCGAGTCTGTTGCATTCCCTAAGTGCTATCTGCGGCTGGATGGCAGAGGTGTCAGCGCTCAAAATAAAGCTGGCAAAAAAGCAAACCTACAGTTCTATGCAGACCCACCAACGAGCACTGATCTTTGGGAGGTGTTTAGAGCGACTGTGGTTGCGAATGGCGAAATTACAATTGAGTCGGCTCATTTTTCTGGTGTTTACTTGAGAATTAACGGTCAGGGCGTGACGAGTTTCAATACGGCAGGCAGTGGATCAGTCGATTGTTATTGGGGCGTTGAAGATCAGACCACGTTGGAGGCTCTTATCCAAACGGTGTGATACTACGCCAAATCGCAGTCGGTGCGTGATGCCGGTTGCGTCGTGGGTACAGCGGTTATTGATCATACCTAATGCCAATAAAAAAGACCTGACAGTTGATTGTCAGGCCTTTGAATTTGGAGGCGCGAACGAGAATCGAACTCGTGTACACGGATTTGCAATCCGTTGCGTCACCACTCCGCCATCGCGCCTCATATGGTGTGTACCAAAGCACGGTGATGCAATCACTGCGCTGCGGAGGGAAGCATATAACAAAGCGGCTAAGGTGCGGCAATCTCTTTTTTGGTTTTGATAATTTTCCAGCAGATTCTGGCGTTTTCAGGTGGTTTCTATATCGACCTGGGCTGGCTTCGCGGTTTTTGTGGTGCTAGTGTGCCAGCAACCAAAAAACACGCTTCTAATAAGCAGGAGGATAGAATGAAGAAATTACTGACGCGGTTTCTAGCGGTCCTTGGCATGTTGGCATTGTATGCCCAGCCGACTTTCGCCGATGACAACACGGTTATCTATTTAGTGCGCCACGCAGAAAAACTGGCGGACACCGACCCGGGCCTGACCGAGAAGGGCACTGCACGTGCCGAGGCTCTGGCTATTTTGCTTGAAGATGCAGGCATAACACAGGTCTACTCAACAGATTACAAGCGTACGCGCATGACCGCTGCGCCGACCGCCAGCAAAAACAATGTGGCGGTTACCTTATATGACCCGCGTGCACTCAAAGCGTTTGCGGAACAGCTGACAGCCACGGCAAAGTCTACAAAAGGCAACATTTTGGTGGTTGGTCACAGCAATACAACACCTGTCGTAGCAAACTTTTTGACCAACGCCGAATACCCGATGCTGAACGAAGACCAATATGACCATTTATATGTTGTTCGGCGGGCAGACGACGGTTCTCTGAAGACCAAAATTGAATATTTCAATCCATAGGCGTCCGGGTCTGAGTTGAACCGATATTGTACGGATGCTCGGACGGCGTGCAGTTTGTCGCGCTGAGCAGGCAAATAGTCGCATCTCTGTTGGTCTGGGTGGCTATTCTGCTATCGGGTACAACACTAAACCTGTAAATTTGCCTAACCATTTGGCATTGGCTTTTGGCATAGTCAGGCGATTTGACATAATATCCCGTTGTTTCTGGGGCATAGTCTCTATATAAAGCCACAGAAATATATGGCAGAGTTTGCCAGATACCAATGAGCGTTTGTTAATTGAGGTCTTGATGTGATTGATCCTGCTGTTGCCCTTTCTCATATGATTGATAGCCAGCTTCGCCCTAATGAGGTGAATGATGAGCGGATTATCGCTGCAATTTCTGCAGTTCCCAGGGACAGGTTTGTACCGAAAATAAAGCGATCTGTTGCTTATGTAGACGAAGATCTGGAAGTGGGTGAAGGCCGGTTTCTGATGGAACCCCGTGTATTTGGCCGTTTGCTGACAGCTGCTGATGTTCAACCCAGCGATATCGTTTTGGATATTGGTTGTGCCACTGGCTATTCGTCGGCGGTTTTGGCGCAGTTAGCCGACGCAGTTGTTGCGGTTGAAGAAAATGAAACACTGGCCGCTCAGGCAGAAAAAAAGCTTGCCGAGCAAGATATAATGAATGTGGCAGTTGTGACCTGCACCATGTGTGACGGTGTTGCCAAGCAAGGTCCGTTTGACGTGATATTCATCGAAGGCGCAGTTGAACAAATTCCCGCAGCGTTGGTGAAACAATTGAAAGCCGGGGGCCGATTAGTTTGCGTTAAGGTTGAAGGCGGCGTTGGGCGAGCCCATATAATGAGGAATTCCGGGGAAACAGTCACAGAGCAATCATTGTTTGATGCTGATGTTATGGTTTTACCGGGTTTCGAAGTGAAACAAACATTCGTTTTTTGAGGCGAAGCAAAACCTTTGAAAAACGATTAAAAGGTTTTGACCAAAAAGAGGTCAAAAAACACTGGGAAAGATGATAAAGAATCTTTGTCAGGCTGAACGGTCCGCAACGGAGCGATTTAGCGTATATAAAAATAATATAAACGGCGAGGAACCGAGGAGATACAAATGAAACTGAGGATCAAGGCAGTATTGGCCCTTACAACTATACTGGCCAGTACACCAATGGTGTCTGCAGAAACACTAAAAGAAGCGCTTGCGGCGGCTTATGCCAGTAATCCCCAATTGATGGCGCAGCGGGCAGCTCTGAGAGCTGTTGACGAGGGCGTCGCGGTTGCGAATGCTGGCTTTTTGCCATCAGTTAATGGAACTGGGACCTTTCAACGGGGTGCTGGCGACCGAGAAATTGGTCTCGGAACTGGTTTCGTTCCACGAGACATCAACAGCGATAATTATTCTATAAACATTGATCAAAATTTGTTTAACGGATTTCAGGATTACAACGCGCGCAAGCAGGCTGTGCGAACGGTTCGCGCAAGCCGCGAGCAGCTGGTTTCCGTTGAACAGCAAGTGCTGCTGGACGGCGTAACCGCCTATATGAATGTGCTGCGCGATGACGCGGTTGTTGAATTGAACCAGAATAATATTCAGGTGCTTGAGCGCCAGTTGCAAGCCAGCCGTGACCGTTTTAGGGTCGGAGAAGTCACTCGCACAGATGTGGCGCAGTCGGAAGCAAGGCTCGAGGGTGCAAAGTCGACATTACTGAGCGCAGAAGCCACTCTGGCTGGGAGCAGGGCACTGTACCAGAGAGTGATCGGGCGTCCGCCAGCTACACTGGAAACACCGTCTGAAAGGCCCGTAATACCTGATAGTCTGGATGCGGCTGTTGAGATTGCGGTAGCAGAAAGCCCGGGTGTGAAAGCGGCACGCTTTAATGAAGAGGCAGCGCGATATGCAGTCAATTCTGCGAAAGGTAGCTTGCTGCCAAGTGTGGGCTTTCGGGCTGGCTATAACCGCAATGAAGGCATCACCAGTGATCCTACAGGTTCGTCGACCATTGATGTGATCGACACGCAAAAAAGTGTAACAGTCCAGATTTCGGTACCACTCTATAACGGGGGTGCCCGACACTCTGGCGTGCGGCGCGCCAAGCAGGTACGCAGTCAACGGATGATGGAAATTTATCAGGCTGAACGCGTGGCGCAGGAAAATGTGCTGGTTACCTGGGACAATTACCGGGCCTCCAAAGGCCAAATTCTGTCAACCGAAGCGCAGGTTCGAGCCAATGAAATTGCCCTCGAGGGTGTGCGCCAGGAGGCCTTTGTCGGCTCTCGCACTACACTGGACGTGTTGAACGCTGAGCAAGAACTGCTTAATGCACGGGTTTCACTTGTGCGGGCGCAGCGTAACGAATCTGTGGCTGCATACAATTTGGTGGCGTCACTTGGTCGATTGACGGCGCGTGATATTGGGCTGGGTGTCGATCTGTATGATGACCAAGCTTATTATGACAAGGTGAATGACAAATTTATCGGCCTCGATACCAAGGTTCGATAGATAGTTTTTACACCGATCAAATTTGGGGAGCCCACGAGCTCCCCTTTTTGTTAACCAGTCCTTAAAGCCTTTAGGCGATGGTTTCCTTTAACTGCTTTAGTTCTATTAAGAATTATTGACAGCCTACTCATGAGACGGTACCTGTTTCTGAGGGACTATTTTAATAATTGGCGGGTCTATGAGCGCTAACGCATCTGAAGATGAACCGACCATGGAAGAAATTCTGGCATCAATACGCCGGATTATTTCAGACGAGTCGGAAGAAGAGGGTGAACTGGAAACGGAAGATGATTCTTTCGACGAAGAACCTGTGGATGATGCCGAACCTGAACCCGCTTCCGAGCCAGAACCAATTGCAGAGCCGGAGCCAGTTCCCGAGCCAATTCCAGAGCCTACACCTGAGCCAGCCCCGGAGCCAGCCCCAGAGCCTGAGCCCGTACCAGAACCAGTTCCTGAACCAATTCCGGAGCCAGAGCCTGTGCCCGTGTACGCGCCAGCCCCTGAGCCAATTGCTGCACCAGAAGAAGATATCCTCGAGCTAACCGACTTGGCCTCACCGGGCGAAATCGAGTCTATTGTTTCACCCATGGTTGAAACCCAGGCGGCGGACAGCTTTGCACATCTTACTAATTTGATGGTGCAAGGATACGGCGGCGCTGAAAATACGTTAGAATCCCTGGTTCGCGCTATGCTCAAGCCAATGTTGCAAGCATGGTTGGATGAAAATTTGCCAGCAATCGTTGAAGATGCTGTCGAACGCGAAGTTGCGCGAATTTCCCGCCGACAATAAACTCAGTAGTTTTGGTGTGAGCCGCTGCTGTTAAGTGGCACCGAAGGCGTTTGCTCAATTGTGATCAGAAGCGCCTTGTTTGTGCGATGACATGGGGCGCGGACGTGACCGCTCAGAATATAGGGTCATTACCGGATAGATCGGAATTTTGGGCCCGTAAAACTTCACTTTAAAATCTTCATTATTTGGTGTGTAAACCGCACCGTCGATAATTTGCACAGGCTCGCCTTCCTCATCGACCAGTGCCGTTAACGACAGTCGTTCACCATGAAAATCGATAACATGTCGGTACTGGGCGAGAATACTGGCACCGATCAAACCGTCGCGCCCGCTTGATTGCTCAGGTACCGAGCTGGCGATGAAAATTGGCAGGTTTTCAAAATACAAGTTTCCGAAACTAATGTTTGCAGCCGTAAGAACCCCCATTTTTTTTGCGGTCAGGAATTTTCGTTCAGCCAGGGAAGTAGCCTGCATGAAATGTCTTTCGCTCCAAAATACCATGCCACCTGGGTAGCCGCTGTCCAGCATCATATTTTTCACTGAACTACGCCTTTCCCAAGGGAGTTGCGATTTAAAAGTGATGTAGGGGGTGTGCCCGACCATTTTCAAGTTGTGCACAATCTCGAACTCTTCTTCCAGGTCAGTTCCTGGGAGGTAGAGGTGGAGTTTCTCTTTTTGCGGGTCGATTTCAACGATATACCGCTCAAACAACTCTTGCCCGATAATCCCGCTAAAATTGGCCTCCAACGCGTTTTGAACGTCCGTATCTCCAGCGATAAGAAGCCCGTTTTTGCTAACGAAGGTGGACAGCCCTTGCGAAAGAGAAACTTCGCCGAGGCGTTTTCCCATTGCCGACTTTCCGATTGCAGGAAAATTGATTTTTGCCTTGTCATTGCCGCCCATTGCATGGTCTGGAATTAGCGTCGTATCAAAAAAGATCGAGCTGGTTGCGCCGGTATCAAGTAAAAATGTAATGGGGCCGCCCGGACCATCAAATTTGATGTGGGTCCGATTATCGATGATCTCAATGGGAAAAGTAGCAACGGGTGTGGGCACAGCATTTGCGGCGAAACTACATACAAGAGAAAAGGCGACAAAAACGCCAGTTTTGAAGTCTGAAAGCCGGTACATCATCTAAAAATCATACGCGCAATTGCCATTTTAGGCAATGGTATCCACGGTTCATGCGACGAACTGCGGGTTATTAGGGACGAAGCGTGATTGACACCAGTGGCAGCGAGTTGGCGATCAGTCGAATTTATATATCTGTTTAATTACAACGGATGGTTTGATTTTAAAGTCTTCGAAAACTACGTCTTCACCGTTGGGTGTATACAGGGTTCCGTCAATAGTTTTGGTGAACCCTGAGTATTCTTTGGAAGCAACCCACAGGCTTTCATTCTTAAAATCAATAGCATAATGAAAGTTGTTCAAAACTGCGGCGCCCATAAGACCGTTTCTATCGGTGATTTGTGGCGGTGGGTTAGCACCCAAAAATATTGGTGAATTCATAAATTTTAAGGTGCCGAATCTAAAGTTGGCCCTAGACGAAATACCAGTGTTGGAAGTAATCAATTTTTTGCGATTCTGGTTTACTGCTGCTTTTTCAAAGTGTTTCTTGTCCCAAATAACCAGCGCACCAGGGTAGCCGGTATCCAAAAGCATTTCTTTGACCGACGGCCGACTTTCCCAAGGTAATTTGCTAGTGAAGCGAACATGCGCTGCAGTTCCCTGGAAATACAGCCGGTGGTGAGACTTGTAGCCTGCGCCCAGGTCGGTGCCTGCGTGGTACAGCGAGAGGGTCTGGGTGTCAGGGTTTACAGCAATCGTGTATTTGGCAAAAAATTCCTGACCGAGAATACCATTATATCTCAGAACAAGCTTCTGACGTAGATCACTTTTATCGTACATCAAAATTGCTTTGTTAAGCGAAATTTTAAGATCAGATACCGTTAATTCAAGGTTGCTCAGGCGGGCACCGCTTACAACCTGAGCCATCGCTGGAAATGAGACAGATGAAACCCCGGAAATGCTTAGAGATTGAAACTGCGGACGATCGTCGGCAAACAAAATAGTCGTTGTCGCCCCTGAATCGAGCAACATTTTGAGCTCGGCACCGTCAAGACTTAGCAAAAGCCTTATGCGGTTGTTTTCGCTTTCATAGGGAATAACCGCTATGGGTGATTGGGCGGGGGCACCAGCCGAAAGAACACTTATGCCAAGCATCACTATCAGCGAAAACCAAACTCTATTTACTCGTTTTTTCATACAATTGTAGGCTAGCAGAAACTTCAGGTGTATTAAACACTATTGATGGCAGTTGTCAGCTGCACGCCAAAAAGACGCATAATTCGAAATCAGGGCTTTTGTTTTCGTGCAAACTTGTGCATTTTGCGGCCCTTATGACGGAAATAGCCGCGTTGACGGCAATTAGGGTAACAAGATGCTCGATAAAACATATTCGCCAGCAGATATCGAAACCAAATGGTACGAACACTGGGAAAAATCCGGTGCGTTTGAGTGTGGCAAGCGGCCAGACGCCGAACCCTATGTCATCGTTATGCCGCCCCCAAATGTAACCGGTAGTTTGCATATGGGCCATGCGCTCGATAATGCCTTGCAAGATGCATTGATCAGGTTCGAGCGCCTGCGCGGAAAAGACACATTGTGGCAACCGGGCACGGACCATGCGGGCATCGCCACCCAAATGGTGGTCGAACGCCAGATGGCAGATGAGGGCACCAACATAACCCGCCGTGACATGGGCCGCGAAGCCTTCATTGAACGCGTCTGGGAATGGAAAGAGCAGTCCGGCGGGGCTATTACCCGCCAATTGCGACGCTTGGGTGCCAGCTGCGATTGGTCTCGTGAGGCATTCACTATGGACGGGCCGCGCTCGGCGGCGGTACTGAAGAAATTTGTCCAGCTGTACCGCGAAGGTCTTGCCTATAAAGACAAACGCCTGGTGAACTGGGACCCTGGGTTCAAAACCGCGATATCTGATCTTGAAGTCGACCAACGCGAGGTTAACGGCCACATGTGGGAGTTTGCCTATCCGCTAGTGGATGGGCCCGTTGATGGTATCTCCGAGATTACCATCGCCACCACTCGTCCTGAGACCATGTTAGGTGACGGTGCCGTTGCCGTGCATCCGTCGGATGAGCGATACAAAAATCTAATCGGGAAAATGGTACGCTTGCCGATTGCCGAACGCCATATTCCGATCATCGCTGATGAATATCCCGACCCGGACTTCGGTTCTGGTGCGGTGAAGATCACCGGCGCCCATGATTTCAATGATTTTGAAGTTGCCCGCCGCAACAATATTCCGCTGATTGTGTTGATGGACGATGAGGCGCGAATGATCTCGACACCGGAAAACAATGTGCCGGCGCATTATCACGGGGTTGACCGGTATGAAGCCCGTGAAATGGTCCTGAACGAGATCAAGGAGCTTGGCTTTTACCGCGGCGTTGAAGATAAAATAATTGCCCAGCCGTTTGGCGACAGATCAGGCGTTGTGGTCGAGCCGATGCTGACGGAACAATGGTATGTAGACGCCGAAACGCTGGCCAAACCGGCGATTGAGGCGGTTGAAACCGGTAAAACTAATTTCGTTCCGAAAAATTGGGAAAAAACCTATTATGAGTGGATGCGCAACATTCAGCCGTGGTGTGTTTCGCGCCAGCTATGGTGGGGCCACCAGATCCCGGCGTGGTACGGGCCTGACGGAACAGTGTTTGTCGAGGAAACCGAAGAGGCAGCCGCAGCCGCAGCGCTAGCCAAATTCGGTGAGGAAGTCGAGCTCACCCGGGATGAAGACGTGCTTGATACCTGGTTCTCGTCCGCAATGTGGCCATACAGTACCATGGGCTGGCCCGAAG
The DNA here is from genome assembly GCA_021774695.1 of Alphaproteobacteria bacterium. GTDB lineage: Bacteria > Pseudomonadota > Alphaproteobacteria > Sphingomonadales > Kordiimonadaceae > Kordiimonas. The sequence goes on along the minus strand of JAJFIU010000070.1, from coordinate 6,231 downwards.
AAACGCCTGAGCTGAAGAAATACTACCCGAATGCAACGCTGATCACCGGGTTCGATATTATTTTCTTTTGGGTGGCGCGCATGATGATGTCCGGCATTCACTTCATGGACGAAGTGCCGTTCAAAAATGTCTATATCCATGCGTTGGTACGTGATGCGAGCGGTCAGAAGATGTCAAAGTCCAAGGGTAATGTGATCGACCCGTTGGAGTTTTGTGACAAATACGGCGCGGACGCGCTGCGCTTCACGTTGGTTGCGATGGAAGCTCAGGGCAGGGATATCAAGCTCGACGAAAAACGTGTCGAGGGTTACCGTAATTTCGGTACCAAACTTTGGAATGCGGCGCGTTTTTGTGAGATGAATGAAATCACCGGGTCGGATGGCGCGGTACCAAGCGCAGCACTTACAGTAAATAAATGGATTATCAGCGAAGTTGGAGCCGCCGGTGCTTCGGTTACCAAAGCGTTGGATGCGTTCAGGTTTAATGACGCAGCTGATGCAATTTACCACTTTACTTGGGGCACCTTCTGCGACTGGTACGTGGAACTGATCAAGCCGGTGTTCTGGGGCGAGGACGAAGCGGCAAAAGCTGAAACTCGTGAAGTTGCAGGCTGGGTACTCGACCAGATATTGGTGTTGCTGCACCCGTTTATGCCTTTTATTACCGAGGAATTATGGCATGCCATGAAGTCAGATCGGGCTAATGATTTGATTTTGGCTGCATGGCCAAACGAAATTGCAGCAGACGAGGATGCCGCCGCGGACGTTAACTGGGCGATCAAGTTCATTACAGAAATTCGTTCAACTCGCGCCGAGATGAATGTGCCCGCCGGTGCAAAGGCAACAGCCCTTGTGGTCGGCGCGTCGGACGAGACAACACGCCGAATTGGGGACTGGCAAGATATGATTGGCCGCTTGGCGCGACTAGAGAGCTTGCAAGTTGTCGATGCTGCAGACAGCAAGGGCTCTGCCCAAGTGGTTGTTGAAGAAGCGACGGTTTACCTACCGCTCGCGGGCTTGATGGATTTGGATGCAGAGCGGGCAAGGCTAAACAAGTCAATCGATAAACTCGGCAAAGAAGCAGGCGGTATTAAAGGGCGTCTGTCCAACGAAAAGTTCCTTGCAAAAGCCCCGGAGCATGTGGTGGCCGAGGCCAGAGAGCAACTGGTTGAGTTGGAGGTGCAAGTCGAAAAACTGCAAGCGGCTCTTGCACGGTTGGCGTAAGAAGCAAACTTGCCTGAGCGGAAATTTGGAATGCAATCTGCTGATTTTGTTAGCAAAACTTTAGATTCGAAGCCTATAGTGTTGTCACCCATGTTGGGGGACCTAGGGGTGGGGAAGGCGGCATTGCATGTTTGATTGGCGGGAAACCTACGAATCTATTTGCCACACGCCCTTGGTTGGTGTGTCGGAATCCGATCTGGATTCCAAGCATCCAGGCCTTGAATTTCTGCGCTATTGGCGCGGTCTAAACGGTGGTAAAATACCAGCTCGAACATCCTTTAGCCCGCAGCACATTGGACCTTTATTGAAGTGGCTGATGATGTTTCGCCGCGAAATGGACGGTGTAGACGACCTGTATTTTCTTTATCTTCAGGGTAACTCAGCCGCTGAATTGACCGACGGTCTGCGGCAAGGCAGTTATTTACACGATTTTACCGATAAATCTTGTTTTAACACCCGGCGGGCAGTGATGAGAGGTGTTTTGGAGACTGGCCAGCCAGCCTTTGCCTCTATTATTGTTGGCGAAAAAAAAGGGGATTTCACCACCAACATCACTGTTGGCGCTTTCCCGTTTACCGGCGCAGAAGGCCAGCCTGAAATTGTAATGGTGCCTGCACCCGAACTGCCCGAATTGCGCATGTATTTATAGGCGTTAATGCAAAAACTTATTTATTCAACAGTGATGCATTTGCCTTCTTCGGTAATAATTTCTGCCCGCTCAAATGCACCTTTGACGTTTTCTTGAATTTCGGCCAAGCCGCCAAACTGCGCCATCCATGGCTGCGGTTTGGGGTTAAAGTGGGTTGGGATAACCAGTTTCGCATTCCAGCTTTGCTTAATTGTCGCCAACTGCTCAGGGTCTTGATGGCCGAACCAGAAGGGCATAATCAACGCGTCAACATCGAGGGCGTTCACACCCGCGCTTTCCAACTGTTGGCGGGAAGCATTGATGTCACCAGTGTGAAAAAAGCTAACCCCGTCCACAGTAATGCGGTATCCGACATTTTGCGGCTGGTTGGGGCCGTGGTCCACATCGAAGGTTTGCACGGTTACATGATCAACATTGAAGTCGGTTTGGGTTGCGTCAGGGACAGTGATAATTCGTTGTTTTTCATGGGCACTTAACCCGTTAGCCTCAAGCGATGCGACAGCATCTGCCGGGTAGGCATATGTAACACCTGTTGTAGCACGCAGATGCTTCAGTGTTGCCAAGGGGTCAAAATGGTCGCCGTGGCGGTGAGTTGAAATAACAAGCGACAGATTTTCGTAATTGCCGGTTTTCTCGGTCATGGCGTTTAGATGGTTGGTTGAGGGCAGGGCGAACCGACCGCGGTATTGATCAGCTTCCATTAGGCCGTCGATCAATACTGATGCATCATTACCCTTAATCAGAAATCCAGCGTTCGCCACATGGCATAGTTCCACAGCACCCGCCGCTGTCGGCGCTAATGCAACGACAGCGATAACTGCCATTGTTTTGAAACCTTTGTGCACGCAAACTCTCCTATCCCTTAACTATCACTGCAAGCATTAACATAGGTTGTTTCTGGAAATTGCCGCAGTAAAATAGGTCAAATTGCCTGTGTGCCGGGACAAGGCGGTCCTGTCTGAAATATTATTCCAATAATACTAACAAAAACACACCATAAATTATCGACATTGCAGTTTCTGCTCGCTAAAGTCTGCGCGAATCTTGATGTTTTTAAATAATGTTTTTTGCAGCCCGCAACCTCCCGACGGGATGCAACGAACGGAGTTGTTCAAATGGTTGAATATCGGTCGCGAACTACCACACATGGTCGCAATATGGCAGGCGCGCGGGCCCTGTGGCGCGCCACAGGCATGAATGATGATGATTTTCAAAAGCCAATTATTGCGGTAGCCAATAGTTTTACCCAATTTGTGCCGGGGCATGTGCACCTGAAGGACATGGGCCAGTTGGTCGCGCGCGAGATTGAAGCCGCAGGCGGCGTTGCCAAAGAATTCAATACTATCGCGGTCGATGACGGCATCGCCATGGGCCACGACGGCATGCTTTATAGCCTGCCCAGCCGCGAAATTATCGCTGACAGCGTTGAATATATGGCCAACGCCCACTGCGCCGATGCGTTGGTATGCATATCCAATTGCGATAAAATTACACCCGGCATGTTGATGGCAGCCATGCGACTTAACATTCCGGCGGTGTTTGTCTCGGGCGGCCCCATGGAAGCCGGCGAAGATGACTACGGCGGCGTTGAGCGCAAACTTGATCTGGTGGATGCCATGGTTGATGCGGCTGATCCGTCAATATCCGACGAAGAAGTTGACCGTATCGAGCGGGCTGCTTGCCCCACATGTGGGTCCTGCAGCGGTATGTTTACCGCCAACAGCATGAACTGCCTGACCGAAGCCTTGGGACTTTCACTGCCCGGCAACGGCACCACGCTCGCTACCCATTCTGACCGTAAGTCTTTGTTTCTAACAGCCGCACGCGTGATTGTTGACATCACCCGCCGTTATTATGAACGCGACGACGAAAGCGTTTTGCCGCGGTCGGTGGCAAGTTTCGCTGCCTTTGAAAATGCCATGTCGTTGGATATTGCCATGGGCGGCTCCACCAACACGGTTTTGCATTTGCTGGCGTCGGCAAGCGAGGGCGAAATTGAGTTTACCATGGATGATATTGACCGGCTTTCGCGCCGTGTGCCCAACCTGTGCAAGGTGGCACCTGCAACACCTGAATACCATATCCAGGATGTGCACCGCGCAGGTGGAGTCTATGGTATTTTAGCGGAGCTACACAAAGCAGGTCTGTTGAACGGCGAGTGTCCAACCGTGCACACGGCTACCATGGCAGAGGCGATCGGGCGGTTCGATGTTACGACCAGCGATGATGAAGAACTGAAACAGTTTTTCCGTGCGGCACCGGGCGGCGTGCGCACGCAAATGGCCTTTAGCCAAAGCAATCGATTTAAAACGCTGGATACTGACCGCAAAAACGGCTGTATCCGCGCTAAAGAACACGCTTACAGTCAGGAAGGCGGCCTCGCGGTCTTGTTCGGCAATATCGCTGAAGAGGGCTGTATTGTTAAAACCGCCGGTGTTGATGAAAGCGTTTGGAAGTTTTCTGGCCGGGCACGGGTGTTTGAAAGCCAGGACGCCTCAGTTGCGGCCATATTGGGCGGGGATGTGAAAGCTGGTGATGTTGTGGTTATACGTTATGAAGGCCCACGCGGCGGCCCTGGTATGCAGGAAATGCTCTATCCGACCAGTTACCTGAAATCCATGGGGCTGGGCAAAGAGTGTGCACTTATCACCGATGGCCGTTTTTCCGGCGGCACCAGCGGCTTGTCCATTGGGCACGCCAGCCCAGAGGCTGCGGAAGGCGGAGCTATCGCTCTGATTGAAGAAGGCGACATGATCGATATCGACATCCCTAATCGGTCCATCGACGTGCGGGTCGGCGACAATGTGCTGGGTGACCGGCGGGCGGCGCAGGAGGCAAAAGGTGCAGACGCCTGGAAGCCAGCCGCACCGCGCCCACGCAAAGTTACCAAAGCCTTGCGCGCCTACGCCGTCATGGCCACCTCGGCCAGCAAAGGCGCTGTGCGTCACTTGCCCGGCGAATAATGGGTCAGGTTGATGTTGCGGTTCAGCAGAAGCGGCGATTTAGAGCAGCTTTTTGCTATCTGGCACGATGCGGTGAAAGCCACTCATCATTTTCTGGACGATGGTGCCTTCGATGAGATCGCCCAGTTGGTGAAAAACGACTATTTGCCAAGCAAACCATTTCTTGTTTATGCCGGGGAAGATGATGCGCCGCTTGGTTTCATGGGCACAGAAGGCAATGAAATAGAAAGCCTGTTTGTGCACCCAAAGCAGCACGGCAAAGGCATTGGCAAAGTTTTCATCGACAGTATGAAGGCGGCGCACATCACCGTGGTTCTGGAAGTTAACGAGCAAAACCCCCAAGCAGTTGGGTTTTATGAGGCGGTTGGTTTTAAGCTGGACCGCCGCGACCCCACCGATAGCCACGGCAGACCCTTTCCGATTTTGCATATGGTTTGGCAGCGGCCGTAAACCTCATCTCATATAATGTGACCTGATTAACAGAACAGGCACTTGCAATTATCTGAGGCGCTGTTAGCGTTTTCACACATTCAATACAGGGGGCTCGTATGCAAGATAATTTTCCAACCGTGGCTGTTTTCAAAGAGGCAGTGCAGTTACCGCTAAAACATGTGGGCGGAATATTCGCTTCGATTGGTATGTTCTTCGGTGCAATTGTCGCAGCGGTCGTAGTTGTTGCATTGACGATGGTAATAGTAGGTTTTGACGCCGCGGTCCTCGAAAGTTTATTGGAAAACATTCAAGCTGGCCAATTTGGCGGGCTAGGTGGGTTAGCATTGGCCTATCTATTTGCCTTATTGATTGTACTTTTCTTTGCCGCTCATATTTTCAATTATTGGGTTAATCTGGCGGCATTCGGGAAACCACATGCGCGCTGGTCCTTCTCCGAGGGACGGTTTTCATCCGCGGTGGTCAATGGACTAAAACTGCTTCTGATTAGTATTTTGGTTGGGCTGATAAACGTTGCAGTGACTTTTGCCCTCAGTAGCATGGAGCTTGCACCTAGTTTCTCGGATCAAATAGGCATCATTGATATCTCCGAGAGCATTCTCGCGACGCTCACAAGTACCATCATTATGGTTGTGGTTTCCTGTATTGTTTATTCTATGTTCTCCGCTAACCTTACCCAAACTGCCCTCCGGTCCAACGCTGAAGGGTTAGAGCATCCGCACAACGTAGATTTTGCAGTTGTTCTTATGCTGCTCTATACGATTTACCTGATTCCAACCGTTATAGCTGCGCTGACAGGTAGCATTGCGCTGACTTATACAATCAGCACGGTTTTTGTTCTGCATCTTATGTTCACTGTGCCCATCGCCCACGGCCTCCGCTACCGCGTTTGCATGGCTGACAAGTCCGATGATGATGTTGTCTAAGGACCAATCCAAACCTCTAA
>JAJFIU010000069.1 GCA_021774695.1 Alphaproteobacteria bacterium | reverse complement strand
GTTCGCCCAGGTGACAAGGTCCCTGTTGATGGCGTTGTCACAGAGGGTCGCTCGTCCGTCGACGAGTCGATGATATCAGGCGAACCCGTCCCAGTTGAAAAAGTTGCTGGCGAACTGGTAACTGGTGCCACAATCAACGGGACGGGCAGCTTGATAATCGAAGCCACCCGCGTAGGCAGTGACACGATGCTCAGTCAGATTGTCCAGATGGTCGCTAACGCACAAAGAAGCCGCGCACCCATTCAAAAATATGCAGACAAAGTTGCCGGGCTGTTTGTACCAGTCGTAATTGGGATTTCGATGCTGTCTTTTATATCCTGGGCAATCTGGGGACCCGAACCTGCACTTGCATATGCGCTCGTTTCAGCAGTCGCAGTTCTGATAATCGCGTGCCCCTGTGCCTTGGGGCTTGCAACACCAATGTCTATCATGACAGCAACTGGACGCGGTGCTCAGATGGGTGTTTTGATCAAGAACGCGGAAGCATTGGAGCGGTTTGAAAAAGTTAACACGCTGTTGGTCGACAAGACCGGAACTTTGACCGAAGGTAAGCCCAAGCTGGTTGCTGTTCTGACTGAAAAAGGACATGACGAGGTAGAAGTTTTGCGTCTTGCGGCTTCACTCGAACGCGGCTCGGAACACCCTTTGGCTGAGGCAATTGTACATGGTGCAGCAGACCGTGAAGTTGCCCTTACCAAAGCTACGAACTTCGAAGCTATAACGGGAAAAGGCGTAACAGGCGTAGTTGATGGCAAATCAGTGGCACTTGGTAACGCTGCACTAATTGCTGACCTTGCTCTGGACAGCGGGCCGTTGGTCGATACCGCAAACGAACGACGTGACGAAGGTGAAACGGTCATGTTCGTCGTTCTTGACGGCACTATCGCCGGGTTGGTTAGTGTAGCTGATCCCGTGAAGGAAACCACTCCGGCGGCTCTAAAGGCACTGCATGAACTTGGATTCCGCATTATCATGGCCACGGGCGACAATGAACGCACGGCAAAGGCCGTTGCTGCAAGGTTGGGGATTGATGAAATTCGCGCTGACGTCTTGCCCGAAGACAAGGCCAAGATCATTTCTCAATTACAAGCCGAAGGGCACAAAGTGGCGATGGCGGGTGATGGTGTAAACGATGCACCTGCACTTGCCCAGGCCGATGTCGGTATTGCAATGGGTACCGGTGCTGATGTGGCCATCGAAAGTGCGGGCATCACACTGGTCAAAGGCGACCTTGACGGGATTGTACGGGCCCGCCGCTTGTCTCGTGCGACCATGAGAAACATTCGTCAAAATCTGTTCTTTGCTTTGATATACAACGCTGCCGGCGTGCCCATCGCGGCAGGGCTGCTTTACCCGTTCATAGGCATACTGATCGGCCCAATCTTTGCCGCTTTCGCTATGAGCGCATCGTCACTGTCAGTGGTGCTGAATGCTCTCAGACTTAGAAGCCTGAAATTCTAATTACTTGTTGATGGAGTAAACCACCAACAAACCCCAACGAAGGAAACACAATGGAAGACAAAGACAAAGACAAAGACCATACCAATCATGACAAGAGCTATTGGAAATCACGGGTTGGAATCACGGTAATTGTATTTTTGGCCATTGCAGCACTATTGTTTGGCTACGAACACCGCATCCATATCTTTGGAGGAAACGTGTTGCTGGTCGTGCTGTTGTTGGGGTGTATCGTCATGCACCTATTCATGCATGGAGGACATGGTGGCGGCCACGGTGGGGGTGACAAATCATGACCGATACCGATGGTTATGGACTATGGTTTTTTGCATTTATCAATACCGCGATATTCATTATATTTGCGTTCAGTTTCTTCAAACCGCAAACTGATCGTGACTGGCGCAGCTTTGGGGCATTTAGTGCTTTTTTAGTGGCCCTATTTTCAGAAATGTATGGGTTTCCATTAACAATTTATCTGATGTCCGGCTGGCTTCAAAGTAGTTATCCAGGCATTGATTGGTTTGCACACGACTCTGGTCATCTTCTGGAAATGTTGTTCGGTTGGAAGACCAACCCACACTTCGGCCTATTCCATATGCTGAGCTTTATTCTGATTGGTTTTGGCTTCTGGTTAATCTCGGCAGCATGGCGCGTCCTTTATTTTGCACAGCACACTGGCAAGCTGGCCACAACCGGCCCTTACGCGCATGTGCGCCATCCGCAATATGTCGGTTTCATTCTCGTTCTAACCGGATTTTTGGTTCAGTGGCCGACGCTACTGACGCTTGCGATGTATCCGGTACTGATCTGGATGTATTCGCGATTGGCCAAATCTGAAGAGAGAGACACACGAGCGGCATTTGGGAAAAAATTTGATGTGTATGCGAAACGTGTGCCAGCATTCTTACCCTATTTGAAGACAATCACAAGGCAGCCGCAATGATCAAGAAAAAAATTCGACAAATGGTACAACACCGCAATTATTTACTGACGAAAGGAAAGGAAAGGAAAAGAAATGAAACGAACAGTATTTAAACCCACCTTAACATCCATCGCATTTGCAGTTGGATTCATAATGCTATCAAACACCGGGGCTATGGCCACAAGCCATGTTAAAAAAATGATGAACGACATGAGTGATATGATGTCCAGTGGACTTGTCATGCCAGCTATGGACGCAAATAAAGGGCGCAAGCTGTTTGCATCAAAAGGCTGTGTAGTCTGTCACTCGATTAACGGCGTCGGAGGCGAAGATGCGCCGCTTTTGGATGCCGAGTATATGGACAGCCCAATGAACCCGTTCGATTTTGCAGCCAAGATGTGGCGCGGAGCGGAAGCAATGGTCATGTTGCAACGCGAAGAACTTGGCGATGTGATCGATCTGAGCGGTGATGATCTCGCCAATATCATTGCCTTTGTTCATGATCCCGATCAGCAGGCCACATTTTCAGAGGACGAAATCCCCCATGAGATAGCAGAGATGATGCACCACGACAAAGAAGGTGATGATGCGCACAAAGAGGGCGAGTAAATGGTGGCCTAATAACTTTCTGGCAACCTTCAAATTGGTACTCGCACTTACGGTTAGGTAATAACTTAGAAAGGGCAACTGAGATGCAAGCACAAGATGTTATGAACAAAAATGTTGTTTCAGCAACACCTGATACAACTGTGGATCAACTACTTAAGTTCATGATGGAACATCACATCAGTGCAGTGCCAATCGTTGACGTAAACGGCGCGATCAGCGGGCTGGTTAGCGAAGGTGATCTGATACCTCGCGTGGAAGGTGCACAAGCACCGCCAAGGTCATGGTGGCTGTCTCTGTTCGCTGGATTGAAATATTCGGTAGCGGATTTCATCAAACTAAAAGGCCGTCATGCCCGCGATATCATGACCAGAAAAGTGATCACGGTCGCGCCAGATACGCCCGTTGTTCAGATTGCCCGCCTTCTGGAAAGAAAGCGCATCAAACGTGTTCCAGTTGTTGAAAATAGCAATCTTGTCGGGATTGTAAGTCGCGCCAATTTGTTACATGCCCTAGCCATTACAACATTCAAACTTCCTTCAAATGCCGGGGATCGTGAAAAACGCGACGCCGTACTGGGTGCATTAACCGAGGTCCCTGGATTAGTTCCGTCCCACATAAATATAATCGTCCACGGCAACCGGATCAATGTCTGGGGCATGGTTGATACTGACGCCGAAGAAACTGCTGCCAAAGTGGCTATCGAAAACATCGAAGGCATTGGTGAAGTTACAGTATATCTGGGCCGCATACCGCGCAATTCCTATGCGTTTTAACGCATCTTTCGTCTGGAAACCCCTAATTTGGGAGCGATTTAAATGACCGAGCAAAACACGAACGAAAGTTTGAAAATAGATACGCCTGAGAGAGCGATACCTGCCCGGCGCGACTTCCTTTACGTCGCCACAG
>JAJFIU010000068.1 GCA_021774695.1 Alphaproteobacteria bacterium | reverse complement strand
ATTCTAAACTATCAAGCATTGTTTCTCCCCAAACAATTCAGTGATCCATAAAATATTAATAACTTGAACAAGCGGCGAACCTGTCAGCGTGGTAGTTGTAATCGCCAAGCAATGCCTGAAGGACACGGGCCCGCTTTATATAAAATCCTATATCAAATTCGTCGGTCATTCCAATGCCCCCGTGCATCTGAATGGCTTCATTCGTGGCAAGCTCTGCGGTTTTTGCCGCTTTTGCTTTGGCAAGGCTTGCAAACCAACGGACATCACCGCCAGCATCAGAAACTTGCATCGCTTTCAATATCGCTGAGCGCGTTACTTCGATCTCGCTAAACAAATGCGCTGCGCGGTGCTGAAGCCCCTGGAAAGTGCCGATAACGACACCGAACTGCTTGCGTTCCTGCAAGTAACCAACGGTTTGGTCCAGACATTCTTGAGAAATGCCCAGCAACTCCGCCGCTACGATTATCCGTGCGTTGTCGAGCGCTGGCTCTATCGCATCCAAAGCAGCGCCTTCAGTGCCCACGAGTGCACCCGCTGAAACCTTAACGCCTTCAAAGGTTATTTTGGCCCAGTTACGACTGTCGGCCATGACAGTGCGGTCAACGATCAAACCAGCGACGCCTTTTTCAACGGCAAACAGGCTCAGGCCCTGCCGGTCACCAGCCTCACCAAAAGTTCGGGCCAACACCAAAATTGTATCTGCCACATGGCCGTCACAAACAAAGGTCTTCATCCCGGATAGAACAAAACCGCCATCGCTGACTGTTGCTTTGAGGGCCGTTTGCTCGGGCGCATGGTGCGCTGTTTCGTCGATTGCCAACGTAACGATTTTCTCGCCGGCTGCGATTTGCGGCAACCAAAGCTGCTTCTGCTCGTCTGACGCCGCGGCCTTGATAACCGACGCACCAATGACAGAACTGGCCAAAAACGGCGACGCAGTGAGGGTTTTTGCCATTGCTTCAGCGACGATACCAGCGCCTACAAGGCCAAAGTCCGTGCCGCCGTTGTCTTCATCAACCAGAAGGCCTGCAAAGCCCATCTCGGCCATTTCAGACCAAAGCTCTTTCGAGAAACCTGTTTCGTCCGACTTGTCGCGCAGCGCGCGCAGCTGATTAACCGGCGCTTTTTCCGCAAAAAAGCCGTCCGCTGATTCCTTCAGGAGCTGCTGTTCTTCATTTAAAATCAAAGCCATTACTCGGGTACTCCTCAGACTGGTAGATCTAGAATGCGTTTGGAAATAATATTCAATTGAACTTCGGATGTACCGCCTTCAATTGAATTAGCCTTTGTTCTCAACCAATTACGCGCGATGTCGCCGTTATTGGAATATTGACCTTCCCATTCCAGACCGTCCGAGCCGTTGACTTTCACAATAAGCTCATGGCGCTGCTTGTTCAATTCTGTACCGTAATATTTCAGCATGGATGAAAAAGCGCCAATATCGCCGCCGGCTTTGGCTTGGTCTTTGGCGCGCTCCAAAGTGAATACAAAAGCGGCAGCGTCAATTTCGTGTTCTGCAATCTGATGGCGGGTCATTTCGCCCACCAGTTTACCGTCGTCGTTTGTGCCCAGCTTGTCTTTGGCCAGCATACTCAACGGCGTTGGCATGCCCATATCGCTAATGCCGGTGCGTTCGTGGGTCAACAGATATTTGGCTATTGTCCAACCTTTGTCTTGTTCGCCCACTAAATTGACTTTGGGAACTTCAACATCGTCAAAAAAAGTCTCACAAAACGGCGAATTACCAGAAATAAGCTTGATCGGCTTGGTGGAAACGCCTTTGCTTTCCATATCAAACAATACGAAGCTAACGCCGTGGTGTTTCGTGCCCGAACTATCGGTACGTACCAGGCAGAAAATCCAGTCAGCCTGATCGGCGTATGAGGTCCAGACCTTCTGACCGTTAACCAGATAATGGTCGCCCTTGTCTTCCGCTTTGGTCGCCAGTGACGCCAAATCAGAGCCTGCATTGGGTTCGGAGTACCCCTGGCACCAGCGAATTTCGCCGCGAGCAATTTTGGGAAGATGTTCTAGCTTCTGTTCTTCATTGCCGAACTTTAACAAAGCTGGGCCAAGCATCCAGATACCAAAAGAAGTAAGCGGCGAGCGCGCTTTAATACGGCGCATTTCACTTGCAAGAATTTTAGCCTGTTCTCCGCTCAAGCCGCCGCCACCATATTCTGTTGGCCAAGTGGGCACGGTCCAACCGCGTGAAGCCATCCGGTCCAGCCAGTTTTTCTGGTCTTCGGATTCAAACTTGAAATTGCGGCCACCCCAACATGCATTCACATCGGTCAGCATCGGCGTCCGCATGGACGCCGGGCAATTTTCATCGAGCCAAGCCCGGGTTTCTGATTGGAATGTCTCCAAGTCCGTCATTACTCTCTCCAACTCTGGTCCAGTTACCTATATGCGGCGTCACCGGTCCCTATAGCGACTATTCGGAAATATGTTTGTTTCCACAGTGACATCGGTCTGAGATGCCCTAAGTCAAGCTCAAGAGTGATTTTTAACTGTTTCTCCGCATAAATGATCCTGATCGGGTGCGAATATCTCTTTTTTGTGCATTAAAAGGGCCCAAATTAGGGGCGAACAAGTGGTTTTATGAGCAAGCTTTCCTACAAAAGCATTTGGCAATTAGCCGGACCGAATATTGCCAGCAATATCCTTATGGTATCGATTTCCTTCGCCCACTTATGGATTGTTGCACCCTTTGGCCCGGAGGCAAGCGCTGCGGTGGTAACAGGTGGTCGTATCCATTTTCTGTTGATGTCGGCGGCAATGGCACTTTCTGTTGCCACCACCGCTGTTGTTGCCCGCGCATGGGGCGGCGAAAACATTCAGGAAGCATCGGAAGCAACAACAAGTTCACTGACCCTTGCGGTGCTAATCTCCTTAGGCCTCGGAGCAATTACATTTATATTTGCAAACCAGATCGTCGGTCTTTTTGGTCTGGACCCGGTTTCGAGCCAATTGGCGGTTGATTATGTAAGGCCAGCCGCGCTGCTGAACATATTTTTTGCACTGGCGTTGACTATTTTCACGGCCTTTCGGGCAATCGGCGATGTGGTTCGCCCGCTAAGGTTCAGTGCTATCGCAACCATTTTTGGCACACTGGGGTCCTACACACTGGTGCACGGCAGCTTTGGTCTACCCGAAATGGGTATGAGCGGCATCCCCTGGGGGACCGCGTTGGGCCAGCTCATTGTGGTTTTATGGTTCGGTGTTGGCTGGCTAACCCGCCGCTACCAACTGCTCCCAACCACACACGCTATTTTTGATATGGCGCGGCTCAGGCAACTTGCGAAAATTGGGATGCCCGCAGCGATGGAACAGGTTGTGCTGCAAAGTAGCTTGGTTCTATTCATGATTTTGGTTGCAGACTACGGCACTGCAGCCTTCGCCGCTTACGGCATTGGCATAACTATTCTAAGTATCTGCATCGTCATCGGCATGGGTTTCGGCGCGGCAGCCGCGACCCTTTCCGGGCAAAACCTAGGTGCTCGCGACCCGGAAACAGCCCGCGCCAACGGATGGATGGCCATGAAAATGGCCATCGCCTGCATGTCGGTTGTCGCGCTGGTGACCTTCGCCTTTAAGGCGCAGCTGGCAGCGATGCTTTCCATTGACCCTGACATTCGTCGTTATACCGAATTTTTTATCATTGTGCTGGCCATCGTTCAGCCGTTAATGGCCATCGAATTTGCCATCGGAAGCGCGCTTCGCGGCGGCGGCGAAACACGCTATCCGCTTTTCGTTACCTTTATCGGTGTTGTGCTGGTGCGATTTAGTGTTGGTTTTATTGTGATCATGCTTGAAGGACCGGTGGAAGCCATATACGCGGTTATCATCGTTGATTATTTGGTTAAAGCAACGCTTCTAGTCCTAAGATTTCGCTCCGACAGCTGGATCAAGGACGAAGAGGATCACGCCCCCCTCTCGATACAATCCCTTGCTGGCATCGTTCGCGCACCCGTACGACGCTATTTTTCCCGAAAATCAAACAAGCCCTGATTGATTAGCTCAATCCTCTTTTTTTTACTTTTCTTAGCTTGGACCAATCCAACTTTCACGCTAGTTTAATGATCAAATAGGCCCGGATGCCTAAATTCTATTAGTCAATGCAGGAGACACGTCCATGAGCAACCTCGGTGTTCTCGATATCCCGTCCGTTAAAGACCAAGTTAGCGAAGAAGAATGGCAAGCAAGGGTTGATCTGGCTGCCGCATACCGCATGTGCGCTCATTTGGGTTGGGACGATCTGATATATACCCATATCTCCGCAAGAGTACCCAACAGCGACCATCATTTCCTGATCAACCCTCTGGGCCTGATGTTTGAGGAAATGACCGCTTCCAGTCTGATCAAAGTTGACCTGAACGGCAAAGCCCAAATGGAAACGTCGTTTATTCCCAACGCGGCAGGGTTTGTTATCCACAGTGCCGTTCATGCCGCACGCGAAGATGCGGGTTGTGTGTTGCATTTGCATACAGATTACGGTGTTGCGGTATCCAACCTGAAAAGTGGTCTGGAACCCTTGTGCCAAAGCGCCATTCCCGCTTGGTCGGTTGTGGCCTACCACGACTATGAAGGCTTCGCGGTTAACCAGGGCGAGCAGGAACGCCTGGTTGCAGACCTCGGCGACAAAAACGCGATGATTTTGCGCAATCACGGAACGCTAACTGCGGCCAGCACAACGGCGCAGGCGTTCGAATTGATGTTTTTCCTCGAAAAAGCCTGCAAAGTGCAAATTTTAACCCGCGCGACGGGAATGGAATTGCACGCCCCAAGTCAGGAATCGCTGGATAACGCACTCCGCGACCTTCGGGTAGTGGCAGGTGCAAACGGTGCTGATAGATTTGTGTGGCCAGCGATCCTGCGCAAACTTGACCGCATGGACACAAGTTTCCGAACGTAGCAAAAACTTATGAAAACTCTCGCTCAATTCACCGAAAGTCTGGCTGTCGAACGACTGGACCGCCTTCTGTTTCGCGGTCAGCCCAACGATTGGCCTAATAGGCACGTATTCGGCGGCCATGTGGTCGCGCAGGCGATGGAGGCTGCAGAAAAAACGGTTTCTGATGACTATCATCTGCATTCCCTGCACGGCTATTTCCTGCGGCCGGGCATCGCCGGCCAGCCGATTATTTATGATGTGGACCCAATCCGGGACGGGCGCAGTTTTGTAACCCGTCGGGTTGTGGCGCTACAAAATAGTGAAGCTATTTTCACGCTCGAGGCTTCATTTCACGTGGGAGAAGACGGCGTTTCTCACCAGATCGACATGCCCGATGTACCAATGCCCGAAGACCTGGACGACGATGAAGCTTACTATCAAAAAATTCTGCGCGCTTTCAGTTCCGGGAACAAAACCCGACCCTTTTGGCCTTTCGAAACCCGTGCTATCGACCGCATGGACCTGGATAACATGAAGCCCAAAGACCCGGTTACCGGCTATTGGTTGCGATTGAAGGAACCTATAGGCGACGATCAGGCGCTGCACCGAAGACTGCTGGCCTATATTTCGGATTTCGCCTTTCTGTCGTCCAATTTGCGGCCGCACGCCATGATCCCGCGCGACCCTCGGCTAAAAACTGTGGCGAGTCTGGACCACGCCATGTGGTTCCACCGGGATAGCTTTCGGTCGGACGACTGGATTTTCTATAAAACTGAAGGCTACTGGTCTGGTAAAGGGCGCGGACTTGCACGCGGTGCTCTCTATGCCCGCGACGGCAGACTTATAGCTTCGACAGCGCAAGAAAGCTTGCTGCGACTGAAGAAAGAAACCTGACCTACACGAAACCAGAATTTATACTTTTACCGAAATGGGCACAAACGCATCTTCCAACTGTTTTGCTGAAAGCTTACGCCGCCAAACCACATAGCGTACCTCGGCACCGCTCATAATATTTCGCCGCAGACCAGAGCCAGATTTCACGATACCCAGTGTTTCTTTCGCCATTTGTTTTTTGTCGCTGTCTGGTTCCCAGTCTGCCAGCGAGAGGTAACATTCCCGAATTTGCTGAGAGGTGCGTTCGCTAACATCGTAATTTCCAGACAAGTTGAAATAGGTGCTTAACTTGTTCTGTTTGCTTGGCAATTTATTGGAGACCTGTGAGTAAATGAAATAACCGCCAGGGCGCACCACCTGCTGAACATTTTCTGTCCATTCCTGATTTTCTCTGAATGCCCGCAAGTCGTCCATACAAAACAAAGCATGAAAGCGTTTCTTGCCGCGCATAATCGGGTCATTCAGGTGTTTAACAGGATACAGACGCACTGCGCTGGTGGATTTAAACATGGATTCCAGATGGGTTAGACATTCCTGTCGCCCTTCATAGGCGTCAACAATATAACCTCGTTCGGCCAGTGTTTTCACCAACCGACCACCACCAGGCCCAACCACACCGATATGTGCTCGTTCCGGCAAATCCTCAAACATCGCCATTGTCTCGATAACATCCAGACTTAGCGGTCGCTCGCAATAGTCAATATTTTGGCCGTTGAACATAAGGTCCATAGCCAAAGAAAAAGCCAGACTTTCACCCATAAGAGTTCCATTCGCTCACTGGTTAAGGGGTAAAAAGCCCCCACAGTGTGAATTGGCGCCCCTTTCCCTGAGCGGACATCACATCATTAACGATAGCTGCCATATCGCAACGCAACAGCAATCTTGGCGCAATCGCGTTAAACAAGAACTAACAACCACGAAAAATTGTAAGTAAATTTTATATAGTCGGCCTTCAGGCTTAAATATTTGAACTCTCGATCAATTGGCGTGCATAGCGACCAAGCAAATTGGTGCGCCCTGCAAAGGAAGCAAACGCCGGATTTTTGCTCTGGCCATGATAGTAGCGGTAGTAGATTTGCTGCAAAATAACCGCCAGCCTAAATACGCCGTATACGTGATAATAATCGAACTTCGAAAGATCATAGCCGGTTCGCTCGGCGTATAGGTCGCAAATTTCCTCGCGAGTTAACATGCCCGGCTCAAGGCAAGGCTGCATCCGCATCATTTTGACCTCTTCAGGGTCACTGGGTTGGCTCCAGTAAGCGAGCGTGTTGCCTAGATCCATCAACGGATCACCGAGCGCGCTGATTTCCCAGTCCAGTACAGCAACAATTTCAAACGGATTTTCCTCGGCAAGAATAACATTATCCAAACGGTAGTCACCGTGGAGAATGGAATGCCCTACTTCACCGTCGGGCATATTGTCTTCTAGCCATTTGCGTACATCTTCAAAGCTTTCCACATCGTCGGTAAGCGCTTTCTCAAAGCGACGGTTCCAGCCAAGCACTTGACGCTCTACATAGCCTTCCGGTCTGCCAAAATCGCCCAAGCCGATGGCATTGAAATCAACCTTGTGAAGGTCAATGAGCTTATCGAAGAACGAAAGGCAAAGCTTGCGCCCCTCTTCCTCGCCGAAGCCCCACTCTTTAGGGATGTCCTGTTCCAGTTTACGCCCTATCACTTGTTCCATCACGTAAAACTCAGCGCCAAAGGGGCTGTCTTCATCGTTCACGTGAAAATAAGTTTCAGGGACAGCGGCAAACACAGGCTTCAAGGCATTCATCACTTTGAATTCTCGGATCATGCTGTGGCCGGACTTTGGCCGCGTGCCAAACGGCGGGCGACGAAGAACAAGTTTCCGGTCACCATATTGAATTGAATAGGTGAGGTTGGAATTACCGCCCGCAAATTGCCTAATCACCGGCGTGCCGGACACTCCGTCAATGTTTTGTTTGATCAACTTGTCAACTATTGCCGCGTCTAGCTCTTCACCTTCGCGCACATCGACTGTTTTATTGAGTTCATCAGACATAAATACGCCCTGTCAAATTTGTGGGTTTAAGCTATGTGACCGCCGTCCATGACAAGCGTTGTCCCTGTCGTGAAGGCCGCAGCATCGGACGCCAAATACAAAACACCGCCAACCATATCTTCGGGCTTGCCTGCCCTTGGAATGGGGAAACTGTCGGTGTGGGATTTCAGCAACTCATCATTGGACGTGAAAACTGCGGTCATTTTCGTGTCAACTAAACCCGGACATATGGCGTTCACACGGATACCATCATGGCCGTACTCGCGGGCGTAGGCCTTGGTCATGTTAATCATCGCGCATTTTGTCATCGAATAAATGCCCTGCAGATGGCCCGGCGTAATACCGTTGATGGATGCAACATTGACAATGGCACCGCTACCTTGTGGTTTCATTATTTTCACCGCCTCGGCTGACAAGTAAAATGGCCCTTTAAGGTTTACATCGATGGTTTTGTCAAAGGCCGCTTCGGGTGTGTCCCCGATCAAACCATAAAACGGGTTTGTGCCACCGCAGTTAACCAACACATCGAGGCGGCCATATTCTGCCTGTATCCATTCGAACACAGCCTGAACATCTTCCATGCGTCCGGCATGAGCTGCCTTGGCCTTGGCTTTGCCGCCGTCTGCGCGGATACTTTCAGCAACTACTTCGCAAGCGCCCTGATCGCGCGACGAGACAATTACATCAGCGCCGTTAGCAGCAAATGCCCGAACAACGGCTTCGCCTATACCGCGCGATGAACCGCTAACGAAAACAACCTTGCCTGTAAAGTCCATTAATTTCGTGTAATCCATTGTTTTTCCTAGTTTAAAATTCGAGCACCTAAACGGGGCGACCGGTTGTTTCCAACTGATGACGGCGGAATTTACGCATACCGCCAATCCAGCGGTCATAATCGTTGGCCTTATGCTTGAAGTACCCCTCCACTTCCGGGTGCGGTCTGATCATAAAGCGACCTTCCTGCATCTGGCTCAGGACCCGTCGGGCGAATTCGTCGGCTTCCATCAGACCGTCACCAGCAGCAGAACTATCCTCAGCGCCCGCTGTCATCTTTGATTTAACCGCTTGCGGGCAAAGTGCAGCCACATACAAGCCATCGTCGCCGTGGGAAATCGCCAGGCTTTCGGCAAAACCAACCGCAGCATGTTTGGTAGTGGAATAGGAAATGTCACCGATTTGGCTCAATAATCCCGCCGCAGAAGCAGTAACGATAAAGCCACAGCCGCCGCGCTCCAGCATGCTGGGCAGCACAGCCCTGAGCGCGTGGACATGGGCGTACACATTCACCTGCCATATCTTTTCCCATTGAGCGTTGGTTTGCTGTGTCGCAGACCAGCTTGGGCTATCAGAAAAGAATATACCCGCATTTGAGAAATACAGATCAACCGGGCCGGCTCTGGCTACAATGTCGTCGACCATTGAGCTAACTGCAGCTTCGTCAGTGACATCAAGGCTATAGGCTTTGGCCTGACCCCCGATGCCGGCTGCAACAGCTTCAGCGCCGCTTTTGTCCATGTCAGCAACAGCAATGAATTTAGCGCCTTCAGCTGCAAAAAGTTCCGACAAGGCTTTGCCAATACCGCTGGCACCGCCGGTAATTACGATGATTTTATCTTTAACGTCCATGAAACTCCTCCCCCAGGATCAAAAATGATCAAATTTGGGTCAACTTCGGCGTCGGCAATCCCTCGACTGACCAAAATCAGTCGATACTCTCAATTGCCTTCAGCACAGTTTTCATCTTCTCCGGTATTGAAGTGGGGCGACGGCTTGCCCTGTCCACATAAACATGAACAAAAAAGCCCTGTGCAACCGGTTCAATGTCGCCTTTTCTAAACAGGCCAACTTCATAACGCACACTACTGTTGCCAATATGGCTGACACTGATGCCCGCTTCCACGGTGTCAGGAAACGACAGCGGCGCGAAATACTTGCAGCCTGTTTCGACCACCAGCCCAATCGTGGCACCGTTTTCAATATCGAGAACGCCTTCTTCGATCAAAAATCCGTTCACAGCGGTGTCAAAAAAACTGTAATAATTTACGTTATTCACATGCCCATATATGTCGTTGTCCATCCAGCGAGTTGGTATCTCGCGGTGACATGAGTATCTTGAAAGTGTTTTCTTTTCAGTCACCTACCAAGCCTCTCGGTATATTTTAAGCGCGTCCGTTTCAGTTACATCCAGTGGGTTGTTGATCAGCAGCCGCGATTGATCCATGGCATCATTTGCCAGCATTGGCAGGTCGGCCTGAGTGATGTTCATATCGCGCAGGCGTCGCTCAATGCCGGTCGCCTCGGTCAAGTCTTCAAGCCACTGAATGAATGCATCAGTCAACTGCGCATCGGTGGAACCGGCCAGCCCCACTTCTCGTGCCAGTTGGGCGTACAGCGGCGCCGCAACCGCAGCATTAAAGCGCAAGACATGCGGCAACACCAATGAATTTGAATGGCCGTGGGGGATATGAAAACGCCCACCCAGCGGGTAAGCTAAGGCATGCACAGCACCCACCGGAGCGTTGGCAAACGCCTGCCCGGCCAGCATGGCGCCTGTTAGCATGGCGCGTCGTGCCTCAATGTCGGTGGGGTTTTCGCAGGCTGTCACGATGTTGCCGCCCAGCATAAGCAACGCGCGTTTGGCTAAGGTGTCCGAGATCAGGTTTTTCTTAATCTTTGAGGTAAAAGCCTCGATTGCGTGCACCATAGCATCGATGCCCGTTGCCGCAGTACCATGCCGCGGAAGGCCGGTCGTGAGCGTTGCATCTATTACCGCAAGGTCAGCAAACAACGTGCGGTCAGAGACACCCATTTTGGTGTGTTCACCGGTTGTTACAACTGATATCGGCGTTACTTCAGAGCCGGTTCCAGCGGTTGTCGGCAATAAAACCAGTGGTAGCCTACTAGACCGGACTTTTCCGACGCCGTACATATCCGGCAACGATTGCTCACCTTTGGCCAAGATCGCCACCAACTTAGCTACATCCATCGAGCTGCCGCCGCCAAAACCAACGACCAATCCGATATTCTCTTCAATCGCCAACTTGGCAGCGTCGAGAATAATACTTTCAGCGGGGTCAGCGGCCACCTCGTCAAAAACAATCGTTTCAAACCCGTTTTGCTTCAATGACGAGAGCGCTGCGTCCGCCAGCCCTAACCGGGTGATGCCCACGTCAGTTACCAGCATGGTTTTGGTGCCTGCGTAACGCTCCGCCAAAAGCGTACCCAGCTTGGCCGCACCGCCGTCTTCAACAACTATGCTGGCTACGCCTTCAAAAACGAAAGAATCACTCATCGCACACACTCGTAAATGCTGGTTTAGCGATCATTTTATCATGCGATCGACATTTTTCTTCAACTTGCCTGTGTAAGGCGGCACTACGCCGAGCAAGCGGCTGATGCTGGTCTTAGCGGGATGTTTTAGCACAGGCTTCATGTGGCTAAACTCGCGAAAACCGTCATACCCGTGGTAAACGCCCATGCCGCTGTTGCCAACGCCGCCGAAGGGCAAACTATCGTGCCCGCCGTGATACAAAACGTCGTTTACCGTAACCCCGCCCGAGGTTGTCGAGGTTAATATATCTTTTTCTTCCGCAGCATCATTGCCGAAATAATAGAGCGCCAACGGGCGTTCTCTTTCATTGACGTACGAGACAACTTCTTCAGTCTGCTCGTACGTTTTAACCGGCAAAATCGGGCCAAATATTTCTTCCTGCATCACTTTCATATCGTCGGTCGGGTCTAGAATAAGCGCCGCGGGAAGTTTATTGCTCTGGTTCTGGCCAGAAAAATCCTCGTCAGCAGGGTTGATAATCCTTACATCAGCGCCTTTCTCCCGAGCATCGTCCAGATAGCCCTCAAGGCGTTCCCTATGGCGGCTTGAAATGATTGAGGTATATTGATCATTGGCAAGCATGGTCGGATACATGCTGGTGACAGTTTTCGTGTATGACTTAACAAACTCGTCGCGTTTCGATTTCTTAATGTTGATATAGTCCGGCGCCAAGCATATCTGCCCGGCGTTCAACAGTTTCATTGTCGCAACTCGCTCGGCCACCATGTCCAGGTCCGCGCTATCGCCAACAATTACCGGGCTTTTGCCGCCCAGCTCCAGAGTAACGGGTGTCAGATGTTCGGCGGCCGCCCGCATGATCAACTTGCCAACGACAGGCGCACCCGTGAACATCAAATGGTCCCACGGCTGGCGCGCAAAAGACTGGCTGGTTTCCACCGCGCCGTTAACCACTTTAACTTCAGTATCTTTAAAGTTTTCTGAGAAAACCTTGGCAAAAAAGGCGGAGGTTTGCGGCGTATGCTCGGATGGTTTAATCACCACGCGGTTTCCAGCCGCCAACATCTGCGCCAGCGGCACAAACACCATCGTCAACGGGAAATTCCAGGGTGTAATTAACCCAACCACGCCTTTTGGCTGCGGCACAACATGCGCTTTTGCACCAAGCAACCCGAGAGGAAACTGCAGCGACCGCTTTTCAGGTTTCATCCAGCCAGCAACATGTTTGATCGCGTCTTTGATTGCACCGGCGCTTGCCCCTACATCGGCAAACAACGTGGTGTCATTTGACCGATTGCCGAAGTCTTCCGATATCAAACGAATGAATTCTTCTTGATTATCCAGAAGGCATTTGAGTGCGCGTTCTAGCCGGTCCTTGCGGGTTGAAAGGCTTACTTCGCCCTCGGCCAAATAATCCGCTCGTTGGCGTGCCAAAATGTCGGCGATGTCTTGCTCAGGTGTTTCCACATACTGCATTCCGTCCATGATGTTCTCCCCTCATGATGAAACAGTGCAAATTCGTTGGTAAGCCAAAGCTTACAGGCTTTAGGGTAAACTAACGCTAAAAAGCCTTGGGTCAAAGAAAAGGCCCCAATTAAGACTTCGGAAACAAGTTTGATTACAAAGTGTCAGTAACAGGGGCGGTGAATCAGGGATAGATTTCTTCAATATCCCATCCCTGCCCTTGGTCGTTCAACTTGTATGTTTTCCGCTCGTGAAGGCGAAACTTCCTGTCTCGCCAAAATTCAAAATATTTTGGAACAAGCCGGAAACCAGACCAAAAATCAGGGCGCGGAATATCCCCTGCACCAAATTTCGCGGTGTAGCGGGCAATTTCTGCTTCAAATTCGAACCTGCCCTCCATGGGGCGTGATTGTTTTGACGCCCAGGCCCCAATTCGGGCCGCCCTTGGCCGCGAAGCGAAATACACGTCCGCATCTTCGTCAGTCACAACCTCCACCCTGCCTTCAACTCTCAGTTGCCTGCGCAGCGATTTCCAATGGAACAAGAGGGCAGCGTTTGGGTTCTACAGCATATCAGCACCATTACGGATTTCAAATTTTGTAAAGAAAACAAAGCCCCGCTCATCGCAGCCTTTCAGCAAAACCATGCGCAAGCTCGGCAGGCCGTCTACGTTTGCTGTCGCCAGCGACATTGCCGTCGGGTCGTTGACTTCTGAAGATTCGGCATCCGCTAACCATTGCTGCGAGAGGGAAAACGGTGTTTGGAAAGGCGCTTCCTGCATTTATGTTATCCTTTCTGGCGGGCTAATAACTGTGGCCAAGACATAAATATTAGATATGAATTAACACTTCCGGGATAATTTACAATTGCACTGCCCGACACATGCTCTATTTAAGAGATGATTGTGGCAGTAACCTGCTACAGTATATAGTGAGTTCACAGGTTCGAACAATCGGTTTTGCCGAACATTTGGTTTTTCAGTAGAAACATAGTCATGCAAAATCTTTATAAAATTCTTGGTGTAGAAAAACAGGCCTCGCAAGCCGAGGTGAAAAAAGCGTACCGCGCTTTGGCAAAAGAACTGCATCCTGATCTAAACAAAGATAACAAGAAAATTACCGAAAAATTCAAAAAGGTGTCCGCCGCCTATTCCATTTTAGGCAATAAAGCCCGGCGCGGCAAATACGACCGCGGCGAAATTGATGAAAACGGCAACGATAAAGCTCCAGCATTCGGATCAGGTTTTGGCAACGGCAGCGGTTTCAGGGGTCGCACTGCTGCAGATTTTGACCAAGAAGAAGCCGAAAGCGTTTTTTCCGAGTTTTTTCGATTCACTGGTGGCGGCAAAGGCCGAGCTGGTGGCAAAAACCCTTACCACAATTCCGCACGTTCACGCGGACTTGATATTAGTTATGAAGCAACCATTGGTTTTGAAGAGTCGATCACTGGCGGTACCCGCCGGATCACATTAAACGACAACAGAAACATCGACATCAAAATTCCCGCCGGAATAAAAAATGGCCAGGTTATTCGGCTAAGCGGCCAAGGCGGCCCGGGATTAGGGGCTGCGCCAAAAGGGGACGCCTTGGTGGAAGTGCGCGTGGCAAAGCACCCCTATTACCGCCGTGTAGCCAATGATATCCATTTGGAACTACCCATCTCGTTCGATGAAGCCATTCTCGGCGGCGACATTCAGGTTCCGACACCGCGCGGCAAACTCACTGTGCGCATTCCACGAAACGCATCCAGCGGCAAGAAATTGCGACTTAAGGGCAAGGGCGTGGAAACTAAAGACGGTGCTGGTAACATGTATGTTGCCCTTAAAATTATGGGGCCAGCAACGCGTGATGCCGAGCTGGAGAAAGCAATCAAGAGCTGGGGCGGCGGCAACGGCCAAGCCTTGCGTAAAAAAGCAGGATTAAATTGAATCAACAGCTCCAATTTGCATTTCTGGAACGACATTCTTTCGCTTGGAGGCGGACACTAAAGCAATTTGGCCGGAACCACGGCATGGCCGCTGCAGGAAATATGGCGTTTCTGACCATGCTTTCCTTGTTCCCCTTCATTATTTTCCTGGTCGCGTTGTCCGGCTTTCTTGGCCAAACCGAGCGCGGCCTAGAGGCGATAACCTTCCTGTTTTCGGTTTTGCCACCTGAGGTCTCTGAGGTTATTGACGGCCCGATCAAGGGCATTATAGCCAACACTGGCCCCCGAATTCTAACAGGGTCAATATTATTCGCTGTCTGGACAGCGGCGCTCGGCGTTGAAGCCGCGCGCGATGCACTCATCAAGGCGTTTGGGCGCCAGAACGCAAATGCCGCATGGATCAGAAGGCTTGAGAGCCTGGCAATCATTATTTTCGGTGCCATTTCGGTGATTTTAGCCATGTCCATACAGGTTTTAGGTCCACCCTTATTGTTAGCAGCGGCCAATCATATCCCTGATTTTGTATCTGGCGGTGTTGAAGCAATCTGGAGCTACCTGAGCCTTTTGGTTAGCCCGGCGCTTATTCTGCTCGGGCTCTATGCTATGTTTCTGTCTTTAACGCCGCGCAAAGTTGAAAAAGCCTCCAGATTACCGGGCACGCTGCTCAGCCTCGCGGTGTTGCTTGCCACAGCAAAAGGTCTTTCTGTTTACCTGAAATATGTGGACAATTATGATGTTACATATGGCTCGCTCGCTGGCGTTGTAATCCTTCAGTTATTTTGTTTCTTTGTTAGTATTGGCTTCGTTATCGGTGCCGAACTGAATGCATCCTATACAGTTGCAAATAAGCGAGACAGGCATATAGAAACCAAACAAAGTTCAGGGGCAGAAGCCGGGGCATCAAACACCGATTAATCGAATAAAAACAATATATAGGATGCGTCGCCGTTCGGGCTATGGTACCAGCAACGACGGAAAAGAACCTTTAAAGGGGGCAAGCATGACAAAACTTATGCAAGGCAAACGCGGCCTTATCATGGGCGTGGCAAATGACAAATCGATGGCATGGGGTATCGCCAAGGCGTGTGCAGAACACGGGGCAGAATTGGCCTTTACATACGTCGGTGACGCGCTGAAAAAAAGAGTGGCGCCGCTGGCCGCTTCATTAGGGTCCGATTTTCTGGAAGACTGTAACGTATCCGAAGGCGCATCGATTGATGCGATGTTCGAAAAACTGAACAAAAAATGGGATCGCCTTGATTTCATCGTTCATGCCATTGGCTACTCGGACAAAAGCGAGCTGAAAGGCCGCTATGTTGACACCTCGCTCGACAACTTCCTAATGACGATGAATGTGTCGGCCTATAGTTTTGTAGCGGTCGCCCAGCGCGCCGAAAAAATGATGACCGACGGCGGCAGCATGCTGACACTCAGCTATTACGGCGCCCAAAAAGTCGTACCGCGCTATAATGTGATGGGTGTTGCCAAAGCTGCGCTGGAAGCAAGCACACGCTATATGGCACGCGATCTGGGCGAGAAAAACATTCGGGTCAACGCCATCTCCGCCGGGCCTATGCGAACGCTCGCAGCATCCGGTGTCGGCGATTTCCGCATATTATTGAAATATAACCAGAAAAACGCTCCGTTGAAGCGCAACATCACACTTGACGATGTGGCGGGGGCTGGCATTTATATGTTGTCGGACTTGTCTTCGGGCGTAACCGGCGAAATTCACTATGTTGACGCCGGATTTAACACAACCTGCATGCCCACAGATGACGAATCTATGAAAATATTCGTCTCAAACATCGACTAGAGTTTGGATTTTCTATGTCTTACAACACCTTTGGCCGCCTATTTCGCTTCACCACATGGGGTGAGAGCCACGGGCCGGCCATAGGGTGCACAATTGACGGCGTGCCGCCGCTTTTGTCGCTGGACGAAGCCGACATTCAACAATACCTGAACGAACGTAAACCGGGCCAATCCAAATATACCACCCAGCGACAAGAACCAGATGCAGTTAAAATATTGTCCGGCGTATTTGAAGGCAAAACTACAGGCACGCCGATCCAGCTTATGATCGAGAATGTTGATCAACGATCAAAAGATTACGGCGATATCGCCCGGTCCTACCGGCCTGGTCATGCTGATTTTACCTATAATGCCAAATACGGCATTCGAGATTACCGCGGCGGTGGCAGGTCCAGCGCGCGCGAGACCGCATCGAGGGTGGCGGCTGGCGCTGTCGCGCGCAAGATACTCGGTGACGGCATCACCCTCAAAGCCGGAATGGTCCAAATGGGGCATCACATTATTGAGCGAGAGCGGCTGGACTGGAACGCGACCCGCAACAACCCACTGTTTTGCCCTGACCCGGTTGCGGCAAAGCACTGGGCAAGCGAGCTGGATAAAATTCGCAAAAGCGGCAGCTCGGTTGGCGCTATCATCGAAGTTGTGGCTGACGGTGTACCCGCAGGATGGGGCGCGCCGGTTTACGGCAAACTGGACGCTGACCTGGCCTCGGCAATGATGAGCATTAACGCCGCAAAGGGCGTTGAAATAGGCGCAGGCATGGGCGCAGCTGCACTGACCGGCGAAGAAAATGCAGACCAGATGCGACCCGGTATAAAGAAATCAGATGGCGCAGATGGCCCACCCGAATTCTTGTCAAATAATGCCGGCGGCATCCTCGGAGGCATATCAACCGGGCAGCAAATCGTCGCGCGCTTTTCGGTAAAGCCAACCAGCTCGATATTAACCCCGCGCATGAGCATCACCGAAGACGGCGAAGCAACCGATGTGGTGACCAAAGGTCGGCACGACCCCTGCGTTGGCATTCGCGCGGTACCTATCGCCGAAGCAATGATGGCGATTGTGCTCGCTGATCATATGATGCTGCACCGCGCCCAGTGCGGTTAAATATTCTCCTACTCTAGCCTGCTGGTTCTTTTTTGGTTGTTTCCGTTGACGGCGTCATGGCGTTCAGATGATACACAATACGCCAGATATGGTAGGAAACCCTGTGCAGCCAGCGTGCGCCGTCCAGCCGTAGCATCATATCCTGCCACTGGGTGCCATCGTTGGTGGCTTCGAGTATGGTTTGGTCTCGCACCAGACTGCGCTCGTCTCGCATCATGCGCCGAAGCCGGTCCATCGCATTATCGTCACCAACAAGACCGTCATCGGCAAAGTCCGCGGCCAGCGCTTCACTTAAAAGTCTGGCAAGCCTGGTTAGTCGGTGATCCGAATAGAGCACATCAATGCGTTCGGTCTGGATACAGCGATGGTGCAGTCGGCTGAGATGGTCAAGCGCATGCATGGCAGATGCATGTTGCTCTTTTGACAAAGGCTGCATTTCGTCAGGCGAAATTCGGTTACAATAATCCAGCGTGACATCAATGGCGCGCGCAATCTCATGAACTTTTATTTCGCCGCTATGCCGGTCGCGTGCTGGTTCGAGCAGTGCGGTAACAAGTTTGAAGGTTTCATTGGCAATCAGGCGCGTTGTGGTAATTGCTGCGTCAGTTGCAGCCGCCGGATCGCGCAATAGCCCCTTGTCCAGTCCGCGCTCAAGCTCCGGTCCGCTTCGAGGAACAAGATACACAATGAAGCGAGCGAACGGGCTTGTGAACGGCAAAACAAGCACAACCCCGATGATATTAAAAAGCGTATGAAACCCAACCAGCGCAATTTGCGCATTACCGCTCGCCGCCTCACTGGCCCATGCGCCGACCAAACCCGTATAGGGCACCAACAGCAGAAACGCCATTATACCTGTCAACAGGTTATAAATAACGTGGGCAAACCCGGTTTGGCGCATCGCCGCAGAGCCGCCAACCGTTGCAAGAGCGGCGGTGAAGGTTGTGCCAACATCCATGCCAATAATCATGGCGGCGGCCTGGGGAAACGAGATAACACCCGCCCCTAGCGCGACCATCGCAGTTGCAATACCAGCGCTGGAAGACTGGGTTACCAGTGTGATAGCAACCCCGATCAGAAGCAGCAGAAACCGACCACCCCATGTATCAGGCGGGAAACTTGCTGGTGTAACCATGCCTTCGAACGCCGCAAGGCCTTCTTGCATTGTGCCAATGCCGATGAACAAAAGGCTAAATCCGGCAACTGCCGTGCCGACCAATTTAAGGCGGTCGGTTGCGAACATTCTAAGCAACGCACCAACCAGCAACAATGGCATCGCCGCGAGCCCGATATTCAGCTTAAATCCCAAAAAAGCCACAAGCCAACCGGTGATCGTGGTGCCAATATTTGCACCAAAAATAATACCGAGCGCCTGCGAAAAGCTGAGAAGCCCGGCACCAACAAAGCCGACTGCCGTTACCGTCGTCGCGCTTGAAGATTGAATTAAGGCGGTTGTGGCGGCCCCGGCAATTGCCCCGGAAACCGGTGTGCGGGTGAATTTAGCCAGCGTGCGGCGCATGGTGCCACCGGCGAGTTGACGTAGTCCGTCTGTCAGCATCTGCATGCCAAGAAGGAACAATCCAACACCACCGATAGCGATCAATATACTTGCTGTCATTTTTCAAACTTAACAATTACTGCAAGTTGAGTAATTGTCCATAGTCAAACAGAGCATGCAGTTTAGTCGGCAGCTCGCCCCAATTTAAACGATATCAACCGACCTGCGACGGCAAGCGCCGAAATTACAGGCATCAGCCAAAACCAAGGTGTTTCCATTGCATACAACAGCAGACCGGAAAACACCGACCAGAGAATTGGGATAGGAAACAACCACCATGGCGATCGAAATGTACATAGCAGTGAAAATGTAGCTACCACGGTTGGGTCAGGCGTAGCAAACACCAGGTCACTGGTGGCAAGCGGACGACCGGAAGCCATCGTCAGCAAAGGAGGAGCGACCAGAGCAACCGCTGCCATAAAATAAACCGGTAACTTCCAAACTTGCTTGCGCCCTTCAACAGAATCATATTTTAAAAAAATAGTAGCGACAAGTAACAAAGCCTGCACGACAAACGCTGCCGCAATATAATAGGCCCCCCAGAAAATAGGCGCGAACTGATAGTAGAAAAAGGCGACACCTACCGGCAGCCAAGCACATGCAAATAACAAAATTACCGACTTACCGGGAGGTTGACGCCATTTAACCAGCAGGAAGATAATTATAGCAAAAATTAATAAATGCAGGGGCCAAAGCGAGCCATGATATAACTCAATCATGCGATAATAGGTGGCTGGCGAAAACATCAGGAAATCGACGAGTTCATAGCTCATCCACTCCGGCATTACAGTGCCTCAATGTGGCGGAGCATGCGCTGCCGCAACCTGGCTGAGGGGAGCATTCCCCGGCATGCCTGCATATTTTCACGCACATGGTCTACGCGGGATGTCGCCGGAATTGCGCAGGTAACTGCGGGATGGGAGATCACAGATTTTAACAAAAAGTCCGCCCACCCCTGCAAACCTTCTGAACGTGCCCAGTCCGGGAACGGCTGTCGTTTGGCCATTCTAATTAAGCGGCCACCACCAAATGGCCGGTTTAAAATAACGGCTATGCCCCGTTCACGCGCCAAAGGCAAAAGCCCGCGCTCGGCAGCCCGCTGTCCCGCGTTATATGTCAGTTGAACAAAATCAATCGGCTGTGAATTCAATATGGCTTCAACATCGCTATGGCGTCGTTGATGCGATGTTGTTATGCCAACATAGTTCAACTGGTTGGACCGTTTCATCTCCAATAGAGTAGGTAAATGATTTTGCCAATCTCGCAGATTATGGACTTGCAATAGGGAGAACTTGGGAATTCCCCACAGTGACAGGTTACTGTTAATCTGGTCCCGCCCATTCGTCTTTCCATTTGTCCAGACCTTGTCGACGGCGAAAATCTTCCCCGGATATCTCAAGGATTTCAAAGCATAGCCGATAGTTGCTTGCGAAGAACCATACATAGGCGAACTGTCAATCAGTGTGCCGCCCGCCGCAACAAAAGCACGGATCACCTCTGCGCAGTTTTCAACCCCTTGCTGGTCGCGCCCGACATTGAATGTAATCCAGCTTCCCAGTCCAACAACTGGCAGCAGTTCGCCCGTCGACGGTACCGGTTTAGCCAAGATACCCTGCTGTGCCCAAGAGGACTGGGGAGAATAAAGTAAGGATGGTAAGCTCGCAGCAAAAAGGGTTGTAAAAGTTCGACGGCTGATCATTTTATTTGATTTTATCATCTTTCCCCCGGCAGTCAGAAAAGATATATAATAACATTATATAAAAAACAAGACTCCACATACAACTAACCAGCACCCTCAAACGTCAACGGCTGACAATATTTTGTGATTCAAGCCCTGCCATTTGCAAATTTATTACGAAGGGCAATTCACTTGTTAAAAAGCTAACGAAACAGTATTTTAAGCACTGAAATCGGTACCGTAGTTTGCAAGCCGTGGTATTCATGAAGCAAACAATACAGTTAAGAACGCAATCCTGCCGTGGATAAATCCTCAGAAAGAGTCCCCCATGATTAGATGGCTAAAATACCTCGCTGGTGCATTTTGTGTTATTTTTGGCCTGCTATTTTACGTGGGTTGGGCATCCGACATCCCGCACGAAACCTTGGCTGAAAAATACGCAACGGGTGCCTCGGATTTTGCCGAACTGCCGTCCGGCGCGCGCGCCCATTACCGTATGCAGGGCAATCGGGACGGTAAAACTATCGTACTTCTTCACGGTTCCAATTCCTCACTGCACACGTGGGAACCGTGGGTGGCAACACTTTCTGATGACCATTTTATCGTAACGCTGGACCTTCCCGGTCACGGCCTCACCGGGCCGATTCCTAGCGATGACTATACCTATAATGGCATGGTTGAATTTCTACACGAGTTTGTTGAACATATTGATTTAGAAGATTTTATTCTGGGCGGCAACAGTATGGGCGGCGGTGTTACGTTGGCCTACACACTCGCGCATCCTGATGATGTTTCAGCCCTTATTTTGGTTGATGCAGCGGGCACCCGCCTGCCCGCTGCAGCGGCCGATAAAGTTGATTACCCCTTGGCCTTTGATTTGGCGGGCCGCTGGTATACCAACTGGATTATTGAAAATGTAACCCCCCGAAATCTGGCATCTGAAGGGCTATCGAAAAGCGTCAGCGTGAAAAATATCGTTACCGAAAAAGCGGTCGACCGATACTGGGAATTGGTGCGCCATCCTGGTAATCGGCGCGCGACTGGCCTGCGTTTCGCCTGGTACCGAGCCGGGGGACGTCGGGATTTACAAGTGGAATCGATTACCCAACCTGCCCTTATTATTTGGGGCGATGAGGACAGGTTAATCCCGGTTGAAGCCGGACAGGCGCTGCATGACCGCCTGCCCAACAGCAAATTGATGATATTCAAGGGTGTCGGGCATCTACCGATGGAGGAAGTGCCGAGCGAAACCGCCGCCGCTGTTGCCGAATTTGTCGCGGAACTACCCTAAGACGAACGCAGAAACTGCCACAACTATCTGGTGAACACGCCAACCAGCTCAAGGTGCGATGACCACAAAAACTGGTCGACGGGCAAAACCCTGTCTAAAATATAGCCACCATCGGCCAAAATGCGCGCGTCGCGGGCAAATGTGTTGGGGTTGCAAGACACCGAAACAACTCGCTCGACCGTAGACTTGGCAAGTTCTGTCATCTGCGCCTGCGCACCAGCGCGCGGCGGGTCGATCACCACAGCTTCAAACCCGGTCAATTCCCCGGCCGTAAGCGGGCGACGGAACAAATCACGGTGCTTGGTAACTATTTGCTTCAAACGAACGCCCTGCGCTGCGCTGGCATTACGCGCCAACTCCAAGCTTTGTATTGCCGCCTGCGCGCCTTCAACCGCTAACAACTGATGGTCGCGCGCCAGCGGAAAGCTAAAAGTACCGATGCCGCAAAATAGGTCTGCAACACGGCGATAACCCTTGCAGGCTTCAACCACATGCTTGACCATTTCGCTTTCGCACTCGGCGCTGACCTGAATGAAGGATGCTGGCGGCAAGGGCACTTTTACTCCGGCAAAATCCATCACGGGCTCACGCCTGATTGCCACCGGGTCCATAAACCCGTCTTGTTGCCAATGCAGGCTGGCGATATCGTGTGTATCGGCAAATTCTGCCAGCAGTTCACGCGCTTCAAGGCCCAACTTCAAATTCGAATCCACAAGAATATCAAGCCCGTTCGATGCAGCTGTACAATGAACTGTAGCAACCGATCTAGTAGGTAAAATTTTATCCAACACACGCTTTAGCGCAGGTATAATTTGCATAATGCTATTGCTGGAAACCGGGCACTCGCTCAAGTTTATAATTTGGTGACTGTTCTTGGCATTGAAGCCCAAAATAACCCCGGATCCACCTTTATGGACTTTAAAGGCTGCTCGCCGCCGGCTGGTAACCGGGGCAAAAAATGGCTTAAGAATTGTCACATCTTCAAATCCATGCTGGCTTAATGCCAACCCTGCCCTGTCTCGTATCCATTGCTGGTAATAATCGGTGTTCAAATGCTGCAACTGACAACCGCCGCAACTGCCAAAATGCTTGCATGCTGGTTCCCGGCGGCTAGCGCTTGGTTGGTCAATTGATACTAGTTGGCTATATAGCCCGCCGCGTTTTTTTTCGGTAATGCTAACAGTCACCCGCTCGCCCGGCAGCGCCAACGGCACATATACCGGCAGACCCTCGTGCTCGCCGATGCCGTCGCCCTGTGCACCCAGCTTATCGATTGTCACATTAATTGTTTCAGGCACTGTCTTTTAATCCGCAAATCAGGAATTCAATGTTGCCTTCTGGCCCCTTGATCGGACTTTCGGTCACGCCGACTGCTCGCCAATTGGGCATATCCTCAAGCCACTGCCGAATATCTTCGCAAACTGACGCATGCAAGTCAGGGTCACGAACAACACCGCCCTTACCGACATTTCCCCTGCCCACTTCAAATTGCGGTTTGATCAGCGCGATCAACGCGCCGCCTGGCTTCACAAACGAAAGCGCTGCTGGCAACACGGTTTTCAATGAAATAAAGCTGGCATCACACACCACCAAATCAACCGGCTCGGGAATGTGCTCGTGGGTTAGATACCGTGCGTTTGTTTTTTCCAAAACAACCACGCGCTCGTCGTTTCTAAGTTTCCACGCCAACTGGCCGCGGCCCACATCAACAGCGTAAATTTTTACAGCGCCGTTTGCCAAAGCAACATCGGAAAACCCGCCCGTTGACGCGCCAACATCAATCACCACCGCGCCGTTCACATCCACCGAAAATTCTTTAAGGCCCTTTTCCAGCTTCAGTCCGCCACGGCTCACCCAAGGATGATCTTTGCCTCGGACATCAAGCGCTGTGTCTTCTTTAATTTGGTGGCCAGCTTTGGTAATTTTTATCTCACCAGAATAAACCACACCGGCCATTATCAACGCTTGTGCCTTAGTGCGCGTACTGACCAAGCCGCGTTCAACAAGCGCTACATCTACTCTGATTTTTGTCACGAAATGACTTCCCTAACAGGCGTTAAATCCTGGGATTAGGTGTTGGCTGCCGACTGGCCAAAGCTGTTGTGCCCCAAGGCTTTCAAAACAGCTGAAACAATGCCAGACGCATTAAGGCCCGCGTCTTCGTACATTTGCTCAGGTTTGCCGTGGTCGATAAACACATCAGGTAATTTCAGCGCTCTTACCCGAACACGCCCGTCCAAAATGCCTTCGTCGGCACAAAAATCCATAACGTGCGCGCCGAATCCACCGATGGATCCTTCTTCCACCGTTAGTACCAAATCATGGGTTGCTGCCAAATCACGGATGAGCTGCTGATCAATGGGTTTGGCGAAGCGGGCATCCGCAACCGTTGTAGACAGTCCGCGCGCTTCGAGCTGTTCCGCAGCTGCCATCGCCTCGCCCAAACGCGCTCCCAACGACAATATGGCCACTTTGGTGCCGCGTTTGACAATACGACCCTTGCCGATCTCTAACACCTCGCCGCGGGCAGGCACTTCAACGCCAGACCCTTCACCGCGGGGATAACGCACAGCCGACGGTCGGTCGTTTATCGACACACAGGTTGCCACCATATGCTTCAACTCGGCCTCATCAGCTGCCGCCATAACCACCATATTGGGCAAGCTCGCCAGATAAGTAACATCAAAACTACCTGCGTGTGTTGGGCCGTCCGCCCCCACAAGCCCTGCCCTGTCTATTGCAAATCTAACAGGGAGGTTTTGGACCGCCACGTCGTGAACAATTTGGTCATATGCCCGCTGCAGGAATGTGGAATATATTGTGGCAAACGGCTTGTAGCCCTCGCACGCCATGCCCGCGGCAAAAGTAACGGCGTGCTGCTCAGCGATACCAACATCAAACGAGCGATCCGGAAATGCCTTTGCAAACTTATCAATACCGGTACCTGACGGCATAGCGGCAGTAATCGCGACGATTTTTTCGTCACGGCCGGCCTCGTCAATCAAGGCTTCGGCAAATATATTGGTGAAAGTTGGGGCTTTAGGTGTCGATTTTTTCCGCTCGCCTGTTACCAGATTAAACTGCGGTACCGCATGATATTTTTCCTGGTTGGGCTCGATAAAGGGATGCCCACGGCCTTTTTCGGTGACAACATGCACCAACATGGGGCCGTCCGATGCATCACGCACATTTTCCAGCACTGGAAGCAGGTGATCCAAATTGTGGCCATCAATGGGGCCTACATAATAAAACCCCAACTCGTCAAACAGGGTGCCGCCACCAGCCGCCATACCGCGAGCGGTTTCTTCGGCCAAACGGGCACGGTCAGCCAATGGTTTTGGCAGCATTTCGATGATTTTCTTGCCAAAACCACGTAAACTCAGAAATGTTTCTGAACTGATTATTTTCGCCAAGTAAGCGCTTAGTCCGCCCACTGCAGGGGCAATCGACATGTCGTTATCATTCAGAATAACAATCAATCGGTTGCCGGCTTGCTCTGCGTTATTCATTGCCTCGTAGGCCATGCCGGCACTCATGGCACCGTCACCGATTACAGCAATGGCCCGGCCCGGCTTGTCGGCCAGCTTGTTTGCAACAGCCATTCCAAGTGCGGCGCTGATGGAGGTGGAAGAGTGCCCCGCGCCAAAGGGGTCATAATCGCTTTCGCCGCGTTTGGTAAAAGGCGAAAGGCCATTTGGTTGGCGTATCGAGCGTATCTTGTCACGGCGACCTGTCAGCACCTTATGGGGGTATGCCTGGTGGCCGACATCCCAGATCAACCGGTCATCTGGGGTATCAAACACATAGTGAAGCGCCACTGTCAGTTCAACCACGCCCAGCCCGGCACCAAAGTGCCCGCCTGAAACCGACGCCGCATCGATAATCTCGCTGCGCAACTGGTCCGCAACTTCCCGCAAATCTGCCTTCGGCAGCTTTCGCAGGTCTTTCGGGGACTGAACTTTATCCAGTAAATGTGTTTCTGGTCGATTGCTCACGAGATACTCTTTTCGCCTTCGTCGGCCTTTGTCAACATAATGGCACCATTAATACAGTGTCTTCAGGTGCGACGAAATATAGCAAAGTGTGCCACAGCGCGCAAAAGAGAAGCTTTATCGTCGAAATCGCTCAAATGTTCAATAGCTTGATTGGCAAGAATATTAGCCTGTTTTCGTGCCCGCTCGACACCCATAATCCCTACAAGGGTTGCCTTTCCGGCATCTGCATCCTTGTTGGTGGCCTTACCAATTTCGTCCGCGTCGCCTTCAACATCCAGCAAATCGTCGGCAATTTGAAACGCTAAGCCTAAATCACGAGCGTATCCGTGGACCGAGGACAGAGCTTTTTCACTGGCGTGACCCAAAATAGCACCTGCTTCGACCGAAAAACTGATTAAAGCACCGGTTTTCATCTGTTGAAGCCGATAAATTTCTGCCTCGCCCAGATTATGGTCGCTTGCCGACAAGTCAATCATCTGACCACCAACCATCCCGTGGTGTCCGGAAGCCTGTGCCAAGTTTTTGATAAGTTTCAAGCGAATATTGGGATCAGGGTGCGACGCTTCTTCGCTCAATATCTCAAACGCCAATGTCATGAGAGCATCACCCGCCAAGATCGCAGTAGCTTCGCCAAAAGCCTTGTGAACCGCAGGTTTGCCCCGGCGCATATCATCGTCGTCCATGGCAGGCAGATCATCATGTATTAGCGAATAGCAATGAACACACTCAACGGCCGCAGCTACTCGCAGTGCCTGTTTTTTGTTAACACCGTATAGTTCCGCGCTAGCCAAAACCAAAAACGGGCGCAAACGCTTGCCGCCCGAAAAAAAAGAATAGCGCATGGCCTCAACAACTTTGGCTTCAGGCCCGCTGGGAACCGCGAGGATCGGATCCATCAGCCGTTCAACTGCCTGGGAAGTTGCCGTCAACGCATCCTTCAGCGGCTTATTATCAAAAGATTTTTCGGGCATCAATCGTCAGCGTCAAACGGCGCTGTGCTTGCAGGCTTGCCTTTTTCATCAAGAGTTATCTTCTCGATTTTGACCTGGGCGTTTTTCAGCAAACCTTCGCAGTGTGCCTTAAGGGCGGTACCGCGAGTGTATAGCTCAATAGATTGCTCAAGCGGTGCTGCGCCCGATTCCAGCCGTGCGACAACCTGATCAAGCTCGGCCATAGCCTCCTCAAAACTCATTTTTTCCACTGCACCAGCCGTGTCCACGTCACTCATGGTCAACCCCGTCAAAATCTATCAAAACCCAATATAGTGAAACACTTTATAGGGTGCGAAACCCATTAAGGTAAAGGTCATTGTGCCAGTTTAGGCAAAGAAATCCCCAAGATCTCGCAGCATGATACCAGGCTGAGCATTAACGGCAGAAAGCACAGTATCTAACTGGTATTCACCTTCAGACGTGAAACTATATACATCACCGTCAAATGACCGCGACATAAGCCCCAACGATTCGAGCAAATGCAGATGGGCTACCGCCTCGCCCAAAGCAAGATAAAAATCCATTCCTTCAACTTTACGCCGGTATAATGCTCTAAATGTTTTCACTACTGTGCGCGGTTCCCTGCACCATTCATGCAGTTTACCCAACTTCGCTAGATGACCGTCAATAAGCGCATCAAGGCGAGCATGCAGGCCGAAAAACACCCTGCCATGCGAAGGCAAAACAAGCGGACTGCCTGGCAACGCCTTCATCCGGTCAAGGCTTGAAAGCCAGTGAGCTAAGGGATTGCCCATTGGTTCTCGCCCATAAACCGAAACATTGGATGTGATTGCCGGCAACACTTGGTCACCGCCAATGAAAAGCGGTTCGTCCAAACAATAAAGACACGCATGCTCGGGTGAATGGCCTCGGCCAATCACCACGCGCCAGTTGCGCCCGCCCAATTCAAATTCAGAACCATCTTCAATGCGCTTATAGCTTGGTGGTAGCGCGTAAACGCCTTTTTTATAATTGCCGTAACCCGCGGCCCTGATCATGGGCTCGAACGAGCGATCGACCCCGGAACGGAACAGATAGTCTAGCTCATTTTGCGGAAATTCAGTACCTGCACTATTCCACAAGGTACTTGCCAGCATATATTCGGTTTGAGTGGTCCAAAACTCCGCTTGGTGTTGTTCTACCAACCACCCGGCCAAGCCCAAATGATCTGGGTGCATATGGGTTGCAATAACGCGCTTGATCGGCCTGCCTGCCAGCGCAGTATCTGCAAATGCTTTCCAGGTTTCTATGCCGGTCTTGCCGTTGGCACCGGTATCGATAACCGTCCAGCCTTCGCCCTCATCAAACAAATAAACATTGATATGGTCCAAAGACCAGGGCAGCGGAATTCGCGCCCAGAATATCTTATCTGCGACTTTGATGACATTGACACCGTCCGGTACAGCTTCACCGTATGGATAGGTCAAACCATCATCACTTGGTTCGACAGAGCTAAGCCGGTGATCCATCGTCAGACTATCAACGATTTTGACTTCCATTACTTTAGGTGCGCCCACGCTTATGCCCTCTCAAAATCAGCAGTTTCCATCGCCATCAGACTATGGGCACCCGCCTTTACGGGACCAGACAGCGCAGTTGCTGACGGCAATATCTGTTCAATATAGAATTGCGCAACAGAAATTTTGCTTTTCAGCAGGGAAGGATTACCCTCGTTGGAGGCGAGCCGCCTTTCTGCTTCCACGGCTTGTTGCGCCAGCAAATGCGCACCGAGCACCGTTCCAAACAACCGCAGGTAAGGCGTGGCGGCACCCGCTGTATCAACAATTTTATCAAACCCGTTTGCAAACAATGTCGTCGCGGCGTCTTCCAGCGCATCAATTCCAGCCTCAAGCGCCGGTTTTGCGTTTGCCATCGAGCGCCCCAAACCAGAAGCAAAGCCGCGCATTTCAACGATCAAAGCACGCCAATGAGCACCTCCGTCCGAATTAAGCTTGCGCCCCACCAGGTCAAGCGCCTGAATGCCGTTTGTGCCTTCATATATCGGTGCGATTCGCGCATCGCGGTAATATTGGGCCACGCCTGTTTCTTCCACGAAACCCATACCGCCGTGCACCTGCACTGCCAATGAGGCGGCCTCCACTCCTATGTCGGTTGCGTAGGCCTTGGAAATCGGCGTTAACAGATCAGCTTCGCCGAACGCTCGCCGCCGCGCATCAGAGTTGGTCGCGGTATGAGCCCTGTCTATAGCCCAAATATTCCTGTAGACGATTGCCCTTGCTGCCTCTGCCGTTGCCCGCATCGTCATCAACATGCGGCGAACATCCGGATGATTGATGATTGGCACTGCCTCAGTTGTTTTGGCACCGATGGCGCCAGATTGAACGCGGTCTTTGGCGAACATCACCGAATGTTGGTAGGCGCGTTCAGCGATGGCGACGCCCTGCAGTCCCACGCCGATGCGCGCGTGGTTCATCATGGTAAACATATTACGCATACCGAAGTTTTCTTCGCCCACTAAATAGCCAATGCAGTTATCATTGTCGCCGAACGCCATAGTGCATGTGGGGCTGGCGTGAATGCCCAGTTTATGCTCGGTACTGACACATTTCACATCGTTTCGGTCCCCAAGGCTACCGTCTGCATTAACCATAAATTTGGGCACGATAAACATGGATATGCCCTTGGTACCTTGCGGTGCACCGGGAAGCCTGGCAAGAACCAGATGCACAATATTTTCGCATAGATCATGCTCGCCCCAGGTGATAAAAATCTTCTGACCAGATATTTTGTAAGTACCATCAGGCAGCTTTTCTGCTTTTGACCGCAGCGCGCCCACATCCGAGCCTGCGCTGGGCTCGGTCAAGTTCATGGCGCCGGACCATTCACCAGAGATCATTTTTGGCAAATAGGTCATGCGAATTTGCTCGTTGCCATGCGCGTTAATGGCTTGAATAGCGCCGCTGGTTAAAAGAGGCAGCAAACTGTAGGACATATTGGCCGACGTAACCATTTCGGTAACTGCAATTTCCAGTGTCGCCGGAAGCCCCTGCCCACCCAATTCCGGGCTTGCTGCCAGTGTTGACCAGCCACCCTCTACAAATTGCTGGTGCATTGGCTTGAAAACGTCTGGAGTTTTTACTTCACCGTCAGTGAGAACCGAGCCTATTTCGTCGCCGATTTGATTTGTAGGAGCAATAACATCGTTGGCGAGTTTGGCGGCTTCCTCCAGGACGGCCTGCACAATATCCTCTCCAGCCTCTTCAAATTCGGGTATTCCAGACCAATCACGCATACTAGCGACTGTTTCCAGGGTAAAACTTATTTCCTCAAGCGGGGCGCGGTAGTAACTCATTAGTCATTCTTCCAATTTTTCAATGTTATCATTTACCAGCCAGCGATTTGGTTCAACCAGATACCTGTTCTCTAAGTTGGTTTGTTCCTGATCATTTCAGGGCATTTCCTTTCCCGGCGGCTATGTATATAACCTGATCGACATAGGAAATGACATAAACCAACTCGGCTTGCTGCATTATGCCAATAAAAACATCAATAGTTTCTGCCTCACAAGATGGAGCGATTGCTTTGGCTGTCGAGAAATTATTGCTCGGCGAAGTTATTGGGCTGCCGACCGAAACGGTTTACGGTTTAGCCGCCGACGCGCACAGCGAATTGGCAGTCGAAAAAATATACAGGGTCAAAGGCCGCCCCAGCTACAATCCCTTGATTTGCCATGTTAGCGGCCCCGAGATGGCCGCCCGTTATGTGAATGTATCCTCTACCGCCAGAAAATTGATGGATATATTTTGGCCCGGCCCGCTCACTGTCGTATGTGCCAGGAAACCCGAGTGTAAAATTGCGGATGCTGTTTCGGCTGGCCTGGGCACACTTGCTGTGCGTTGTCCTGACAACGAGGCAACACGCGCCGTCATTACGGCCCTCAATCGCCCAATTGCAGCGCCCAGTGCAAACCTTTCTGGTAAACTGTCTCCAACCACAGCGGAAAGCGTATACAAATCATTGTCGGGGGAAATTCCACTCGTCGTCGACGACGGCCAAACTTCAGTGGGCATAGAATCAACCATCGTCGCTGTGGACGGGGATAGAATTACATTGCTGCGTCCCGGGTCAGTATCCGCCGACGAAATCTCCGACTGCGTATCACTGCCGGTTCACGACCGAGACACCTCTGTCATCACAGCACCGGGCCAAATCAACAGCCACTATGCACCAAATTCCAGAATTCTATTGAACTGTGACCAGCCAAACGGCCAAGTAATGATAGGTTTTGCCGGTATTGAGGGCGACGAGGACCTAAACCTCAGCCCGGATGGTGACCTTAAGGAAGCCGCCCATAATCTATTTGAGTTTTTGCGGATTGCAGATGCCCGCACAGACGGTGATATTGTAATTGCCCCCATTCCCCAAAGGGGTGTTGGCATTGCAATCAACGACCGGCTGAAAAGAGCAGCGGCACCGCGGACCAACGACAATAAACAGGTAGCTAATGATTGATCCGCATCACATTTCCGCATTGCAACAAATGGTTGGAGCAAACGGTGCAACGACGAAAGCTGCTGATTTAGAGCCGTTTGTCACCGAATGGCGCGACAAATTTATCGGTCAAACGCCGTTGATGCTGTCCCCAAAAACCACCGGCGAAGCGGCCGCAATAATAAGCTATTGCAACCTGCACAAAATACCGATTGTGCCCCAAGGCGGCAACACAGGCCTGGTCGGCGGCGGCATTCCTGGACTGAAAAATGCGCAAGAAATATTATTGAGCACCCGCAGAATGAACGCGAAGCCAGTGGTTAATTCCTCGGACTTCACGATGGTAGCAGAAGCTGGCTGCACTGTTTCCGCAATGCAGGAAGCCGCCGCGAACCAAGACAGATTGTTCGGGCTGTCGCTGGCATCCGAGGGAAGTTGCACAGCCGGCGGGATAACCGCAACAAATGCCGGCGGCGTTCATGTGATCCGCTACGGCACCACCCGTGCAATGGTGCTGGGTGTAGAGGCGATATTACCGAACGGCACGGTTATCGACGAGCTATCTGGTCTGCGCAAAGACAACACCGGCTACCCGATTTCGCAGCTCTTGATCGGCGCAGAGGGTACCTTGGGCCTAATCACCAAGGTCTGTTTCAGATTGTTCCCACCCGAGCTTTCGCGCGCCACGGCGTGGCTGGCGGTACCAACCCCGCAAGCGGCGTTGACGCTGTTGGGCAAAGCCCGCGAGGTTAGTGAAGATCAGGTAAGCGTGTTTGAACTGATGGATCGGTCAGCGCTTGAATTTACCTACCGGCACATTCCCGGAACACGCGATCCGCTAAACGACATCAGCCCTTGGTATATTCTCCTTGAGACGGCATCCAGCGCCCTGAACAGCGCGGTTGGTCAGCGCATGCAAACCCTGCTTGAAACTGCCCTTACTGACGGCCTGATTACGGATGGGGCGGTCGCTCAATCACTTGATCAGCGAAGTTTGTTCTGGCGAAACCGCGAAAGCATTTCGGAAGCACAAAAACTGGAAGGCGGCAGCATCAAAC
The DNA here is from genome assembly GCA_021774695.1 of Alphaproteobacteria bacterium. Lineage (GTDB taxonomy): Bacteria > Pseudomonadota > Alphaproteobacteria > Sphingomonadales > Kordiimonadaceae > Kordiimonas. The sequence continues at coordinate 541 of JAJFIU010000068.1, read as the reverse complement.
ATGATGTATCGGTGCCGCTAGGCCAGATTGCAGCCTTTATTAAATCCGCTACCGAGGCATTGCTGGGGACTTTTCCTGGCGTACGTGTCTCGCCGTTTGGGCTTTTGGGCGACGGCAACCTTCACTTCAATGTCATGCAGCCCAAAGACGCGGACAAAGTGGCGTTCCTCGAGCAATGGGAAGCGATGAACCGGTTGGTGCACGATCAAGTTATTGCCCATGACGGTTCGATATCCGCAGAGCACGGCATCGGCGTACTGAAAAAAGCTGAGCTTTTGCGCACCAAACCGGCGGCAGAAATGGTAGCTATGAAGGCGATAAAGAAGGCTTTTGATCCAAACTCAATTATGAACCCGCGCTGCCTGTTCGATTGAGTTGTTAACGACCTTCCCTGTTACTTTGGCTGGCCTAAACCACGCTTTTGAGCATAGAAAGTCTTGATTTTTTCCATGTCCGCATTTCTATCGCCCGTAGGGTAAAAAACATCGCCAAAACCCAGCTCACGCTTGTCGGCATCCAGATAGGCCAAAACAATCGGCAC
>JAJFIU010000067.1 GCA_021774695.1 Alphaproteobacteria bacterium | reverse complement strand
CCTGAGCCTGGGCCACGCGAAAGCGTGGCCTTTTTTTTGGAAATATGCCCACGCGCAAGCGTGGCCTTTTTTCGGTAATATCTACAGGCGCAGGCGGCGTCTCTATTTGGAATTGTAGCCGTGCGAAAGCGTGGTCTTTTTTTGCGATTACGTCTGGGCTATTCCGCAGCCTTTTTAACCAGGGCACTCGGCAGCTGGTCATAAGACCGTATCATCGAACGGCAAACATCCCGGATCCGCTGGCGTACTTCGTCGAAGTGCTCCAGTTTTTCAACCGTTTTTTCATTCATATAAAGACTGCGATTGATTTCAATTTGCATGGCGTGGCAGTCTCGCGCGGGTGCGCCGTAATGGCGGGTGGCATAGCCGCCAGCGTAGGGCACATTGCGTCTAACCCTGAAGCCCGCCTCTATGAACAACCGCTCAACCAAACTGGTTAGATCGCGCGAGCAGCTGGTGCCCCAGCAGTCACCTAAAACAATGTCGGGCTGTGCTTGTGTGCGCCGGCCCAATTCTGGCCCCGAGGGCATGGAATGGCAATCGATTAAAACCGCATGATCAAACTGTTTGTGCCGGGCCAGCAACAGATCTTTGAGTGTTTCGTGATAAGGCGTGTAAATCTCGTCCAGTCGTTTGAAAGCTTCCCGGATCGGGATCAGACCTTCGTATATAGGCATGCCTTCGCCGATAATGCGCGGTACAACGCCCAGCCCGGCCTTCACCCGGTTATTCAGGTCAATCTCACGGTCTCCGATATCGCCGGAAAACATGCCAGGTTCCAGCTCGTTTGCCGCGCGGTTAAGGTCCAAAAATGAACGCGCATGGGTTGCGACCAACTGTGTCGCACCGGAAACTGATACCCCGTCAAACAAATCATCAACAAAGGCGTCTTCCGAAAGCCGCAATTGGTGCACGTTTAGTTTTGAAAGATTGTGAAATCTTTCGGGGTAATATCTGCCACTGTGCGGCGCCGCAAAAATGAAGGCGTTGCTGACCACACCAGGCACTTTCGCTAAATAAGCCGGTGGGCTTTTTGCGTCATCAGGTTGGCTTGAACGGTTTAAATCATCGCGCATATCAGCAGGTTAACGACTTTTTTCGTAGCTGTCATCCACCTAGACGCCTACGTTTAATGCATGGGCCAAATTTTTTTGCTATCAGGCTGTTAATATGCGCTCGGTGGTGCTGAAAACACGGCGAAGCGATAGGACAGCGCTGCCCATAATGGTTATAGTCTAACATAATTATCAGCGGGACAATGTGAAATCTGGCGGAGGGGCGATATGGGACAGTTCAATGTTAACAGGCGGTCATTTTTGACCTACGGCCTTGCGGCCGGTGCGCTCGTGATTGCGGCACCAGCGTCAGCGTTAATGCGGTCGATGGATGATCCCGACACTGCCGACGACGACAGTATTTCCCCGCTTATCCAGATCAACCCTGACAATACCATGGTGTTTTTCAGTCCGTCTCCCGACATGGGGCAGGGCGTAGACACCTCGCTTGCCATGTTATTTGCCGAAGAGCTGGATGCTGATTTTGATCAGGTGACATCAAAACCCTTGCCGCTGATGCTAAGACGGAACGCTGAGGGAAACATTGCCTGGGGGCTGGTGCCTCAGGGTGCCGGTGGTTCAACCAGTATTTCTGGCAATTGGTCCTTGTTGCGCGATGCTGGCGCGGCGGCGCGGCAACTGTTGTTGCAGGCTGGGGCCAAGCATTTTAATGTGGGCATTGGCACGTTGAAGACTGAAAAGTCTTTTGTTGTTAGCAGCAATGGTCAGCGGGCGGCGTACGGGGATCTTGTTAAGGCGGCGGCGGGTGAAACACTGCCAGCTAACTTTAAAGCGACCCTGAAGCCACGCAGTGATTGGTCTGTTATTGGCTCGTCTCAGAAAAACAAAGTTGTGCGCGAGATTGTAACCGGCAAGCCGCTGTACGGCATGGATATGGACTATCCGGGCGCGAAGGCGGCCATGGTCGAGCGCTGCCCCTATCTGGACGGATATGTGGAAAGTGTTGATGACACGGCGGCGCGCGCCCTGAAAGGCGTGATTGATGTGATTGTCATGGACCGGCCCGACCCCAGCGGCAACTATACCTATCTGGCGGGCGGCGTGGCTGTGGTGGCCGAGGATGTATGGACTGCAAAAAAAGCGCGTGGGTTGTTGAAAATAACCTGGAATAAAGGCCCCTATACAGACGAAAGCAGCCAGACTTTGGCAGATCAATGTGATGACCTGCTGAAAGGCGAAGGCCAAATTGTGCGCAGCGACGGTGATTTTACCGCGGCGGTTGCGGGCGCAGACAAAGTGATCCGGCGCACCTACAAGCTGCCGCTGGTGTCGCACGCGCAGCTGGAGCCGCAAAATTGCATCGCCGACGTGCGGGAGGATAGTGCCACTGTGATTGGCCCGTTCCAAAGCCCGTCTGGTGCGTCGCGCATGACCAACGGCATTACCGGTATCGACCGCTTGAACATCGAGGTGCGTTATACCCGCCTTGGCGGTGGGTTTGGCCGCCGGTTAACCAGTGACCATGTGGGTGAAGCCGTAACAATTTCCAAAGCGGCTGGCATACCCATTCGCCTTGTCTGGACCCGCGAAGATGACCTTCAACATGATTTTTACCGCCCCATGGGCCACCATGAGATGATCGCCGCCATTGACGAGGGCGGTACTATTACTGCGTGGGCATATCGGCTGGCGGGCACACCGAAATATTATCGGCGTGGCCGACCGGCGGACCAATTGTTTGGGGCCGACTTGTATGTGGACGATTTTCCGGCCGGGTTGGTTGATAACTTTAAAATGGAATATTTCGTCGCCAAATCAGGCACGCCGCAGGGCAGCTGGCGCGCGCCGGCACATACCGCCAATGCGTTCGTTGTGCAAAGCTTCATCGACGAGGTCGCCAGCGAATTGGGTGAAGACCCGCTTGCGCTGAGGCTGCGAATGCTGGGCGAGCCCCGGCAAATGGAATACGGCCAGCACGGCGGGCCGATATTTGATACAGGTCGCATGGCCGGTGTATTGAGGCTGGCAGCAGACAAGGCAGATTGGGGCAAGCGGATGCCCGCAGGCTACGCGCAGGGTATTGCTGGGCATTTCACCTTCGGCGGTTACTGCGCTCATGTGGCTGAGGTGGAGCTGCTGTCGGGTGGTGCCTTCAGGGTGCATAAAGTGATAGGTGCCATCGATGTGGGCACGGTGGTGAACAGCGCCGGAGTGACCGCGCAGATGGAAGGCGGCATTAATGACGGCTTGAGCGCCTGCCTTGGCCAACAGGTGCGCATTGAAGGTGGGCGCATGGTGAACGACAATTTCGACAGATACCATATGATGCGCATGGCTGACTCGGTTCCCGCGATTAACACTCACATTGTGGACAGTATCGCTGACCCTTCGGGTATGGGCGAGATGTCCCTGCCGCCCTTGGCTCCCGCGGTGATGAACGCAGTGGTGCGGGCAGGTGGCGCGCGCAAACGGTCTCAGCCGTTTTTTAGCGAAAGCGCTTAATTGGGGCGCGGCGGCGATGTGCTGCGGAATTTGTGACTTTCCTCTTGCACGGCCTTTGGCAGCATTGTAAACAGCGCCTTGTTCGGGACCAACCTCGAACGGGGCTTTTTTTCATTGAAGCCATGCTTTTGAAATGGTGCGGTCGGTTAGCTCAGTTGGTAGAGCGCGTCGTTGACATCGACGAGGTCGCTGGTTCGAGCCCAGTACCGACCACCATTTGAAAATGAGCGAACTGGATATAAACTATTTCTCCAGTTAAAGCTATTATTTTTCAATGGCTTGAATTGTCTCTGTGTACGGTTTTGGGGCTTACCAGCCCTTGGTCCCGCGATTTATTTTCGTTTTGGATCGAAGTCTCTAGCAATACGTAAAGTATTCTCTGTCTTTATTAGCTGTTTTTTGTATACGGGGGCCGACCCAAAGTAGAGCCCCGCCGCAAACTTAGTTGCCATAATATAGTCGCGCGGCCATGGATTTTTTGTGCGAAGGCATGACCCTAGTCTTGGCTAATCTTCCCTGTTCAACTGGGAAAATACAGGGAATTTCACAGAACATGGGAATTTAGATATCGATCGCGAATTGTTAACCTAATACGGAGCCTCAAAAGCACGGCATTTTACCAAAATCAAGAACAGGGAATTTGATGTCTTTAGCAGGGAAGCGAAATGGCTGCTGCCTTATTTCTGGTGTACTACTGACTTGACGCAGCGAAGTGTTCTCTTCATTTAAACTGGCCACTAGCTCCTCACTAAGAAACGCTGCTTTGGTTAACTATATTTTTTCGATCATGCCTCGCCTAGACTCGCACGGCAACGACAGCTCGCTTTATTAAGCTGTCATTTCCGCCTGCACCCTCTAATGGAGAACTGCACTACATCCTTCATGCAACGCAGAGCTTCAATCAGTTTTTTTCAGCTACGCGCCTAATAATTCGAAATTTCATTTCTGCGATGTTCTCGTGTACTTTTCACTGCACGACAAAATGGGGCCGTGAAATCCTGCTTTGAAAAACAAATCAGTTAGCGTTAGCAATACCAACAAGCCCAGACAAACTTCGGTGCCAAAAATGAGTCAAGGAAAGATTAATCTAAACACAGCTAACACCCAAGGGCCCTATTTAGATCTTCCAACTCTTTTTCTTGAAAAGTTTCCGTCAGGTCCGAGATGAATTCCACACTCCGTTTTCTCTCGGCCAATCCATCTGCCTGCACGATCTTCTTGAGATTGCACAGCAATACTCGTACAGGGCCAACACCCCACCGACCGATAGCCGGCTTCGAGGAGTGGGTGAATAGGAATTTCGTGCACCCGCATATAATTAATGACCATGCTTTTAGTCCAAGTGGCCAAGGGATTTACTTTGATGTGCTCTCCTGACCGCTCCAAAATTGGAATATTGGATCTTTGTCCGCCTTGATACCTCTTACGTCCCGATATCCAAGAATTGTAACTAGCCAACTGGTCTTGTAGCGGAAAAACTTTCCTTATCAAACAACAGCCATTTGGATCAAGGGAGTAAAGATCTCCCCTTGGATCTTCTGTGCTCAAAAGCTTCTTATGAGGGGCTACGGTAACCAAATTTAATTTCAATTTTTCCACCAATTGGTCACGGTACTTGAGTGTCTCTGGAAAGTGTAAAAGAGTGTCGACAAAAATGACTTCTGCTGCGGGCAATAATTGTGATACAAAGTGAAGCAAGCAGCCGCTTTCGACACCGAAAGAAGAAACAATAGCGACTTTTCCCAATCCCTCATTTTTTAACAATCCTGCCATGTCTAAACGATCTAAACTTGGCAAATACTGCTGCTGTAACTCGCTAATGGCATTGTCTATGGCGCCAGGTGGCCATGACCAAAAATCGATGTCAGACATATACTTCTCTTAAAATATAAAGTGCGTTTCCAAATCAAAATAACGTGTCAATAAATGTGATTTAATCATTTTTCAGACATTCTTGCAGGAAATATTTTTCATGAATTGAGATCATCTATTACTATAGCGGTTAAATCCTGCTAACAATAAATGCTTCGGCAAAGAGTCTTGTAAAATTATTTTTGGCTGTCACTGGACCTTGCCGGATCAGTCACAGCTTCTCTTCCAACGCTATGACAACGAGAAAATTGAAAAATGCTTTTCGAATTTATGTATCTAGTGTAATAGAAGAGCCTAACATTCCATTCTAATTTTAAAGTGATTGAATTGTCAAATAACTGGCTTATTACAGGTGGTTGCGGCTTTATCGGACGCAATCTCATCACCCGTCTGCTAGCGGACGGAAATTGTGGCATCCGCGTAGTCGATAACCAATATGTTGGCACCTTCGAGGATTTGGTGGCGATCACGCCGGATGTGATCACAAAGGTCTCTCTCGATACGATGACGCCTCCGGCGCTAGGTACTTGTCAGATGATTGATACTGACATCCGTAGTGCTGCAGATGCAATGTTGGCGACCAAAGGTATGGATGTTATCGTACATCTAGCAGCCTGCACAGGCGTTGCCCCGTCGTTAGAAGATCCGCGGTTCGACTGCGAAACCAACGTGTTCGGGACGCTCAACTATCTTGAGGCCGCGCGCATGAACGGCGTGGCGAATTTTATTTTCGCTTCCAGTGGCGCGACGGTCGGCGAGGTGGAACCGCCGATCACGGAAATTTTGCCTACACGACCGGTATCTCCTTATGGCGCCAGCAAGCTTGCGGGCGAAGGTTATTGCTCCGCCTACTTTCGTTCCTTCGGCGTCAAGACTGTTGCCCTGCGCTTCGGCAATGTCTACGGTCCCGGCTCCACCCACAAGGCGAGTGTAGTAGCGAAATTCATAAAGCGCGCTATATCCGGCGAGCCAATCCATATCTATGGCGATGGCAGCCAGACCCGCGACTTCATTTATATCAGCGACTTAGTAAACGCAATCTTGCGCGCCGCCGAGGCCGAACAGGCGGGCGGCGAGGTTTTTCAGATTGCTACAAGCCATGAGACTTCTGTCAGCGCCGTTACAACGGTGCTACTAGATATTCTGTCCCGGAAGGGCATCGCCAATGTGGAAGTCCATAATGAGGCTGTGCGGGCGGGCGATGTCAAACGAAACTATGCCGACGTTAGCAAGGCCAAATCCCTGCTAGGTTGGCAAGCAGAGACCACCCTTGAAGTGGGTCTCGCTGCCACGATCGATTTCTTTTTGAACAACGAACAGAAGTAATGCAATGACACAATCTTGGTATCAAAATAAAAGAGTACTGGTGACGGGTGCGTGCGGTACCATCGGTGTGGAAATCGTACGGCAACTGCTGACCGAGAAACGCTATGCTGCGAAGGAAGTTATGGGAATCGACAATCATGAAAGTGACCTATTCTTCCTCGACCAGGTCTATCTTGAATATCCAAACGCACACTTTTCTGTGGCCGACGTCCGTGACGTCGGCGTGCTGACAGAAAAAGCCATTGGAGTAGATGTGATCATTCATTCCGCAGCATTGAAACATGTGATCTTGTGTGAACGCTCGCCTGAACAAGCAATTTTCTCAAATATTCTAGGCGTTCAGAACGTGATTGCTGCAGCGAATGCCAACAATGTTGAACGGGTGATTTTTACCAGTTCTGACAAAGCGGTGAACCCGACGAATGTGATGGGTACATCGAAACTGATGGGCGAACGCCTAATGACGGCGGCGAACAGCAATAAACGCGGCGAGGGCCCCATCTTCGCCTCAACCAGGTTTGGCAATGTACTGGGCTCCAGTGGCTCGGTGATTCCGATTTTCCATAACCAGATTGCTCAGGGTGGGCCTGTAACACTTACCGACAGACAGATGACACGTTTTATCATGACCATTGACGAGGCCGTCCGCCTAGTGCTTGAATCCGTAGAAAAAGCGCAGGGCGGTGAGGTTTTTATTACCAAGATGCCAGTGATTCAGATCGCGGACCTGGCAACTGCCATGGTCGAGGAACTCGCAGGCCATTTCGGCTTTAAGCCGGGGAATATTGAGATCATCGAGATTGGCACCAAACCGGGTGAAAAGCTCTATGAAGAGCTGATGAGTCAGGAAGAGACGCGTCGAGCCATAGAGCTTGCAAATTATTTTTCGGTCCTACCGGCCTTCCGGGGCATTTATAATGACATCAGCTATGAGTATTCCGACACTCTATCCCAAACGGTGACCAATCCCTATGTGTCCGAATTTGAGGCGCCTATGAGTGTCGAGGGCATTGGTGTACTTCTGCGGGAGAACAATCTCCTAGACAGACCGGCAGATACGATTAGCAGTCGTTACTGGCCAGGTGATAAAGAGGAAAACTAATGAGTCATATTTTAATTTTGGGGGGGGATGGTTATCTTGGTTGGCCCACCGCCATGTATTTTTCCGCGCGCGGTTATGACGTGACTGTTGTCGACAATTATTTTCGCCGCAACGCCTGTACTGAGCTTGACACTGGGATGCTGTATCCGGTGCCCACCCTGATCGAGCGTGCTAAAATATGGCATACCACCACCGGCAAAGAAGTCAAGGTCGTCATTGGCGACTTGACTGAACCTGAGCTGATGCGCAGTCTCTTCGACCAAGCAAAAATCCGTTATGCTTGGGCGCAAGACGAAACTTTCAGCGGCCTGCCAGACACGGTAGTACATTATGCTGAACAGCCGTCCGCCCCATATTCGGTAATGAACTATAGGCGTGCGGACGTTACGCTCACCAACAACCTGCGGACCACCAACAACCTGATGTGGGCGGTTCGCGACATGTCTCGGCATACCCATATCATCAAGCTTGGAACAATGGGGGAATATGGCACTCCAAACATCGACATCGAGGAAGGCTGGATTGATATTGAGCACAAAGGCCGAAACGGCCGCTTCTTGTTCCCGCGACAAGGCGGTTCACTCTACCACACCACCAAGATTATGGATACCGATCTCTTGTGGCTAGGCGTGCGCATGTGGGATCTGAAGGTAACGGACTTGATGCAGGGCCCTGTTTATGGGATTGAAACCGAAGAATCCAAGCTGGATGCCCGGCTTAACACACTGTTCAATTATGATGAGATCTTCGGCACCATCATCAACCGGTTCATCACGCAGGCCGTCATTGGTTATCCTCTCACCGTCTATGGCGGCGGCGGTCAGACCCGTGGCTACCTTCATATCAAGGATACGTTACAATGCATCCATATGGCCGAACGTACCTCGGCAGAGGCAGGCGAACTGCGTATTTTTAACCAGTTCATGGAAACGTTTTCTGCAAATGACATCGCTGCCCTGACAAAAAAAATCGGAAAGGAGCGCGGACATGACGTGGCCATCGACCATCTGGAAAATCCAAGAAAGGAGATGGAAGAGCACTATTATAACCCGGTGCACAAGGGGCTGATCGAAATCGGCGTTGAGCCCCATTATCTGACCGATGAAGCCATGCATGGCCTGTTCGAGGTGGTTGAACGCTACAAAGGCAATATTCGAAACGATGTTATCTTCCGCGGCATCAAGTGGGATTGATTACCTAGTTAGGTGTCGTTTGCTCGGGGAGTTACTACCTTGTTGATGGCCCACCGAAGCCAATAAGCGCCTGCTAGACGGCCATCGTACCTTCATAAGTTGTTATATGGCGCGAAACGCATTCCGGAAGATCTAGCTTTTCCATCGCAGTGATCCAAGGTGCCGCGGCATTATTTGCGAGATTTTCCGGTACTGGGGCGAGCTTGTAGACAGCCTCCGCTACGGTCTCATCTTGCAACCTCGCCGCTCGCGCCAGGGAAGACTTATAGGGTACATCGACCATGTCCTGTCGAGATGAACGGATTTTCCATAACCATCATTACCCAAATCGCAAGCGCTGAAGGTTGGGTATTTGAGCGGCAAGCACAGATATCCACTCGCAGTAAAAGCGCCCCTGTATCCTCCCGTTGCCCGGCGCTTATTACATTGTCAGTCCCTAGCCGTTCTCGCCGCACTTTCAGATTGGCCGCCAAATAGCGCCGGTTCTTGTGAATCGGTCGATGATGACAAACAGCACATCAGCCCAATCCGCGTAGTTGAGCAATAAAAGAGCAACAGAAATAGAGAATTCGTCTTCAACGGAGTACGCTGCGGCTAAAGAACCTTTGACAATATCAAAGGCGGCACTTTAGGTACATGACATCGTTGAAATATAAGCACTTTCGTGCCGTTGGGCACATAGAGCTAAATCCAATTGAGAGATTGCTATAGACTTTGCACATGCGCCATACCTAGCTCTTTTACCTGGGTTTTCTGCAAGGGCAAGAACAGCAGCTGCCAGCGCATGTTGATCGGCAATGGGAACGATCTCTCCAGCTTCGCCATGTTTTACGTAACGAGAGACGTCACCCACATCTGTGGAAATAATAGCTTTCCCCATGCTCATAGCCTCCCAAACAGAAAGCGGAGATGATTCAGCATGGGAACTGCAGACATATATATCGAAACGCTTTAAGAGTGCTCTGGCGTCTTTTCTCCTGCCCAAAAAATGAACATTGTTTAACCCCAACTCCACTTTTAATTTGGAAAGAGTTTCAGCAAAGCGCTGTTGATTTTTATACACGGGGCCCACAACAACAAACAGGATGTCGTCCCTCTTCTTGGCAACGATTGATGCTGCGTGAATCAAAGTATCAAACCCTTTAATAGGGTTAATGTTTGCCACAGTTCCCACAACAATTTTTTTGGAACCCATTATGTGTGCGGCTTTGTCTCGGTCATAAGTTCCATCAGGGTCAAATAATTTTGTATTTACGGGGGCTGGAACCACAAATTTTTTTTTGGAGACTGGGGCGATGGGCCCATAATATTCACGTGATCTTTCTGAGGCATACACAATTGCATTGCAAAACGGAGAAAATAATTTGAACATCAAAAGTACAAACTTGGGCATGGAAGTGTCATTAAGGTGCCATAATACTTTACATCCAGCAAGTCGGCCTGCGACCACACCTTTGATTTGCCAAGCTCCGCCACTCACATGGACTAGGTCAATATTAGCTTTTTTGAAAGTATAAAAAAGGTAAATTATTTCATATGGAAAAAATATTAAATAGCGTAATGCGGGTTTGACTTCTCTAGTTATCCTATTGAGAGGAAGAGATATATATTTGACTTCATTTTCCTTGCAGGCCTCTTGAAACAAATCGGAGTTCTCTTTTGGCATAATAACAATTGTTTCAATTTTTTTTGCCAGTGCTTTCGCTACAGATAGGATACGTAGTTGGGGCCCGCCCAGCCTAGCCTCTTCAATTATGTTGGCCACCCTGATAGTAGTCTTCACTTTGGATCCTTCCATTAGACTGTTTGAATAACTTCATTATGGGTTCCAATTAGCGGTAAAGTTTATTTTAAACGCCAATATTGTTCTTTTGAAGCTTTTTGGATGCAAGTTTTTTAGGCAATTTGTCCGTAAATTGAATTAGCTGGACTTTCTGAATACTAAATCGCCTGTGCGCACTGTCAAAGCTTTTAAATGAAGTGGTTGGTTAACGCATTCAAAACCATTTGCCTCAAACCATAAAATCGCATCATGGGGGTCAATAGAATGCACCGCATCAGAGTCCGACATCCAAAAATCGGAATAGTTAGGCTGTAGTTGTCTCGTTGGAAGGTTTCTCAACCGATACCCTAAACAATGAAAAATATGGCGGAATATCCTTTTGGGTAAAACCCAGCTAATCCTCCAAGCGAGAGAATTTCTGAGGGGTATTGATGCTTTGATGAGTTTTCCGGATAGGCCAAAGTCGCTATATGGTCTAACAGGGTATCCTTCAGCTGCCCAAGGCCTGCATTGCCAGGCTGGTGAAAACAATACATACCCACCAGGCTTCACAACTCGGCACAATTCTTTCAGAGCTGTGTCAATATCTGGAATATGCTCAAATACTTTCCAAGTCCACACAGCATCAAACGTATTATCTTTGAAGGGATAAATACCGTCGTCTGAAAGGCAAACATATGGCTTATGGAAGTGTTTTGTCAGAGATTCAGCGATATCTAGGCCAGTATAGTCACCGACTAAATCTTGAAATAGGCCCTTAGATGCCCCAGCTTCCAATATCTTTTTTTTTGATAAATCATATCGATTTATAAAAGAAAGAATTGAATTGTATGCCCCATGCTGTTCAGGAAGTTTCTCAGGAGTATAAACGCTTTCTCTATCTATGTTTTCATAAAACTCTTTGTATCTTTTGTGTGCCATCTTTATAGTGTCCAAAAAGTTATTTTTTCTTTTTTGATGATCTCGCGGAATCTTTGTATTTCATATTTAATAATATTTGACATTTCGTCTGATATAGTACTTTCCGCAGCGGTAACATGTGTATCTGAATTCCATTTTTTATAGTCGCTGAATTTTTCTTGAGCCCATGAGTAGACTTTATAGTGCCCTATGTAACTTAAAATAGGTTTGCTGAACCGAGCAATAAGTATCATTAATCGTTCAACTATTATAAATCGTGCTTTGGGTAGGCTTTTTGAAGTAGGTTTAACCACGAGGTCTTGAGGATAAGTGTCCTCCGTTACTCCTATGAATGCGCCCAGTTCTTTTAGCATTTTTTTGGGTTCTTGAACCATTGAATCAAAATCTAAAATCATAATCTGATGGCTGGAAAAATGCTTCAAAAGTGAGGTTAAGTTTTGGGCATACAAGCTATTCTTTCGCAAATACGGGTCTTCCGGGAAAGCCTTGTAAAAGCTCTTGTCATTACCCTTATTATTTCTTCTTCGAAGCTTGAAGTGAGAGAACGCACGCTCAATAGGGTCTCTGTATATGATAATTAACTTAACATCTGGCAGAGTTTGATGTATC
>JAJFIU010000066.1 GCA_021774695.1 Alphaproteobacteria bacterium | reverse complement strand
GAACTGTCACGGCAAACAGCATTGCCGCTACCATCATCAACAACAAACAAAGACTGTTGAACCCGGTTGAAATTCAGGTCATTGACCGATGTGTCGGTTAACCGAGTTGCTGCATATTGAAAGAACGTATCAAACGCAAAGTTGTCGTTAATGTCTCCGCGGAACCCGCCGATAGCACGCCAGGTAGTATTGTCGAAGGTGCTAATGCGCGGGCCGCCTTCAACATTCCGGTGTGAATTCAGGAACGACACATCATTGTTGGTGTCATCACCGTCTGCCAGGTTTGCGCCGCAATTCAGCAGGTTAAAGAATGTGTCCACACCTGTGCCGTCAGGACCCAGGCCATTTTGAAGCAGTGGGTTTTCACAGTTTGTTGAGAACGGACGGAAGAAAGATGCAGATTCTGCGATCTGAGCAGACGTATTGTTGTTCATAAAGCCGAGGTTTGCATAAACTTCGATATTATCAGTGATTTCATAGTGACCACTTGCATTGATGTTCCAACGCTCAACAGGGCGTTGATAGTGGTTACGCTCACCAAAGTTGTAGGTTTCAGCTGGGCCGCCTGCGAACGGTGTTAAAGTTCCGTCTTCCTGTTGGAAAACATCACCACCCGGCAGGAAGAAACGGCGGAAGTTCGAAGAACCTACACAACCAATACCTTCAAAACTGCGAGAACTGGAACTGGTACCCAACGTACAGGCACCGGTGTCACGGTCAGCACCAAGCAGCTCATCTTGCTGGCTATAGCTGAAGAATGCCGTAACATTGCCGCGACCGTCACTAAGGTTGGCACCAAACAGGCCGGTTACGAAATAGTCTTCGCCGCCCCAGTCACTGTCGGCATCGTCAAGCCCTGCTGCAGCAAGAACGCTTTCCATGAACTCATTGTTGTTGCTGTTTTGGTTGATGCCGATCTGGGCATCCATTTCAAAGCCCTCAAAATTCCGCTTGGTGACAAAGTTTACCACGCCGGAAACAGCATCTGAACCATATACAGCAGAAGCACCGCCGGTAACCACATCAACACGCTGCACTAACTGTGCAGGGATAAAGTCGATGTTCACTGACGAGCTGGAGGCGCTACCAAATGGAAGGCGTTTGCCGTCCAGAAGAACCAAGGTACGTTGAGAACCCAAACCTCTGAGGTTCAGTGTTGCTGTACCGGTTGCACCGTTTGAAACTTCTGTTGTTTGCGCAACAAAGACTGAAGGCAAAATATTAATGATATCCTCAAGCCGAGCGACACCGCGGTTATCAATCTCCGCTTCGCCCACCTGAATCAGCGGAACCGGTGAAGAAATATTTGATTTTGTGAGACGGCTACCCGTCACAATCACTTCTTCAACCTCTGCTTCCGCTTCGTCGTTTTGTGCATTTGCATTTGTCGCGCCAAAACCGACTGCCAACAAAGCCGTGCCGCCCAAAAGCGCTGCTTTTTGCTTAAAAGATGTTTTTCTCAGCATCTGAATTCCTCCCAAAATTTGTAACGTTTAGCCCTATATCAAAATACATATAACAATAGTTTAGTTTTGATGCTGCTAAAATGCCATTATGAAGCGAAATAGCTTGTTTATTTTGATGGATTCATCGGATGCCACAAATAGGTTGTTCGCTAATAGTGTCATTTAGAACACACTATTTACATGTATATATTGTATTATTGCCCAATGTAAACGCATACAGTGTGTTACGTTGCCCCAGGCATCATATCCGAATTCGACATTGCTATACTAAACTAAAGATTGACTTAATGGTAAACTATCGTTTATTTTCTGAACGCATATTACCCTAAGTTACTACCCACTAAATTGCTTTGTCGATCCCAAGTGACAAGGCAATTCAATAACTACTCGAGGTGCCCATTTAGGGCACCTTTTCTTTTCTTAGCCACATCACATGGATACGCCTGACACAAAATGACCCAATTGGTGCTATTCAGGCAAAATCAACAGGCTTCCATCGAACGTACATTCTAAATATAATTTATACATGATTCGGGATTGCTGCTGCATTTCTCAGTGTCTGTTCCCCGTCAGGACTTATGTCCCAGAATTGATGTTGTGATTGAGTGAGAGCTTTGGTTTCATCGCAGTGACGAAGGAACGAAGATGAAACCAAAACTTAAACAAAGGACTCTGCAGATAAGTGGTAGTAAATTGGGGCTCAGGTAATTCTCAAAAACAGCCAAAATGAAAGATACAAGGATTAGTCTCGTTGCCCTTTGCGCGTCCTTGTCAACTTCGCTATGAACCTACGACCTTCAGGTTATGAGCCTGATTGATAGGCGTGTAACTATATGATATTATTTATTAATAAATTTCATGAAAAAATAATGTGATAGAAAATGTGTTAGTCGCATGATTCGAAAAGCTCATTTTAAGACCCGTGAACACCACTCTTCTGTTTTCTGGTGTGTTTGGGCCTCCGACACATAAACCCGACAATCTAATCTAGATGTTGGTCTCTGAAACATCAATTGCTACCGCACGACGGATAATATTCAGCGATAGCTTGCAGCAACAAAATTTGATTAGCAGGAATTCAAATTAGAGGTCACGAATTTCTGTTTAAATTTATAATCCGACCTTTCCCCGTCATTGGTCAACCAATAGCCTGCCTTCCACCCAAACTTGCTTGACTTCCATTTCGTCGCTCAATCGAACGATGTCAGCTTTCTTGGCGGGCGAAAGTGAACCTCTTGTTTCGTTAATCCTCAAAAAAGCGGCTGGCGACGAACTGGCCATTGCAATTGTATCTTCAAGTTCAACTCCAACCGTTTCAACTGTAAAACAAATAGCAGAAATCATGTCGAGTGCCGACCCGGCCAGCACCCCGGCCTCATTCGTACATTTCCCATTGCTCACGTTGATAGTCTCGCCGTTAAGCCAAAACTCTGTGAGGTTCGAACCCACACTGGACATGGCGTCAGTAACCAGCATACAGCGGTTCACACCTTTTGCCCTAATTGCTGTTAGTATCGACGCCGGATGGACATGATGACCATCGGCAATTAAGCCGCACCATGTGCTGGGGTGTGTCAATGCAGCACCAACAGCACCCGGCGCACGGCCCTCGAGCGAGGACATTGCATTATACAGATGTGTAAAACCTGTAATACCTGCAGAGATAGCATTCACCAGTTCTTCGTATGTCGCGTTCGTATGACCTGCGGCAACAATTGCACCAGACCGCACTAAGGCCAAAAGCGCGTCCCGGGTTGCAACTTCAGGCGCTATTGTGACCAGAGTCTTTCCGTTTCTAGATATTGGTAAGTTGGAAGCCATCTCCACCGTTAAATCATGCATTTTTGTTTCATCATGAATTCCTTTTTTTTGCGAATTTAAGAAAGGCCCCTCCAAATGAATACCAAGCACGCCAGGCACTCCGCGGCGAATTGCTTCATCAACTGCAAACACGGCTGATTCAATTTTTTGAATATCATCCGTTATAAGCGTTGGTAATATCCCTGTTGTCCCGAACTGCCGATGAGCATGCGCGATAGTCTCAATCGCTTCTACGCTGGGGTTATCATTGAATAACTCTCCTCCTCCACCATTAACCTGAACATCAATGAATCCTGGAACTAAAATACCGCTGCTATAGGTGAAATGATCAGGGATATCTGAGATATCGCCCGTGGAACAAATGGAAACAATATTGCCGTCGTCAACGACAATCGCATTGTCCGTCGTCAGATTAATTGTTACCAGTCGGCGTTTAAAGCAAGAGAGGGTTTGACCTCAATTATGGGTTAATATTAAGCAGCTTGCATTTGATGTTGCAAGCGCCGTTGCCTTAGGGTTTTACGTTTAGTTTTTCTCCTTTTTTCCAATATTGCACTGCCCCTGCCAAAGTAAACGTCTGCAGGGGTGAGGTTGTTGATACTTTCATGGTAACGCTCGTGATTATAATATTGGATGAACTGACCGATCTCATGCTCCAAGTGGCTAGGCAGATAATAATTGTCCAGCAGGATGCGGTTCTTGAGTGTTTGGTGCCAGCGTTCGATTTTGCCCTGTGTTTGCGGATGGTAAGGTGCACCGCGTACATGGCCCATGCCTTTATCCTTGAGGAAGTCAGCCAACTCACCTGCCACATAGGAAGCACCATTATCTGATAACAGCCGTGGTTTATGGATAACCTCGGCGCTATCACAACCCGAAGCTTCAAGGGCTAGATCAAGCGTATCGGTTACATCCTTGGCTTTCATGGTGGAGCATAACTTCCAACTGATCACATAACGACTGTAGTCATCAAGGATGGTAGACAGATAATACCAGCCCCAACCTTTGATTTTAAAATAGGTAAAATCAGTCTGCCATTGCTCGTTCACACGACATGGCTTGTCCTTGAACTCACTGGCTGCCTTGATCACCACAAAAGCAGGGCTAGTGATCATATCAGCAGCCTTCAACATGCGGTACACACTGGCCTCAGAGATGAAATAGCCCTTTGCATCAGTGAACCTGACCGCCAGTTCACGTGGTGATAATTCTGGTTCATCAAGAGCCAGGTCAATGACTTTGCCTCGTATCTTATCAGGGATGCGGTTCCACACCTTGCCTGGGTGAGGCTGCCTGTCTTCCAGCCCATCAAAGCCACCTTCCAAATACCGATCATACCAACGGTAAAAGGTGGTGCGGGGAATGCCAATCTTATCCAAGGTTTGCCGCGCTGACAGGTGCGAGCGCTCAATTGTGTGGATGATGGCCATTTTATCAGAAGCGGAATATCTCATTCTTCGAACTCCCCATCCCCGATCATGCTTTTTTTAAGCAGCCGCATCTCTAACGTTTGCTCGGCAACCACTTCCTTGAGGTCACGGGCTTCCTTGCGCAGACCCTTAACCTCATCAGTGGTGGCAGCGCGGACAGTATCGCCGGCAAGACGCTGCTTGCCTGCTTCAAGGAATTCCTTGGACCATTTATAGTACATGCTTTGGGCAAGGCCCTCACGGCGGCAGAGTTCCGCTATCGAACACTCGCCACGCAAGCCTTCCAGCACAATGCGGATCTTCTCTTCCGCGCCGTAAACCTTACGGGTCGCACGGCGTATGTTTTTGACAGTTTGCTCAGCGGCAGCTTTGCCGCCCTTCGACTTCGTGGATTTAGCTTTCATTTTACGTTCCTTACGTCACTTTAAATGAAATCAAAATCCTCTCTTATGCAATCGCTAACTTTGGCCCCATAGGACCTGACGGGGAACA
>JAJFIU010000065.1 GCA_021774695.1 Alphaproteobacteria bacterium | reverse complement strand
CTGGTGACTGCGTTAACAATATGCATTTCCTAGCGGCGGACTTTGCCTGATTTTACCAGGCATATCAACAGGGATAACGCAGCTAAAACACACTGGTTTGTCAATTGAGTTAATGTTCGCGCTTGACCTGGCTGTCGCACAGTGGTTGATTGCGCCCCGGCAGACGGCTGGATGACCGCCGCCGCATTAGGTTGCGGGGGAGGAAAGTCCGGGCTCCACGGAAATACGGTGCTGGTTAACGGCCAGCGAGGGCGACCTCAGGGAAAGTGCCACAGAAAGCAAACCGCCAACCCGAATGAAAGTTCAGGTTGGTAAGGATGAAAGGGTGCGGTAAGAGCGCACCGCGCTGCTGGTGACAGTGGCGGCAGGGTAAACCCCACCGGGAGCAAGACCAATAGGGACAGTTGCTTTTAGTAGCAGGCGCATTTCCGTGCCGCTGTCCGGGTCGGTTGCTTGAGCTCATTGGCAACAATGCGCCTAGAGGAATGGTCATCACTCACGCCTGATTTCGGTTGGGTGTGAGGACAGAACCCGGCTTACACGCCGTCTGCCGCTTTTTTCCTTACAATTGCGTGATTAAACTTCAGTCCCGATGGACAAGGGCTGATAAAATCGCTTTTATGGCAGGCGGATTATCTGGGTATCCGCCACGCGGACCATCTGGGTCGTAAATAGGGAGTGATTATGTCTAGTCGAATTTTTGGGTTTGCAGCACTGTGTTCATTGTTGTTGGCATCGTTTGTTGCCAAAGCTGACTACAATGAGGCCATCGAGGGGCTGGAGGTAAAACAGGGGCTGATCGACACTTTTGTTGATGCTGACAAAGGCAGGATATTGCTGTCGCTTAAGCCGCAAGCTGATGGAACATTGGGGCGTTATATTTATGCGGGCTACCTGACCGCAGGGCTGGGCTCCAACCCGGTCGGGCTGGACCGAAGCCGCCCGTCGGGCAGTTATATCCTGCGCTTTAAGCGTGCAGGCGGCAAGGTTATGGCAGTGGTTGAAAATCACCAGTACCGCGCCAGCGCCGATAACCCCGCCGAGAAAAAAGCGGTGGAAACCAGCTTTGCCCAGTCTGTAATTTGGTCAACCGATGTAATGGAAACATCTGAAGATGGTGCTGTTCTTGTTGACGTATCCAGTTTTCTAAAACGTGATGCGGTAGGTGTTGCTGCCCAGTTGAAAAACCGGGGGCAGGGGTCTTTCAAAGTTGATCCCAGCCGAAGTTTTGTTGACACCGCGCAGGCACATGTGTTCCCGGAAAATCTGGAATTTGACGCGCATGTTACTTTCGCAAGCAGCGCCCCTGGCGGCGAGGTGCGGGCAACAACGCCGGTGCCAAACTCGGTCAGCCTTATTCTGCACACTACTTTTATGAAACTGCCAGATGCTGGTTACGGCCAGCGTATCGCTGATCAGCGCGCTGGTGTTGTCTCCACGTCGCATATCGATATGTCTGCACCGCTGAGCGGCAATACCGCAGTGCAGTTGGCGCGGCGTTTTCGCCTTGAAATAGGCGCTGACGGTCAGGTGGTTAACCCGATTATATTCTATATCGATAACGGCGCGCCAGAACCAATCCGTTCGGCCCTGCTGGACGGCGCGCGCTGGTGGTCAGATGCTTTTGATGCTGCCGGGTTTAAAGGTGGGTATAAAGCTGAAATTCTGCCCGAAGGAGTGCATCCGCTGGATGCACGCTACAATGTGGTTAACTGGGTGCACCGCGCCACACGCGGCTGGTCATACGGGGCCTCTATTTTTGATCCGCGTACCGGCGAGATTTTGCGCGGCGTTGTGCTGCTCGGGTCGCTACGGGTACGCCAAGATATCAAGATATTTGAAGCACTTGCTGGCGCGCAAAACACAGGTAGCGGCCGGGCCGACGACCCGGTTGAGCTGGCGTTGGCGCGTATTCGCCAACTGTCAGCACATGAAATCGGTCATTCGTTAGGCTTTTCTCACAATATGGCAGCCAGTTCTTACGGCCGCGAAAGCGTGATGGACTACCCAGCACCTGATGTGCGTTTGGATATAGCTGGCGAGTTGGATTTCTCCCATGCATACGGCGTCGGCACTGGCGCGTGGGACAGGTGGGTGACCAAGTATCTGTACGGCGATTATGACGATGAAGATATGGCGCAAAAACAAGCGCTGTTCCGTGAGGCGGATGCGGCAGGTCTGCTGTATGTATCGGACGGCGATAGCCGCTCTGTAGGTAGCGGCCACATCCGCGGTTCACTTTGGGACAACGGGTCTGATGCTATTGATGAATTGAACAGTTTGATGAAAGTGCGTGCCAAAGCGCTTGCCGGATTCGGCGAGAAGAACCTGCGACCCGGTGAACATTATGCCGCGCTTCAAACCAAGTTTGTGCCGCTTTATCTGTATCACCGGTACCAGTTGCAGGCTGCAGCGAAATTCATCGGCGGCTATGATTTTGTTTACCGCGCCGAGGGCGATGGCCGCCCGGCACCGGTGTCTGTTAGCCGCGGCGAGCAAATGCGAGCGCTGCGGGCGCTTGCTGCAACTCTGTCGCCTGACGCCTTGATGATCAGCGAACCTCTGGCATCGTTGTTGAGCCCACGCGGTGGTGGTGGCGGTGATCCGCAGTTTGGGCGCGAAGCCTTTAGTGGTACGGCATCGCCAGCTTTCAGCACCGAAGAGGCAGTTGAGGCTGCATCTGATCTTGTGCTTGATGCCCTGTTGCATCCTCGCCGCCTGCAACGGCTGGCTGAACAAGGTCATTTTGATAGCGACAGTCTGGATATTGCTGGTGTGACAAGTTTTGTGTCGCAGCAGGTACTGCAGGTTAAGCGCGGAGAGACACGGCGCGCAACCGCGACAAGGGCGATTGTTATCGAGCGCATGACCGAGCATTTGATTAAAGCACTTCACCGGCCTGATACCGGAGTATTAGTGCGGTCTGGTGTTCGCCAATCGCTGGTTAACATCCGCAAATCTGCGGGTCGTACACGTGGTCCGCTTGGCACCCATATGGCCCTGTTGGTGCAACGCATTGATGATGCTTTTGCCCGTGCTAAAACACCGGCCGTTAAAACACCGGCTGGCCCGACACCGCCGCCCGGCAGCCCAATTGGTGCAAGCGATGCAGAGACCTGCTGGCATTGCTAAATGTGCTGAGTTGATTTCAAAAAGCAAAAGGGCCGACTGGTTTGCACCAGCCGGCCCTTTTTTAATGTTTTTAACAAGCTGTAGTTAGGCGAGTGGCCTAGAAGCTATAGCTTGCCCGTGCGTACCATGAACCACCTTCATAGTTGGCGGCGCTACGGCGAGGATACTGTAGGCCAACGCTCAACCGGTTATCATTTGGTGGGCCCACTTCGTCGATGAACGTATTGAGTATGTTAGACGCACCAGCTACAAACCGGAGGTTATCATTGAACTGATAACCAACTTCCATATCCAAAAAGATCGTCTTGCCAATTTTGGCGCTGCCGCCAAGTTCTGGATCAGCTTGGATGGTGCCGCGCTCATCGAAGTGCGAGCCGTAATAGTTTAAACGCGTCAATAAGTTCCATTTGTCGCCGAACGTCGTATTGCCTGTGGCTACAAAACGGAAGCTTGGATAGTTGTTTTCAATGTCTTCAATCGTTGAATCGCCAACCGGCGTAACTGTGTTACCACCGACGAGGAAACTACGTTGGCCAGTTACATCAAAGTCGTTGTAGTTGGCAGCAAAGGTGAAGTCAGTTGAAGTTTCATCATCCCAATCCCAGTCAGTGGTTAGAACAACATCGACGCCTTTAGACCGTGTATCGAGCGCGTTGGTATAGAAAGAAATTGTACGCTCGCTCGGCAATCCAGCATCAATCTGGATATCACCGGTACGGTAAATACGGTCTTCAACATCGATGCGGTAAAAATCGATGACCAGTGTGGTGTTGTCAGTGAGGTCTGCGGATAGTCCGAAGCTAATATTGTCAGCCGTTTCTTCCGTCAGGGCCTGGCCGCCAGCCGCGATAGCATCGGGGCTTGTTGCCGGGATCAGGCCTTCTTCAACCTGAAGACCGGTTGCACCGTCAAAAGTTGTGATGATGGTACTAACATTTCCCTGGCCCGGTGTTGGAGCATGGAAACCGGTGGAGATTGCACCGCGCAGATTGACAGCGTCAGAGATTGAATAGCGACCAGCAACTTTATAATTGAAGGTGCTACCAAAATCAGAAAAGTCTTCGTAACGAACAGCATACTGGAGCATCAACTTGTCAGTGATGTCATGCTCGACGTCGATATATACCGCGTAGTTGTCACGTTTGAACGCGCCAGCATCGGCAGGGGATACAGCAGACATGCCGCTGGGTCCAACACCTGTTGTAGCAGCGGTTTCACCAGCAATCGTTGTGAAAGTTTCTTCTCGCCATTCTGCACCAAACGCAAAGTTTACACGGTCATTAACCGCATAAGAGAAATCAGCATTTAAATTGATTTCCTTTTGCTCGTAACCACCCATGTCAAAGTCGCGCTGGGCAGGGGCACCGCCAACGACGCCAAGCGACGTGTTGATTGTGTTGTTAAGGAGATAGCTGAGCTCGCTTTTGCCGAAGCCTGCACTTACATCGTAAATCCAGCCGCTATCAAGCTGCCCCTTGATGCCAGTTACTGCGCTATAGTCTGTCTGGGCGCCGTCAAGGAACGGCGTATAACCAGTTTGCAGGATGGAACCAGTTAAACCAAGAGGTTCAAGCGCCGTCAGTGTACTATGTCTGTTGCCAACGGTGTCGGTTGCGCCAGCACGATAGAAGAAACGATAGCGACCGTCTGTATCTGCATAGTTACCGTGCACATAAAGCTGCGCGCTTTCACTTAGCTCGATGCCGCTGTTTACGTATAGACGCGCTCCGCTGGTTTCTGGACGTCCCCATGATTGAACAAAAGGCTCGTCGCCGAAGGGCGAGTCTGCGCCAACGCCCGTTACACCTGCATCAATCAGGGCTTGAGCGTCAGGGCGCTGGATGCCGCGGGACAGTGCTTCATTATCCCAATATTCAGCGCTTAGGTTGAAGAAACCGGTGTCGCCGATTGGCAAGCCAGCATTTGCAGCAATTTTCCAGCTCTGTTCGCCGTCGTAGAATTGACCGTATTGAGCCTCAACTCTGCCGCCTTCGCTTGAATCGTTGGTAACGAAGTTAATCACACCAGCGATGGCATCAGAACCATATTGCGCCGCTGCACCGTCGCGCAGCACTTCAACGCGCTTCAGGGCGATGCTTGGGATCATACCAATATCTACACCGTGGGCACCGTTACCGGCGGCTGGGGCAAAGAATTGCACAAGTGCAGAGCGGTGACGGCGTTTGCCGTTTACCAGAATCAGGGTTTGGTCAGGGGCCATGCCGCGCAACGACGTTGGACGCACAAACGCGCTACCATCACCGGTTGCTGGTGACGCAGTAAAAGATGGCACCAGCGACTTCAAATTGTCGGAAATATCGGCTGTGTTTCCTGTGCTGTTGAAAGCAGCGCCTGAAAAAGTGTCAATTGGAACTGGGCTGTCGGTCGCAGCGCGGGGCTTCCCGCTTCTTGAACCAACCACTAGCACTTCTTCGATTACATCCTCGTTTTGTGCAACAGCAACCTCGGTTGCCATAAAACACATCGGAGACGCAGCGAGCAAAAGGCCAGCTTTAAATCTCTTGATATTCATCGTATCCCTCCTTGTTAAGTCTTGATCGTTTTTTGCTTCTTAATACTCTTTAACTTGGCTCCTATAATTAATCGCTCACAATACCAACCACTATATTGCTGAATTCAAATACTTTTTACACTAATTGGGAACGCTATTTGATTGTTTTTTTTTGATTGTTGCAGAATGCCCACGCGTCAATAACCGTCTGGCATCATCGGCGGTAGCGATGGCCCTGTTTGAACCCTGTGCGGCGTCGCAGGCATTTTTCACCAATTCGGCGTTGTTGGAAGCAAGCGAACCGTCTTGACGCCATAGGTTGTTTTCAAAGCCAACTCTAACGTGACCACCGCTTTGCGCGCAGAGAGCTGCCAAATGATGCTCCTGCTTGCCGAAACAGCACGCGGTCCATGGGTGGATAGTTTTTGGTGGGAATTGCTTGAACGCTGTCGCTGAAAAACCAGGATCTTCACGTGCGTCGGGGTCTTCGCGTGCAGGTTGTGGTTTTTTCGCCACAAACAGTAGAAATTTTGGCATGTCTCTGAAAACACCCAGCTTTTGGAGCAATTGGTAGCGTTGAAAATCAGTTTCGTCGTATAGAATAATCTGCGGGCAAATATTGTGGTCGTGCATCCAGCCAAAGAAGTCCTGTATTTCTACGGGCTCGCTGTTGTCAGGAGCCAGCTCGCGCAGCGCAAGTGAAACTGCCTCCGGTTTAAGCCTTTTGACCATCGTCATTTGCTCGCTGCGCGAATACCGGCCCACAGCCTCACTGGTTACCTGAATAATCAAGCCATCACCAACTCGGTCGGTTATCGCATCGATGGCCCGGCGGTAGTGCTCCACATCCAGTGAATGGTGCTCTTGTTTGTCCCGCACGTGCAGATGTAGAATGCTAGCACCTGCCGCCATCACCTCGGCTGCGCAGTTAGCAAGCTCCGCCGGTGTAACGGGCAGGCGAGGGTGGTCCTGGCGGGTGCGCCAGGCACCGTTGGGTGCGCACATGACAATGAACGGGTCGCGGCTGGGGGTTGTGTTGTCGTCGGGTTCAGGCACCAAAAACCTCCGCTATAGTGGCGGTTAATTTGATCATTGCCTGGTCCATATGATGTTGTTCAATGATATAGGGCGGAGCCAATAATATGTGGCAGTTCAGGCCTTGGCCTGGGTCCCCGCCGCCGGGGTAACACATCAGACCGTGTCGCATCGCGGTATCTTTCAGCTGTTTTGCGATGGCTGCACCGCCGTCCGGAGCCTCTTTTGTTGCCTTGTTTTGCACAAATTCAATTGCCCAAAAAAGCCCGCGCCCGCGGATGTCTCCGATATTGGGGTGCGCGGATAGTGTTGTTTTTAATAGGGATCCGAACTGGGCACCTTTTGCCCGAACCGCAGCGAGCAAATTTTGTTGGTTGATGGTTTGCATAACTGCAACGCCAGCCGCGCACGCAGCGGCATGGCCTGCGTAAGTGTGGCCGTGGGCGAAACCGGCGGCATTTTTGGCAAAGAAATTGCTGATTTTGGCGTTGACAATCGTTGCCGCCAATGGCTGATATCCGCCGCCCAAACCTTTGGCTAACGTTACGATGTCAGGGCGGAAGCCCTCTTGCTCATGGGCAAAGAATGTGCCGGTGCGTCCGGTGCCACACATAACTTCATCGGCAATCAAAAGAATGTCGTGCCGGTCGCAAATAGCGCGGATTTTGGCGAAATAGCCTTTTGCTGCACAGACCACACCCAGCGAAGCACCCGCCACCGGCTCGACAATGAAAGCGGCGATCGTATCAGCGCCTTCGCGTTCAATCATTTGTTCCAGTAACTGCGCTGCGCGCGCGCCGTATTCTTCCTCAGTTTCTCCTGCTTGCCGGTAGCGGTAAGCGTAACACGGGTCGATGCGCGGCCAGTCAAGCAGGATATCTCCCATAATACTGCGCCGGGCAGGATGACCGCTGGCAGACAAAGCGCCGAAAGTATTGCCGTGATAGCTGTGGGTACGGCTGATAATTTTGACCTTTGTCGGCTGCTTCCGGGCGCGCCAATATTGCCAGGCAAATTTCATCGCGGTTTCATTGGCTTCGGAGCCGCCGCAGGCAAAATAGGCGCGGGCGCCTTCGTCGCCGAATGCCTGCACCAACTGTGTTGCCAGCTGTTCCTGCGGTTCATTGGAAAAAAAAGCTGTATGGGCATAGGCCATTTGGCTGATTTGTTTTTGCAACGCGCCGATAACTGCAGGGTGTTGGTGCCCCAGGCATGACACGGCCGCACCGCCGCACATGTCCAGATATTCCCGGTCATGCTGATCATACAGGCACATTCCGCTGCCGCGCACCGCCACCGGGTATTTGTGGTGAAGGTCTCTTGAAAACACAGCAGTCATTTCGGCACTCATCTGGTTGGCACTCATCTGGTTGCCGTCCCAATTATCGGCAACAAACTATCGAATCTTTTGCAACTATGATCAAATTTATAGTTTTGCTTTATCTATAAATTTTACTTATACTTGAGACATGAATAGCCGCCAGATTGAAATCTTTCATGCCGTCATGAAAACGGGCACTGCGACCGGAGCTGCCAGAAAACTCGGCATCACCCAACCCGCAGTTACGACTGCCATTAAGCAGTTAGAAGGCGCTCTGGGCTTTAATTTGTTTCACCGGGCGGCTGGTCGGCTTCAACCCACATCCGAAGCGCATATATTAGACGGCGAGGCCGCCCGCATTCAGGATTCGCTGGTGGTGTTCCGGCGATTGGCTGGTCGGCTGAAAAAAGACCTGACAACCCACCTGAGAGTTTCAACGCCGCCCGCTTTCAGTCATCAGCTCATTCCGCAAGCAATCGCGGGCTTCATGGAAAGCACTCAGGATTGCCTGATCGATGTTTCAACTGTGCATCATGATCAAATTCTTTCAGGTTTGGCGGAATCTGGCGGCGCCAACAGCCTTGGTTTTTCGTTTGGCCTGGGAGAGCGCCTGGGGCTGGGCTCCATTCCTATCGGGCAGGCGAAAATTGTTGCGCTTGTTCCGGCGAATTGGCCGCTGGCGCGCGAAAACTCGCTGTCGATTGATAGCCTTATTGGCTACCCGGTGATTGGAACTTACGCAAATGAACCCCTTGGTCTGGAGGTAGACAGGTTGATTACAGAGGCGAATGTTAATCTGGATATCGTGGTTCGCGCACACAATCATATCGTCGCGGCTAGTTTGGTTGAAAAGGGTATCGGCGCTGCGTTGCTTGACTCTGTTACCGCCGCTTACGCAAAACAATCCGTTAGTAGTGGCAAGTTTGTGGTTATCCCGGTTGAAGGCGGCGTCCCGCTGCCAGTAAAAGCAGTATATTCTTACGAGCATCCGCTGAATGCCAACGCCCGAAACTTTGTTGATATTTTCCGGCAGTGTTATCAGCGGCTGGGCTTTTGATTTGTTTTTTCAGCTAGATTGCAGGTCAGAATATCATTCAGCAAAGCGGCGATGTGCTGGTCAGCGACGATAGTGGCAATTCGCTACTGCTGCTGAACACTAACGTCGGCGATATCGATCAGAATGATTTTATCTTCTAGTAAAACAGCAAAATGACAGACTGGCCTTTGTTGATCTGACAATCGCATAGCAAAGCGGAGATGTTGTATGTTCTTTTAGTAAGGGGCAGAGTGCCGCTTAAATGTTGTATTCACACAAAGCTTCTTTACTTGAAAACCGAAACTAGTAAGGTTAGCAGCAGGTTTTGAGATATTATTGCGATTTTGGGGTGTTATGCTGAGACATTGGAAAAGACAGGTTCTGTCTATTTTTATTGCGGTTTTTTCCTGCTTGATGATGGCGGGGTTCGCCGGATTGGCAGCGCAAGAAGAGTTTGGCGGCGCGCGCGACCTTAAGTATCCTTACCACAGCACCCCCAACCGAATTCCTGCCAAAGACTTCGCCCGCAACGATTTCATCAGCAATGCCAAACTATCGCCTGACGGCACACACATGATTGCGGCCTTTCCTACTGGCAGCTACACTACCGTGCGGGTGACAGCTGTGGAGCCGGAAGAAGCGGAAAAACATTACTCCTTTAAGGCAACTGGCGGAGCACTTGAAAACGTACATTGGATCAGCAACGATCATATTTTAATTCAAACTCGTAGATGGAAATTCGAACCTAGAAGAGGCTGGTTTCCAAACGTTGCCCTACGCATTATTCCCAGAAATCAAACCTATGCATCCTTAGTTAAGCAATTCGATATGAAACGCCCGGAAGCTGTGGTGCAACAAGTGCTGTTGCATGCATTGCCTGACGATGCGGACCATATACTTATTTCAGCTAGCCCCGATGAGAAATCCACGCCCGCAGTCTACAAATTGAATATTCAAACTGGTGATATGCAGGAAATTGTAGCGCGGCGCGACACTATTTCTGTTTGGCAAACCGACAACGAGGGAAATGTTCGGACAGGTTACGGCGAAGAAGATGGCGAACTCCGAATAGTGGCAAAGACTGCCGCCTCCAGCGACTGGCAGGAACTGAAGAATAGTGACCTGTTCAAAACCGGTCGCTTTTTCCCGACAATGTTTGATTTCGGCAACGATATTATGATCGTGCGGTCAGCTGCGGCAAACGGTCGGTTTGCTTTTTACCGCTTCAGTTTGAAAATGGGTAAAATAACTGAGAAGATATTCGAGCATCCGACGGTTGACGTGTCGGGCATCGAATATTCGCTGGCTCGCAAATCGTTGTTGGCTATTACCTATATTGACCACACGCTGAAGCGCCACTTTCTTGACGAAAAATACAAGCAGTTGTTTGCCGCTATCGACAAAAGCCTGCCCAAGCGCAGCAACACATTGCTTAGCAGCAGTAAAGACGATCGTTACATGCTGATTAAATCAGTCAGTGATACATACCCGGGGGCTATTTACCGGTTGGATACCACTACCAAGGAAATGGAAGCCATATTGGAAGTGAATCCTAGTTTGGAGCCGCGATTGCTCGCGCCGACCAAGCCAATTTCCTATTTTGCTCGCGATGGTCTGGAAATACCGGCCTATGTGACGTCGCCGATCGTTGCGAATTCTGGCAAACCGCCAGCTATCATCCTGCCGCACAACGGGCCGCTTTCAAGAGATATTGCGGTATACAATCGAATGGTGCAGTTTCTGGCAAGCCGCGGCTATTTGGTTTTGCAACCAAATTATAGAGGGTCGTCGGGTTATTCGTTTGAGTATCAAGCTCTTGGTTACGGTGAATGGGGCGGTGTTATTCAGGAAGACATTGAGGATGCTGTGCACTTTCTTGTCAACGAAGGGCTGGCGGATAAAGATAAAATATGCATCGTTGGCCAATCTACTTTCAGCGCCTATAGCGCTTTGCTTGGCACTCTAAAAACGCCTGAATTGTTCGCCTGCGGCGTTGCAATTTCACCGGTTCCGGATTTACGAAACCACGTTAAAACTATCCGCTATTGGTTCGGGAAAAGCAGGGCACGCGCAATTACCGGTCGCAGGAGCGCAAAGGCCATTAAAGCCGCTTCGCCGATGGAACTGGCGGAGGGCCTGAAAAAACCACTTCTAGTGTTTTTCGGTGGGCGCGACTGGCTGGTTGCTAAAAAAGAGATTCTCAAACTCGACAAAAAACTTAAGAAAAGCAGCATGCCACCCGTATTTCTCGCAAATGCAAAGGAAGGGCGCGGTCTTAAAATTCCGAGCGTGCGCCGGTCAGTCTATGAAGAAATAGAGACATTCCTCGCTGAACATCTGGGTAAACCAGATCAAAGTGCCTTTGTTCTCAAGCATCGGCCGAATAATTTTGCGAAAACAACGGCTGCTGCGGGCAAGGCGCGCGCGAGCAAATTAGACCTGACCGAAGTGCTTAATCGATGTGTGTCTGCACACTTTATGCCTTTCGTTTCTATTACCAATAAACGCATGCCTGAGGTTGTTGGCTATTGTTCGTCTTTCATTGAGCAGGCGCCCAAGGATACAGATGCCCAAACGATGCTCTCTGCATATTTGACAAGGGCAAAACTTTATTTTCTAACGAAAAACAAGAAGGCTTTTGACAAGGACATTGTTGTTGCCCGAACTTTGGTCGAAAAGAGTGGTGCCACGTCTCTACAAAAGGCCAGCGTCTTGGCACTTAGGGTTCTGGAAATCCTTGAGATTGAAAGGCTTGGAAACCCCGAACAAGCGCTTTCACAAGCTAAAATTCTATCTGATGCAGAACCAAATTATATCGCTGGCCATGACCTTTTTAGAGACCTGTCTTATGTCGCAAAAAACAACGAGTACTATTTATTGGCTACACGGAGACAGCTCAGCCTGTCGCCGTGGCGAGGCGGTATGGATTTCTATGTAGAAAATTTGATTGACCTTCGCCAATATGAAGCCGCGAAACAAACAATCGCTGGCCAGCTATTAATGAAGAGGAATGAGAAAAACCTGGGGTCGTTGCTGCTTCTTTATTGGGGCGCCGAAATGCGCCAAGGTAACCTGGAAAACGCGGGAGCCTTTGTAACTTTGTTCGAGGGAGATAAGGCAGACACAACAAACCTGCCAGTCATAAAGTTTCCAGGGCAAGCGAACCTGACTCTGAACCAATATGTAGGCCGCCTGCAGGGGACACGCCCGTTAGCCGTCAATGTACTTTCCGCATTATATTATTTTGAAACTGGCCAGCCTGACAAAGCGCGAGAATATGCTCCCAAGAAATTTGATTGCAGGTTTTTGGCTTGCTGGAAGGCTGATCAACATATTTCCAAGCTGGAAGATGATGAAGACGAAGCAGATATGTTTCAATATTTGATAGATAGAGACAACGCCAATCCCAGATATCATTATTCGCCGAATGGGCAGTGGCGTTACAATCTGGTAAGGTCGCTTCCGGCAGTTCCCAGCGCCGTTCTTGAAAACGGTAAAAACCTAAAGCCGAATTTGCTTAGAAGCCGTTCGAACCAAGGCGACAAGATCACACTATTTTTTGACGGACAGGTGGCGAGCGACGAATATTCCTACCGGTTGGCACTCCTTGGAAAGATCAAGGAAATTGCTAAACAAAACGGCGCTGAGGCCTTTGCAATATTAGAAGAAGATTTGGGTGTCGATATTCGTGGTTCAGTGCGGGGCCGCTTCCGCAGCTCGGATCGTACCAGAATGGAAGTTTTCCTTGTCAAGAAACAAGCTAGTCAAGGTTTTTCACCACCCCCTGCGTGGATGGTTCATTCGGTCGAATAGTTCTCACCAATTTCAATGCAATTCCTAAAGCGCGCCAAAAGCTTGCTGGATAGTGCCGATTCCCCTAACCCAAGACCCGTGCTATGATGCTGTGAGCCAATTGAAAACAGCGTTGCCGTTTGCCATGGGCAATTATGGGATAATTGGGAAATTCAGACCCAAAAGCCGGGTTGTTACTTCATTTCCGTGCCAAGGCATCTCGTTATAAGTCTGAAGATAAGTAGTTCAAATTGATGATTGAGTGGAGAACATACAGGAAACAAAGGTCTATAACTATATGAAATAACAACAATATTATAGATAGTGTTGGCGAATTTATGTCAAAAACTATAATGGAATATCCCATGATATCCCATTGACCAAAGCCATTTTCCCATGATATCCCATAGAGGTTCGGGTCGTGATCCGAATGCTCATGGCTTTTGTGTTCTCCGGAACCCGCGCCCTGGGGGGAGAACAAGGGGGCTTGTGGGACAATGGCATTATTCCTGTCCACGTATGAAAACAAGGTCGACAAGAAGGGAAGAGTTTCTGTTCCTGCTTCTTTTCGTTCGGCTGTTGCCTCCAGCCATTTTTCAGGCGTCGCCATTTACCGCCACATCAAGCTGCCCTGTATTGAGGGGTCTGATATTTCGTTCCTCGAAGGGCTGTCGGAACGGTTTTACCAGGACTATGACCCGCTTAACTTTGATCAGCTGCCGGCAGCAACTTCCATCTTGGCAGAATCGAACCAGCTAGCCTTTGATGCGGATGGGCGCATATTGCTGCCCGCTGCAATGAGAGAGTTTGCTGGCGTTGACAGCCAGGCTACCTTTGTTGGTTTAGGCCGTATGTTCCAAATATGGCACCCGGCCAGTTTCGCTGAGCACCGGTTGCAGCAGCGCAGCCTCGCTGTTGATAAAACGCGCGGGCAGTTGCCTGCTGAGCCCAGGGGGCGGTCATGACCGCCATGCCAGTTGCGCCAAAAAATGCAAGCACACATATCCCCGTCCTGCTGGACGAAGTTGTCTCCGCACTGAAGCCTAGTGCGGATGAACTTTATGTTGATGGCACCTTCGGGGCAGGCGGGTATGCCCGCGCTGTATTGGATGCGGCCCCATGTTCGCTGATCGGTATCGACCGTGATCCGGAGGCGATTGAGCGCGCGGTGGCATTTTCCCGGGAATACGGGCCTCGGTTCCGTATTTGCGAGGGCCGTTTCGGCGACATGGTTGATTTGCTGGACGATATCGGCGTTGACGGTGTTGACGGTATTATGCTCGACATCGGCGTTTCCTCGTTTCAGCTGAACGAAGCCGAGCGCGGTTTTTCTTTTCAGGAAGACGGCCCGCTGGACATGCGCCTGTCCAGCGACGGCGAGAGTGCGGCGGATGTGGTAAATGGGTACGACGAAACCGAGCTTGCCAATATAATTTACACTTACGGTGAAGAGCGAAAATCGCGCCGGATAGCTTCGGCGATTGTACGCAGACGTGCAGAAGCTCCGTTTGAGCGGACGCTGGATTTGGCCAAGTTGGTCGAATCTGTATTGGGTCGGCCACCGGTTAAAAAAGGACGCAGGCCAACCCACCCGGCAACGCGCACCTTTCAGGCGCTGCGCATTCATGTGAACGACGAAATGGGCGAACTTGAACGCGGCCTCGCTGCTGCTGAAGCGCTGCTGCGTACAGATGGTCGGTTGGTTGTTGTCAGTTTCCATTCGCTTGAAGACAGAGTGGTCAAAAATTTTATGGCGGAGCGGTCCGGTCGTTTGCCGGCCGCATCCCGCCACATGCCTATGCATATGGATGCAGCAAAACCTGCTTCGCTGCGGCTGGAAACAAAAGGCGTTATCAAACCATCAGCCGAAGAAGAAGCTGCCAACCCGCGCTCCCGTTCCTCCAAGTTGCGGGCTGCTGTTCGAACCAGTGCACCTGTTTGGAAGGAAATTACCGATGCGTAAAACCTTCACATGTATTGCTGCGGTTT
Organism: Alphaproteobacteria bacterium; assembly: GCA_021774695.1. GTDB lineage: Bacteria > Pseudomonadota > Alphaproteobacteria > Sphingomonadales > Kordiimonadaceae > Kordiimonas. Next base: position 877 of record JAJFIU010000065.1, on the reverse strand, counting down.
GCGCGTTGGCATCAGGAGCGGCACTTATGCAGTTGAAACATGCCGTGCAGGAACAGGCTGAGGACGTTGAAGCTATTGCCCAGCAGATATACCGCGACAAGGAAAGCTTGCGCATTTTGGATGCGGAGTGGGCTTATCTCACGTCGCCGCGTGCATTGCAGGAATTGTCGATCGAATTTTTGGCACTGATGCCGCCCTCACCGAAGCAGGTTGTTGGTTCGGTGACAGATATTCCGCTGCGCCGAAGCAGCGAGATTGTCAACAGCGACACCAGCGTATTGCTGCCAACCGCCGATAAAAAATCACGAACCGACAAACGGCCATCGATTGGCGGCAGGGCTGCAACTAAATCAGAGGACAATACCTAATGGCGACGCTCGGCGCACGGTCTATTAATATAGGCCTTGAACAATCTTTCACCAAGCGGACACCGCTATCTGTTGCCCGTAGTCGGTTGATGGTTGGAGTTGTGTTGTTCATGAGCGCATTTGTTCTCATGAGTGTGCGTACCCTTGATCTGGGTATGTCTGCGCCGATGCTAAAGAGAACAGCTGAGCGCCAGATTGTAGTACCGCCGGTAGTTTTCCAGCGCTCTGATATTGTTGATAGAAACGGCGAAGTGTTGGCGGTCAACCTGCAGACATCGTCTTTGTATGCCAATCCGCAGGAAATTAAAAATCCAGCCTTGGTCGCTAAAAAACTAGTGGGCATATTGCCGGATTTATCGCGAGCCGAATTGGAGCAAAGATTATCGTCAAAAAAGAATTTCATCTGGATCAAGCGCAAATTAACGCCGCGTCAGAAATGGCTGGTTAATGCACTTGGTGTGCCTGCACTGAATTTCCGCCAGGAAGAAGACCGCTTATACCCTCACGGG
>JAJFIU010000064.1 GCA_021774695.1 Alphaproteobacteria bacterium | reverse complement strand
TTGGATGCTCAAAACCGGTTTGGCCGTCCATAATCATGCCCAAGTTGTAAGCAAGATCAGACCCTTCCGCGGTCACCATCATGCCCTCTTTTCGAGCAATGTCGCTGACCCACTGGCGCTGATCCCGCCTTGGCTGCAAATATTGTTTTGCAGCTACCGCACCCCATGATTTCAAGCGCTTGATATTGTCTTCAGCAACTTTGTAACTGGTGAGCCGGTTTGTTCTGGCATCATCGCGGTTATACAACGGACCACCAGCTGAATAAGTGCGCGGACCAATAACCTTGCCTGCTGCGATCAGTTCAGCCGCAGAAAATACATTCTGTGCTGCCACTGCGTTATCAAGCGCCGTAGTCACACCGTAAGCCGTATAAATGGCGGTTTCATAGCCGCGCGCCGGGATAATACCCCGATAGTCGCGGAAATGGTGGGCATGCATGTCAACAAAACCCGGAATGATGGTCGAGCCAGTTGCATCAATCACCCGGTCAACACCGACGGTGTCGCAGATGCCTACGCAAGTGATACGACTACCATTGGCTACAATGGTTGCTCCTTCCAGAACCTCCTTCCCGCGCATGGTAATGATACGGGCACCGGTGAAGGCTATTGACCCTTCAGGAATGCGTTTTTCAACTGTCAACGATAGGTTGGTCTCATCAGTGTCGCCTGTGGCTACATTATGCGAATAATAAGTCGAAGCCGAGCCAAACTCGAGCGTGCCACTATCGCGCCAATTGGGGAACAACCCGCCGGTTTCAGAAACCTGGCTAACAGGCAACATGCCCTTGCCTTCGCCTTTACTTATTACAATAGGCTTTGCACGCGCCTGCCTGTAAGGCAGTGGCGACAGATAAACATTATCACCTTCAAGAAACGCCACATGACTGCCATCCGGCGAGATCACTGCCTCGTCAGCGAAATCAAACCGAGCAACCACTTGCGGCGGATCGATCGACGGAACAGGCGGCACAGAAACTAACTGTGAGGAGGGCGCGGCGGCACCGCCTGCGGGTGCGCCTTCAAGATAGAATATCCGTCCGTCCGGGCCCCATGTAGGGCGCGGCAATTGCCCACGACCGCGGCCAAAGCGACCACTGAAATCGATCCGGGCAACCGTAACGGCATCGCCGCCGCCAGCAGACATGCGAACCACATCCCAGTATGGGTTGTGCGTGACTTCACGCCCACGGGCATTTGCGTTGCCGCCCTTAGCTACTACCAGCATTTTGCCGTCAGCGCTCCAGTCTGGGTGAATATACTCGCTTGGTTCCGACGTCAGCTGTTTTGGCCTGCCGCCAGATGCGCGCACTGTCCAAACTTGGCCGCGCTCAAGATCGCCCCATGTTGTGAAGGCGATGGTGCGCCCATCTGGTGACCAAGAGGGAGAAAACTCAAACGGCGCGAAACTGTCGCGCGTTAACCGCTTGGGGGTACCGTTTGGCAGGTCCTGTATCCAGATTTTGCCAACAGCCTGAAAAACAAGTTTGGAGCCGTCTGGCGAAGCCGACGCCCAGCGTACGAATTTGGTCTCAAAAGGATCATCGGTGATGCGGAAACTGCTCAGAGCCTGCTCAGAAATTGTGCGCTCGACTTTAGCAGAAAACGGAATGGTGGAAACCGCCCCACTGACAACATCAACACGCCTTATTTTGCCACCCTGGCTTAAAATCACAGACTTGCCGTCCGGTGCAAAACTATAGCCAGGCAACACGCGAAGGGTTTTCATGCCCTCGACCATATCTTGGGTTACCGGGTCCATCAAAATGCGTTCGGTGCCAGTTTCCAAATCACGCAGCCATAACGCTGTCCGCGGGCCGTATTTCTGGCCCTTGTGGGAAACCGTGCCGTCTGGAATGCGGCGAATGAAGGTCATCAACTTGCCATCCGGCGATATTTCAGGCGCAGCGGCACCGCCGCTGGAAAAACGGGATTGCTGCTGGTTAAAGCCATGGCTAACGCTGGTCACGTCGCCAGTTGCCAAATCTAGGCGACTAACCTGAATTTCACCGGCCAGAGAATTCCAGTGCCCCCAGGTGGTACCTGTGCTGGTGCGCTTATGAAAATAAAGCCATTTGCCGTCCGACGATGCGGTCGGCCATGAGGCCCCTGCTTCTTCGCGGCCAACAAGCTCAATACCCTTGCCGCCGTCCTTGTGGAACATCCAAAGACCAGCGTCCGGGCGGCTACCGCGCTTGGGCATACCGCGTTTGCGGGTATAGATATAATCGCCGTCGGCGCTCCAGGTCGGGGTCAAAAAACGGGCGTTAAGATCCTTTGAAACTTGCCTTGGGTTGCTGCCATCGGTGCCCATTACCCAAATGTTATCCTGTCCGCCACGATCCGAGATAAAAGCGATCAAACTGCCGTCGGGTGAATATCTGGGGTGATAATTGGTCGCGACACCGCTATCCTGTGTCAGGCTAACCGCGTCACCGCCAGCAATAGGCATCCGGTATACGTGGGCTAGCAAGTCGAACACCAACCACTCGCCGTCCGGCGACACATCCACCGACATGAAGGTGCCTTCTTCGGTGGTAAATGATATCTCACGGGTCTCGCCCCGCGCCTGTGTGGTGTCCCACTTTTCCTTGGCCATGTCGCCGGTATCGGCCTGCGTGGTCGCTGGCGGCATCAACATCTGCGCCGCAATTAACAATCCTGCAGAACCCAAAACTTTACTGTAATTCTTCATGACAAAACCCCGCTAAATTTAAATCGCAGCGAAGCATTCAAGACCCGGCTCCCCCACATTTCCCCGGTTAAAGTATAGCCAAACCGGCAAATTAAACAAGAAAGCGGCGCTCGAATCTTTAGTTTAGTGAAAAAGCATCCCTGCGAGTGTGCATTTTCACTAAAGGCCATGAAATAGTTGTCGCAAATACTAACACAAGCGTGCAGATTAACGTTTCAAACGAGGTGCCGGCGATGTTCGATGGGTTTACTGAAGAAACTGTGAAGGGTGCAGGCGCTGATATTTTCTTGCGCCGTGCAGGCCCTGTCGGCGCGCCTGTACTTCTGATGCTGCACGGCAATCCGCAAACCTCGGCCATGTGGCATGAGGTGGCTCCGGTAATGGCAAAGAGCTTTCAGGTTATCTGCCCGGACTTGCGCGGTTACGGCCGCTCTGACAAGCCTCCGTCCGATCCCGATCATATGCCCTACTCCAAGCGAACCATGGCCGCAGATATGGTCAAGGTCATGCAGGATTTGGGGCATGACCGGTTTTATATCGTTGCCCATGACCGCGGTGCGCGTGTGGCCCACCGCTTGGCACTGGATAGCCCAGAACGCGTGATTGCGGTGACATTACTGGACATTGCACCCACCCGCGAAATGTATGCAAACACTACGGCAGATTTTGCGCAGGCTTACTGGCATTGGTTCTTGCAAACCCAGCGCGCGCCCATCCCCGAGGAAATAATTAGCAACAACCCTGAACAGTTTTGGAAACTAAAGTGTTTCAATCAAGCTGGCGGTAACCCCTTCGCCCCCGATGCGCTCAAAGAATATCTGGGTGCATTCCGCGACCCCGCGATGATCCATGCATCGTGTGAAGACTACCGCGCCGCGAGAACAATCGATATCGACCATGACAACGCAGACGGTGATCGCAAACTGGCGGTGCCGTTGCAGGTATTGTGGGCCAAATGCGGCGCAATAGAAAAATGCTTCGAGCCCATGAAACTGTGGAAAAGCAGGGCGTCGAATGTTATCGGTGAAGCCATGGACTGCGGCCACTATATGGCCGAGGAAATCCCAGGCGAAATAATAGCCAAACTGGTTAGCTTTTTCGGCAAACACCCGGATGAGGAAACCCCATGACCGTCCGCACCCTCTATAACAAACTGGTTGATGCCCACAAGGTTTGCGACCTACCCGGCGGTGACATTCTAGTCTATGTGGATTTCCACATTATGAATGAATATACCAGCCCGCAGGCTTTTTCAGGGCTGGAAACCAAAGGCTTGAAAGTATGGCGGCCTGGCGCTCATCTGGCAGTGGTTGACCATGTCAACGCCACCCGCAAGCGCGAAGGGCCAGACGAAGCATCGAAACTACTTATCAGCAACCTGACAAAAAACTGCGAAAAACACGACATCGCCCTGTACGGACTGGGTGACCCACGCCAGGGTATCGAACATGTGGTGGTGCCGGAACAAGGATTAGTCGCCCCCGGCATGCTGATTGCCTGCGGCGATAGCCACACAACCACCTACGGTGCTTACGGCGCCCTTGGTTTCGGCATTGGCACCTCTGAGGTTGAACATGTGCTCGCCAGCCAGACACTGCGCTATCAGCGGCTGAAATCGATGCGGGTTACGGTGGACGGGAAAACTGCGCCCGGCGTAACCGCCAAAGATATTATCATGCAGGTTATCAAAACTGTCGGTGCGGGGGCTGCCAACGGATATGCCGTTGAATTTGTCGGATCGACAATCCACGCGCAAAACATGGCTGGTCGTATGACTATCTGCAATATGGCGGTTGAACTGGGTGCACGCGCTGCACTGATCGCTGCTGACGATGTGACACATGCTGCCTGCCAAGGCAAAGCCCACAGCGAACACATGGACTATGATGTGGCAACATGGAAATCAGACACAGATGCACGGTTTGACCACGAAGTAGTGATTAACGGTGCTGATATCAGCCCGCTAGTAAGCTGGGGCACAAGTCCGGACCAAACTTTGCCCATAGGCAGCAAGCTGCCAAGCGAAAGCGATATGCCTACACCGGCAGCCAAACAGGCGCTTGCTCGTGCACTTGGTTATATGGGCCTTAGCGAAGGCCAGCCACTGGCCGATATCAAAATCGACCGGGCGTTCATTGGGTCCTGTACCAACAGCCGCATTGAGGACCTGCGTAGTGCCGCAAAAATACTCGACGGGCGTAAAGTAGCCGAAGGCGTTACCGCCCTTATCGTACCGGGCTCCACTGCGACGCGCATCCATGCAGAAGCCGAAGGGCTGGACAAAATCTTCGTTGCCGCCGGGTTTGAGTGGCGGCCAGAAAGTGGCTGTTCCATGTGCCTTGCCATGAACGATGATGTGGCGATGGACGGCGAGCGGGTGGCTTCATCCACCAACCGAAATTTTGAAGGCCGGCAGGGGCGCGGTGCGCGAACGCATCTCATGAGCCCGGCGATGGTTGCCGCCGCAGCAATTGCAGGACACATCACCGATGTTAGAGACTTTGCCGATAAGGGAGATACATAGCGATGCCATCCATGATCTCGGGCAAAGCTGCCGCCTTCGCGCAACCCAATGTTGATACTGACGTTATTATGCCAAAACGGTTTCTGAAAACCATCACCCGCGCGGGGTTGGCAGACGGCACCTTTGCTGACTTGCGCTTCGATGAAAACGGAGGTAGCCGACCCGAATTTGTACTGAATAACCCTGATTGGAGTGATGCCTCAATCCTTGTTGTTGGTAACAATTTCGGTTGCGGCTCCAGCCGGGAACACGCGGTTTGGGGCCTGAAGCAGTTGGGTATCGACACCATCATTGGCACCGATTTTGGTGGAATTTTTTATGATAATGCCCGTAAAAACGGCCTTGCCCTGCCCATCGTTTCGGAGGAAACACGAAACACACTGCTAGCGCTGGCCATTGATTTGAAAACCGCGCAGTTCCATATTAATATCGCCGAAAAAACCATTAAAACTGCGACCAACACATTCGATTTCGAGATGGGGGAAACCGTGCAAACTGCCTTGATGGAGGGGAAGGACGAAACCCTCGACAGTTTAAAGCAGGCAAATTATATCCGTGCGTTTGAAGCGGCAAATCCAAACGCTGTAAAACTGCTGGTGAATAAATAGACTTTCTTGCCGCGGAAATAGACCAGAAAACAGAGAACAGAGAACAGAGAACAAATATGCACAGACAACTCATTTTCGCCCTGTCCACCATCAGCGTTATATTGTCAGGATTATTTTCCGCCGCAACGGCAGAGGATTATGCATTGGTGAACGGACGAATGTTCAACGGCATTGATAATAAAGTTACGGAAAACCACACCGTTTTTGTCAGTAACGGAAAAATCAGCAAAATCACCATCAACAGCGAGCCCATCGACGCCAACTACACAGTAATCGACCTGGAGGGCAACTATCTGATGCCTGGCATGTTTGATGTGCACACCCACCTGAGCACGCTGGTGCAGGCGCGCCGCGCCCTCGTGTCCGGCGTTACAACTGTTCGCAGTGCCAGCGTTAAGGCATTTGAAGATGTTGCCCTGCGCGAGCTGGTACGCGGCGGCGTGGTTGCAGGCCCTGATGTGGTTACCGCCGGAGTATATGTCACTCCCAAGCTGGGCGAAACCATTCTTGCCGATCCGCGCCTGGCGGTACTGGCAGGCGGGGTTAACACTGACGAAGAGTTGCGCACATTGGTGCGAGTTAACATTGACCGCGGTGCAGATGTTATTAAAACCCGCGGCACTGAACGCGCGGGGTTGGCGACCACCGACCCTCGCCAACAAGTTTACACCGAACGCCAGCTACGCGTCGTAGTAGAAGAAGCCGCTAGACAAAATGTGCCGGTTTTAGTGCATGCCCACGGCGACGAAGGCGCGCGAGCTGCTGTACTGGCTGGCGCACGCAGTATCGAGCACGGCAGTTACCTGTCAGATGAAACACTGGCTTTGATGAAAGAGCGCGGCACTTGGCTGGTGCCAACCTTTGTCACCATGAATGAAATGAACGAAGAGCAATACGATCATGTGTTGCGGCTGCGCGCCAAATATATGGTGCCTCAGCTGGAGCGGGTTATCCGCAGTGCCCACAAAATGGGTGTGAAATTCGCTACTGGCGCCGACAATTATTATGACAATAAATCCACGAACCGGATATCCGTTGAGGTCGAGAACTTTGTTCGGCTGGGCATGACCAACTTCGAAGCACTGCAAACCGCAACCGTTAGCTCCGCCGATCTGTTGGGCCTCGGCGCGACCACCGGACAAATTACCGAAGGTTTTGAGGCAGATATGATTTTGGTACCAGCAAACCCGCTCACTAACATCGAAGCCCTGCAAGATGTGCTGATGGTGATCAGTAACGGCCAGGTGGCGTTGAAGCGTATTCCGTTTGGCGTTAGCGACTAAACGGCATCAGTGCGCTTGGCCCGCACCCGCACCGGACGGCACTCTGATATTCTCCACTAGATCCTGCACATCTTGCGGCGTTTTTGCGGTAAAGCGTTTTACCAAAAACGCCGAGCCAATATTAATGAACATGCCGACAAATCCGATGCCTTCCGGTGAGATGCCAAATAGCCAGTTTTCGGCAACATTCAGCTCCGGCGAGACAAACTTAAAGAACACGATATAGCTGAAGGTGAACACCAATCCTGCCAGCATGCCGACAATTGCGCCTTCCTTGTTCATGGTTTTGGTGAAAATACCCATGATAATGGCAGGGAACAGACTGGCTGCAGCAAGCCCGAAGGCAAAAGCCACCACCTGCGCCACAAACCCCGGCGGATTGATGCCGAAATATCCGGCGATTATGATCGCCACTATCGCCGCCAGTCGCGCGGCCCGAAGTTCCTGCGCATCGCTTATATTGGGCATAAAAGTTTTCTTCATCACGTCATGGCTGATCGACGACGAAATAACCAACAACAAGCCCGCTGCGGTAGATAGTGCAGCCGCAAGCGACCCGGCGGCCACAAGTGCAACCACCCAACCCGGCAGCCCGGCAATTTCAGGGTTGGCCAGCACCATTATGTCGCGGTCAACGTAAGCCTCGTTAGCGTTATCCGTTGCTTCATTTGTGACCGTGCGCTCGCCCGATGCACCGCGTTTTTCGCCGTCAAATTCAGGCTTGCCCGCGAAAGGTGCGCCAGCACTATATTGGATAACGCCGTCACCGTTTTTATCCTTCCAGGCGACAAGGCCGAGATCTTCATAGTTTTTGTAAACTTCAGCAACCTCGCTGTAGGGCGTGTCGTTGACGCTGTTGATAAAATTAATCCGCGCGAATGCCCCAACTGCGGGTGCAGTTGTATAGAGAATAGCGATAAACACCAGCGCCCAACCTGCAGATGTGCGGGCGTCAGACGCTTTTGGCACGGTGAAAAAACGCACGATAACATGGGGCAATCCAGCAGTTCCAAGCATCAAGGCCGCGGTAATCGCGAATATATCAACCATGGATTTGGTGCGTTCGGTATAGGCGTTGAAGCCCAGGTCGACCAAAACCGCATCCAGCTTCTCGAGCACATGCATGCCCGACCCATCCGCCAGCTCAGAGCCAAGGCCCAACTGCGGCACCGGATTGCCGGTGATCAACATGGAGATGAATATTGCCGGTACCGTATAGGCAAAAATCAGCACGCAATACTGCGCCACCTGCGTGTATGTAATGCCTTTCATACCGCCCAGCACCGCGTAGAAAAACACAATGGTCATGCCGATGATAACGCCTGTGTCGATGTCTACTTCAAGGAAACGGCTAAACACAATACCGACGCCGCGCATCTGCCCGGCCACGTAGGTGAAGCTGATGAAAATCAGGCATACGACGGCCACAAGGCGGGCAAGGTCGGAGTAATATCGCTCGCCGATAAAATCCGGCACCGTGAATTTGCCGAACTTGCGAAGATAAGGCGCCAGCAGCAGTGCCAGCAACACATAGCCACCGGTCCAGCCCATCAGATAAACCGAGCCGTCATAGCCCAGAAAAGCGATAAGCCCCGCCATCGATATGAAGGAGGCCGCAGACATCCAATCAGCCGCTGTCGCCATACCGTTAACCACCGGGTGAATGCCGCCGCCGGCAATGTAAAATTCCTTGGTTGATCCAACACGGGACCAGATTGCGATGCCGATATAAAGCGCAAAAGAAGCACCAACAAAAAGGTAAATCAGGGTTTGAGTGTCCATATGGCTAATCCTCCACCCCGAATTCGCGGTCTATTTTCCGCATTCGGTGCGAATAGATAAAAATCAGTGCGATAAACACATATATCGACCCTTGCTGGGCAAACCAGAAACCGAGTTTGAAACCGAAAAATTGAAATTGGTCGAGGAAGGGCTGCAGTAAAATACCAAAACCAAAAGAAACAACAAACCAAACCGCGAGCAGCTTTCCCAGCAGTTTGAGATTGGCTCGCCAGTATACCTTTGCACGATCTTTTGCAGTGTTGGCTCTTGCAGCTCCTGCGCCCTCTGTTTGATCCGGTTGCTCTGACATTGCTCTCCCCTCCCGACACTATCGAAACCGCAAGCATACCCCCGCATGGTTGCTTCGCCGTGAACAATAGGAAGCTGCGCCTCATCATGCAAACATCAATATAGGAATAATCAGGCGTACCTGAATTTCAACGTGTGAACTGACTTGTTTTAGCCGGGGATTCTGCAAAAACTACTGGAACCGGCAATGCCGATAGATTCGCCGAACGCCAATTTCGCTGGCCCTTGGAGCGCCTGCACTGATGTGGGATCAACTTTAATAGCTGTCATGTCGCCCATGCGGAACGCAAGTCCCTCGACCTCAACCGGCAAGGCGATATGCGGTATTAAACGCCTGCCTACAGCATTGCCGTCCTGATCAACCAGCAAATATGCCGCTTTTTCGCCGCGGTCGTTTTTCACCAGCAACATCGGTGGCATGCCGCCCATTACGCACAGTTCCGCGCAGTCACGGTGCACCTTGCCTGCTCCCGGTTTCATAACACCGAGCATGCATTTGCTATCAACAATCTCACCGACCAGCGATACATACATGCCTTCCGATTCCAGCGGTGATGCTAAAGCAAGAGTAGGCGCTTCAACAATGCTTTCCGGTCCCTCAATTTCCATCATCTGCCACGGGCCGCGCTCTATCATAAAGCCTTCAATTAAAACGGTTTTGCCGTCCAAGGGTGCCAGAATTTCGGTAGCGTCAAGTTTGCCTAGTTGCACGACCAAAACCGGATGAGTGGCCCGGTCTGACGTGATAATCATCGGGTAAGGTTTTGCTTTGACAACGCCAGTTATCGACACTTTGTCGTAGGCATTCCAAGTGCCGGTACCTGCTGCGGGCACTTCCGAGGAAATCAAATAAACAAAGGCAATTCCTGCAAGCAAAAATAGTGGCACAACCCACTGGAAAAATGGTTTCAACGCCTTGGGGAACGGAAGATATCCAACGAAAAAGGGGTTTTTCATGTCGCCTCCGAATTCTGTTCAGCCAACTGAACCAATGGCCTGGGTGTGCCGGGTGGCAGCGCAGTGGTGTTTAAAAACAGGGTGCCATTTTCAATTTTCAGCTCGTAAGTGGCGACTTTTTCTTCAAACGGCGGCGGTGATGCGCCGTCTTGAAGCTGATACTGAAAACCGTGCCACGGGCAGGTAACAAGCCCGTCGATCATACAGCCTTCACCCAGCGGCCCCGCCTGGTGACGGCATACATTTGATATGGCGCCGAACTCATCATTTTCGGTACGGAATATAGCCACACGTTCCTGACCTTTGACCTCAATAACGCGCCCTACACCTCGTGCAATCGTCATTGGTGCGGGAACTTCAACCCAGGCGTCATTGCCGACATCTACCACGTCACCTGGTTCTGCAAACAAAGAAAGGATATGCAGCCCGCCAACCCAGACCAAGCTGGCAAACGGTACCCAGCCCGGTATGTGAGACTGCTCGGCCTGAAGGGCACCTAGTGCCAAATGCAGGATCACCAAACCGTATGCCACATATACAAGCATATGCAGGCTCTTCCAGAACCTTGGCCCCAGCACGGCATTCCAGAAATCATGGCTAGTCGCTGCCATCAGAAAAAAGATCGTCAGCGCCACAAACCCCAGTGGCTGGAACGGATAATCGCTGACCGTTTCCAACGTGCCTTGGCTGGTAAACAAGGAGGTTAAGGGGTCAACAACCCCAAACCCGTGATACCACATGAGGGCGAACAAACCGTGTGCCAACACGATAACAAAAAACGAAACACCCATATGCCGCCGGTTATACAAAAGCGGCAGGAAACGCTTATTGAGCCGGGCGAGTGGACCTATTGCCAGAATGATATTGAGCAGAATAAAACCCGTGTCCCCGAGTGCGCGCAGTACCAATATTTCGCTGCTGGGCGCCAGTGCTGCCGGCACGCTTGCACCAGCTATCAATACATTAGCAACAATTGCCGCAACGATGCCAAGCCACAGTATAATGTCGTAAACTTTTTTATTGCGGTTCCATTGAACCGGCACATAACCGTGGCTCATTTGAACACCTCAGACTGTTTCACAAGTGGACGCGCATTTTCGCTAGGCACGGTTCGTTTGCCGTCCAATGCCTGCCACACCAACACCGCTACAAGCGGGATCAACACGATCCAAATCACTGCGTGAGCTTTTCGTTGTTCGCGTTTCATGATGCCCTCCTACTGGCAATCCATTTCACCATCAGAAGCGGCCAAAGAGCAACGCCCGCAGGCAGTAAAAGCAGCCGAACCCGGACGTTACTATTTTTCACAGCTGGCTCGATAGCAACGCATCCTTTGGTGATGAAGGCGATGCCAAATACCAAACCGATTAGGGAATAAACGCCTATTAACGATGCCACACTAAACATCAGCTACGCCGGCAAAGGGGACGCCCGACAGCTTTGCCATTTCGTATTTCCAGGTAACCAGGTCATCAGCGGAAAAATCGCTGAAATGATCATGACCGCATGCGCGTGCGAGTATTTTCATTAGTTCAACGCTGGAATCAAAGAAGCGAGCCAGCTGGTCGGCTGAATTTTGAACGATTAATCGGCTGCGAAGATCTTTTTTCTGGGTGGCAATACCCACCGGGCAATTATTGGTTTGGCATGCCCGCATACCCAAACACCCGATTGCCTGCATTGCTGCGTTAGACAGCGCAACCGCGTCGGCACCCAGCGCCAGCGCCTTGGCAAAATCTGCCGGTTTGCGCAGGCCGCCAGTTGTGATCAGGCTAACATGGTCTGCGCCGCTGATATCAAGATGTCGGCGTGCGCGAGCAAGGGCCGGAATTGTTGGAACGGAAATATTATCGCGGAAGATAACAGGTGCTGCACCGGTACCGCCGCCGCGGCCATCAAGGATTATATAGTCAACACCCACTTCAAGTGCGGCGTCGATGTCACGTTCAATATGCTGCGCAGACAATTTATAACCGATCGGGATCCCGCCAGTAAATTCGCGTACTTCATCAGCGAATTCTTTGATCTGGGACACGGACGTCCATTCCGGGAACCGGGCCGGTGAAATCGCCGCGGTCCCTTCAGGAAGCCCGCGCACTTCAGCAATTTTGCCAACAACCTTGTTGCCCGGCAGGTGTCCGCCGGTGCCAGTTTTGGCACCCTGGCCACCTTTAAAGTGGAAGGCTTGGCATTTTTTGACTTTTTCTTCGCTGTATCCGAAACGCGCCGATGCCAGTTCATAAAAATACCGGGAATTTTCTGCCTGCTCTTCGGGCAGCATGCCGCCCTCGCCCGAGCATATGCCGGTGCCCGACATTTCAGCGCCGCGGGCAAGTGATACTTTTGCTTCCTCGGACAAGGCACCAAAGCTCATGTCGGAAACAAACAGCGGTATTTTCAGAGTGAGGGGCTTTTTTGCGGCTTTGCCAATAACAACCTCTGTGCCAATTTCGGCATCATCAAGGTGCGGCGGTTTGTGCAACTGGCCAACAACAAACTGAATATCATCCCAATCAGGCAGTTCCGGGCGCGGCACGCCCATGGCAACAGTTACGCCGTGGTGACCGGTTTTGGTCAGGCCGTTTTTGGCGTATTCCTGAATCAGACCCACATGGGCTTCAGCGGCATCCGGGTGGGTATCGGCATATTGACCCAAATACTGATCACGCTGGAACGGCTGCGGATTATTGTCGTGCCAGGCGCTTATCTCGTCTTCATCGACCAGAACCTGATCGTCTTCGACCCAAGCGCTGAATTTTGCCAGCTTTTCGTTGTTGTTATATTCCGACACACCAGAATCGAGCCTGAAATCCCAGCCGTGAACACCACAGATTAGGTTGGGGCCATCGACGGAACCGTCTGCAAGCATGGCACCCCTGTGAAGGCAGCGACCGTAAAGTACTGAAATTTCATCGTCGTACTTTGTCACTACCAGATCAACGTTTGCGACAAGCGCAGCGAATGGTGTTCGATCTTGCAAGTCGCTAAACTGTGCAACAACAACCTTATTCATTTCTAGCCCCTCATGAATTTTCAGCGATTACAACTCCGCCCCACAACTGGTTAGATGCCAAGCGAAGGCAAAAGGTTACAAAAAAAAGATACTGTTGAACTCAAGGTACAGGAAGCTTAGTCTTTTGAGAAATCACGAAGGATTTTTTTACCCGTGACCAACCAGCCAACACTCGTTGAACGCTTAGTCAGTCATGATCCGCGCGCTTTCGAAGAGCTTATTCGCCTGTATGGTGCCAGGCTATTGTTGAAGGCCGAACAAATGCTTGGCTGCCGTGACGAGGCGAAAGACTGCGTACAGGAATGCTATATTCAAGTTCACAAAAACATCAATAATTTCCGACAGGAAGCGGAGATTTATAGCTGGATGTATCGAATTCTAGTTAATGCGTGCCTGAAAAAAATGCGCAGCCGCACCGCCGCTTCCATGGAATCCCTCGATGAACTTCAACCAACTTTCGACGAAGACGGCTGCAGGATCGAACCTCTTTGGCAGTCACTGCCAACAACAGAAGAAATTCTGGAGCAAAATGGTACCCGCGAGCAGGTACTGAGTGCTATTCAGAGCTTGCCGCATGGTTCTCGCGATATTCTGTATCTTCGCGATATCGAAGGGCACAGTACGGCGGAAGTGGCTGAAATGTTATCGCTTTCGCTTTCGGCAACTAAAGTAAGGCTGCACCGCGCCCGTGCTGCGCTGAAAAAAATCCTTGAACCGGTTTTCATCGAAAGGAGGGTTTCATAATGGTGCTCAGCAATAAACAACAAATCAAGCGCTGGCTTCATAAACTGCCCTTGATGATTGACTGCGAAGAATTTGAAGGCTTCATCCTCCAGTATCTTGAAGATGAACTACCGCCATTGAAGCGTTTTGTTTTCGAAACGCATATGAAGATGTGCCGGGATTGCCGGGACTATCTAGCCGCTTACCAACGAACCATTGAGACCGCCAGGACAGCCGTCGACCAGCAGGAGTTGCCGGAAATCCCGGAAGACCTGGTAACCGCAATACTGGAAGCGCAAAAAGCAAGCGGTGAAAAAGACCTGTAACCTTTTGGCGCCCAACAGCATCTAACTATTAAACGGGCACATTTTATGTGTTTAAGGGAGCCTTCCATGCCTACAGATACTAATAACGCCGTTGCTGACCTTGAATGGACAAAGGTCGCAAAAGAAAGCGAACTACCTGACGGGCGAGTAAAAACCGTCACTGCTGGCACAAAATCCATCTGTCTGTCACACTTTGATGGCCAATTTGCCGCCATGGACAATCATTGTCCGCATCAGGGCGGGCCGCTCGGCGAAGGGTCAATCGAAAAGGGCATCGACGATAAATGCTGGATTCGATGCCCGTGGCACGGATGGGATTTCGACCCGCTAACTGGAAAACCACCCGGCGGCCATGAAGATAGCGGCCAGGATACATATGCCGTTAAAGTCGAAGACGGTGACGTATTCATTGGCCTTCCGGCCGAACCTGAAGGCGTAACAACAGTCTCGGATATCATGGCAAAAACCATGACAAACTGGGGCATAAACACCGTATTTGGCATGGTAGGACACTCGAACCTTGGTCTGGCCGACGGGCTGCGCAAGGAAGAGGTGGCTGGAAACCTGCGTTATTTCGGCATCCGTCATGAAGGCGCAGGCGCTTTCGCGGCTTCTGGCTATGCCAAATTAACTGGCAAGCCCGCCGCTTGCCTAACCATTGCTGGTCCCGGTGCGACCAACTTACTAACTGGTCTGTGGGACGCGAAAGTGGACCGTGCTCCAGTGCTGGCACTCACCGGCCAGGTTGATTCGAAAGTGAAGGGCGCTGGCGCTTTTCAGGATATCGATCTTACCAGTGCATTTGACGCCGTGACCTCCTTCAGCGAGACGGTATTGCACGGCTCAAAGCATGCGGAACTGATGACACTGGCAATAAAAAATGCCCACATTCAACGGGACGTATCACATTTGATTTTCCCGGATGAAGTGCAAACTATTGAAGCTGCTGACGGCGCCAAACCAGGTGGCCCCACTGGCCGCATAGGTACGCATGTGATCGAGCCCGACAGGAACTCGTTCGACAAAATGGTCAGCGCAATCCATACGGCAGAACGCCCAATCATTGTCGTCGGTTACGGCGCTCTCACTGGCATGCCGGAAATTATCAAACTGGCAGAAAGGCTTTCATGCCCAGTTGTCACAACCTTTAAAGCAAAAGGACAAATACCCGATAATCACCCGAATGCGGCAGGCGTTCTAGGTCGTTCTGGTACTCCCATCGCCAGCTGGTTTATGAATGAATGCGATCTGCAAATTGTTTTTGGCGCTTCTTTTTCAAATCACACAGGAATTGAATCGTCAAAACCAACAATTCAGGTGGATTTTGATCGGGCAGCGCTCGGTAGGTTTCATCCGGTGGACATACCGGTTTGGGGTGAAATCGCACGCACAGCGCAACTGGTATCAACGGCCCTCCCCTCCACGGTTATGGCCACCGACCAGTTGCCGGAACTTGCCGAGCGCTGGGCCATTTGGCGCACAGAGAAATCAAGGCGTAGCGTCGACAACAATGATAGCGGCATAAACTCGGCCGTATTGTTCAAAACGCTTTCCGAGATAGCGCCAGAAGGGGCAATTTTACCGGTAGATGTGGGCAACAATACCTATAGCTTTGGCCGGTATTTTGAGACCAAACCTGATCAACGCGTTTTGATGTCTGGATACTTGGGATCGATCGGATTTTCGTTTCCTGCGGCGATCGGTGCCTGGTGCGCAACAACCGAGGATGGCCCCTACAAAGGCAGACCGGTTATATCAGTTTCCGGCGACGGCGGCTTTGGCCAATATCTGGCTGATTTCACCACTGCGGTTAAATATGGTATGAATATCACCCATATTTTACTGAATAATTCAGAGCTTGGCAAAATCAGCAAAGAGCAGATGGCTGCCGAATGGCAGGTTTGGCAAACCTCATTGCACAACCCATCATTCGCGGCTTACGCCAAACTGTGTGGCGGCGGCGGCTGGAAAGTAACCCGTCCCGATCAGCTGGAAGACGCCATCAGGAACGCCATGGCATACGACGGACCGTCGATCGTTGAAGTCATTACGGACGCTTCACTTATTTAAGCGCGGAGGGAAACATCATGCAACATTTGATGGAATGGCTGGAACATGCCGCCACTTTTGTGGACATCGTCGGCATAGCCATTGTTTTGTACGGCTTCGTTCTTAGTTTTATTCGGCTGATTGCGACAGAACTTGGCCGATTTACCGGGCGTTTTGAAGGCATTATGGGGTGCGAGAAAGTGCGGCTTCAGCTAGGCACTTATATCTTGCTTGGCATCGAATTCATGATCGCCTCGGACATAATCAACACCGTGATTTCAAGAACAATTGAAAGCCTGATTTTTGTTGCGTCATTAGTGGTAATTCGTACAGCCATCAGCTTTTTTCTTGGCCGAGAATTGCAAGAATTAGCTGAAAAAAAAGAAGGCTGATCGCTTGGGACGGATAGTCCACGTTGCTGAACGGTCCTACCGGCAAAATAACTACACTCGAGGAGCGTATCCAACTTAACCAATTGCCTCCATCCCTCTATTTGCTTACGCTTGCAGCCACACTATCTGTGGTTAGGAAGTCCAGTGCCAATTCTCTCACTTAGTCGGACACAAACGACCCGAGGCGCGCTTGATCAGGCAGCGCGGAAAACAGCAACTGTCTTGTCGCGGTACGGCGTTGCAGAAGACAGCGTTATCGCCGTATTAATGCGAAACGATGTTCAGATTTTGGAACTTGTTGAAGCCTGCAGGCTAGTGGGTGCAAGGTACGTCATGCTCAATTGGCATGCGCCGGCTAAGGAAGTTGCCCATATCCTCAAGGACTCGGAGGCTGTGCTATTGCTGGCTCACGATGACCTGCTAGCGAACTTGGAAGTCGCCGAGCTTGGTTCAACACCAATCCTGAGTATTGATGTCCCGACTGAGGTCGCTGCTGCGTACTCGGCGCACGAAACCGTTGATTTACCTACCACCATCGAAAATCTTAATTCGCTTAAGGCTGCAGCAAAACCATTCGACGGCGAGCCGTTGCGTTTTCGTGGGTTGTTTGCTTATACGTCCGGCAGCACAGGAATGCCCAAGGGTATCAAGCGAAATACCGACCCAACCGCAGCTGACTCGTACTTGGTATATGCTGGCCTCGCGCGCGACATGATGCAAGCGGTGCCCGGCGATAAATTTATGGTCGCTGCGCCGCTGTATCATAGCGCGCCGCATGCCCTATCCATGTTTGCCATGGCCAGTGGCTACATGGATATTGTGATTATTCCGAAGTTCGACCCGATTGAATTTATGGAATTGCTTCAATTTCACAAGATTACCCATGTCTACATCGTACCAACAATGATGATCCGCCTGTTAAAACTGCCGCGCGAAATACGCGACCAGTATGATCTGTCATCGCTCCGGTTTGCCCTCTCTACTGGCTCACCGTGGCCCACCGAAATCAAGTCTGCGATGATCGATTGGCTGGGACCAATTTTCTACGAAAGCTACGGCGCCAGTGAAATCGGCTTCATGACGTTGATCAGTTCCGAAGAAGCAGAGAAAAAGCCGGGCTCGGTTGGCAAGATATTACCGGGCGGCTCGATCAAAATACTGAACGATGCCATGAGCGAATGCCCTGTCGGCGAGGTTGGCACCATCTATGTGAAGTTGCCGCTATTCGGCGAGTTTGCCTACAGCAATTCTGACGGTTCGATGATGGACCAGCGCTACGAAGGGCATGCCACAGTTGGTGACATGGGGTATTTGGACGAAGAAGGCTATTTATTCATCGGCGACCGCAAGAAAGATATGATCATATCAGGCGGTGCCAATATTTTTCCGGCAGAAATCGAGGCAGAATTAATCAAGATGCCGCAGATCACTGACTGCGCAGTGTTCGGTGCGCCCGATCCGGAATTCGGCGAGCAGGTTGTCGCGGCGGTTCAATGCGCGACAGGCGCAAGCCTGACCCTGGGCGAGATACGCGACTATCTCGTGCCACTGCTGGCGAAATTCAAAATTCCTCGCAAGCTTGATATTCACGATATTTTGCCGAGGGAGGACAGCGGCAAAATA
The DNA here is from genome assembly GCA_021774695.1 of Alphaproteobacteria bacterium. GTDB lineage: Bacteria > Pseudomonadota > Alphaproteobacteria > Sphingomonadales > Kordiimonadaceae > Kordiimonas. Next base: position 10,789 of record JAJFIU010000064.1, on the reverse strand, counting down.
TTCAAAAAACGCCTGAGAGATCCATACTGGGAAAAAGAGGGCAAAAAGATCTGAGCATTTTTCATGGCTTTGCCGCCGAACAATGGAGCGACCGCCCACCCAGTGTTGAAATCGCAAGTTCGAGCATCTCGAACTACATCTTCAACACCGTTGCTAATCAAGCATTATGAGGGATTACTTCAAGCTTAAATTAATTCATGACTTCTACCGGACAAATGCATATTGTATGCTTGCACACGCAACAGTTTGGAGCGGTGGAATTTATTGAACCGCAAAACTCAAGGGGAGGGGAACATGGGCCATTCAAATACTTTAACGGAGCTAATGCTGTCTATCGCGACAGGAGAGGTTCGAGTGGTAGACCTTACACAGCCGCTGGAGCCCAAAACTCCGGTGTTACAGTTACCAGCCGAATTTGCCCAGGCCACCCCTTTTGAAATAGGAACATTGTCAGAATATGATGATCGGGGACCCGCCTGGTATTGGAACTGGTTCAAATGCAGCGAACATACCGGCACCCACTTTGATGCGCCCATCCATTGGGTCACCGGCAAAGACCATGAAAATAACGCCACCGACACCATTCCGGTTGAAAATTTCATTGGGCCTGCTTGTGTTCTTGATGCTGCGGCTGAAGCAACCGCGGACCCTGATTTCCTCGTAACCATCGACTATATCAAAGCATGGGAAGAGAAACACGGGCGTATCCCGGCAAGGTCGTGGGTATTATTTCGCACCGATTGGTCCAAGCGCACCGACCCTGAAGCCTATCTCAACATGCATGACGACGGGGCGCACACCCCCGGCTGGGCTCCTGATACAATTCCCTTCTTGGCCGAAGAACGCGATATTCTGGGCGTCGGCGTTGAAACGGTGGGCACAGACGCTGGTCAGGCGGGCACTTTCGACCCCGCATACCCCTGCCACACGCTAATGCACGGCGCGAATAAATACGGACTTGCCAGCCTCACCAATTTGGACCAGCTGCCACCAACGGGTGCCATCGTTATTGCACCGCCTTTGAAGATAGTTAGAGGCTCCGGTAGCCCGCTTCGGGTTTTGGCTTTGGCTCCGGCTAAATAAGCTAAGTCATTGGCATAAGTAAATAAACGTTGACGTAATAAGTTACGTCAGTCAGGTATCACCGCTGTGGTTTCAATTTCCACCAAGGCTTTATCTTCCATCAATGCTGCCACTTCAACCACGGCCATTGCCGGGAAAACACGACCCATAATTTCCTTATATATCTGGCCAACGGCTTCCATATTGCTCAGATAAACGTCGCGGTTGGTTAAATACCATGTCATTCTAGTAATATGAGCAGGTTCGGCACCGGCCTCCGCCAATATTGCGACGGTATTTTCCAGCGTTTTTCTAAACTGCCCCAAAAACTCGTCTTCAAAGTTTCCGTCTGTATCCCAGCCGACAATCCCGGCAACAAACACCATGGACCCTTTTGCTAACACGCCGTTGGCGTACCCTTTCGGTCGAGGCCATCCTGGCGGCAACAGTGTGGTGTGCGACGTCATTAGTTACCCTCAAATTCTGGTTTTTCTTTTGCCACGAACGCATGATACGCCCTCGCAAAATCCTCAGTTTGCATGCAAATGGCTTGCGCCTGCGCCTCGGCTTCAATCGCCGTATCCAGGCTCATATCCCATTCCATATTCAACTGGTTTTTTGTAATTCCGTTGGCGAAGGTTGGCCCGTCTGCGATACGCTGCGCCCACTCGCCGGCGGCAGCCATCAGATCAGCTTGCGGACATATTTTATTGTAAAAACCCCACCGGTCGCCCTCGTCAGCAGACATGGACCGACCAAGAAACAGCAATTCCGATGCCCGTCCCTGCCCGATGATCCGTGGAAGAATGGCACATGCGCCCATGTCGCACCCGGCCAGCCCTACCCGGTTAAAAAGAAATGCTGTTTTTGCTTCGGGGGTCGCCAACCGAAGGTCGGACGACATGGCGATGATGGCACCTGCACCCACGCATATGCCATCAACTGCAGATATTATCGGCTGCGGGCACGACCGCATCGCTTTGACAAGATCGCCGGTCATCCGGGTAAATTCCAGAAGCCCCCGCATATCCTTTTTCACCAGGGGCCCAATGATCTCGTGTACATCACCGCCCGAACAAAAATTGCCCCCTGCACCCGTAATAATGATTGCAGCAACCTCGGGCACATAAACCAGGTCACGGAACAAATCCCGCAGTTCCGCGTAGCTTTCAAACGTCAGCGGATTTTTCCGCTCCGGCCGGTTAAGAGTAATAGTGGCAATACCATTGTTGAATTGCCACATAAAATGTGTTGGGGAATATAGATCTGGGTTCACGGTTGTTCTTTCAGTTTTTTTGTTCCGGTCAGAATTGAAGACTTCAAATGAGTTAGAAGCACCATGGCTTGTTCTCTATCCTGTTCATCAAATTCGTGGAACATTGTTTCTATCCATTCCTCATGGGCCTCTGCCATTTCCGAAAATACCTGTTCTCCCCTTCGGGAAAGACGCACTCTCTGAGCTCGACGATCTCTTGGGTTAATGGTGCGAATAACCATGCCGTCGTCTACAAGACGGTTAATTAGGCCTGTAATATTACCATTGGAAACCAAGAGATGCCCAGAAAGGTCGCCTAGTGTCATGCCTTCGGGAAAACGGTCCAGTGCTGCCATCACGTCAAAACGCGGCAATGTTGTATCAAACTTTTTGGCCAAGCGTTGCCGCACCGTTTTTTCGACGATTACCGAACAGCTCAATAGCTTCAACCAAAAACGCAATGCCTGTTTTTCATCCGGCAGCGCACCAGCGCCAAAATGATCTACTTCTGTGTTCACATAACTTCTCCGCCAGCCACAGCAATTGCCTGACCATGCACTGAAGCAGCATTTTCTTGGCATAACCACATACAAGTATCCGCAATCTCGCTTGGCTGGATCAGCCTACCTTGCGGGTTATGCCTGGTCAATTCGGCTAACGCCTCAGCTTTGGTCCGGCCTGTTTTTTGCACGATATTGCTCACGGCAGAGCCAACAATATCAGTATCTGTAAAACCCGGGCACACCGCATTCACGGTAATATTTGTTTGGGCAAGCTCCAGTGCGGTAGATCGAACCAGCCCCAATACACCGTGTTTAGCTGCGGCGTATGCTGCCGTATAGGCATAACCGCGCAGCGCCGATGTGCTCGCTATCATAATGATACGCCCATCAACCGTTCGGTCCATCCGGTTCAAGGCAGCACGCGTGCAAAAAAACGTGCCAGTCAGATTAACCGCAATCATCGAATTCCAGAGCTCAGTGGATGTTTTATGCACCGGCGCCGTCGCCGCAGCGCCAGCGTTATTGATTAGAATAGTTGGCGGGCCAAAGGTCGCACATGCCTGATCGAACGCAGCCTCAACAGCGCTATCGTCGGTAATATCACACGGCATAGCCTGCGCCTGCGGCAAATCAGCTGCAACAGCCTTCAACTTGTCCGCGCTGCGTGCCATCAAGGTGACCCGCACGCCCTGGTCGGACAAAGCTCGCGCGATTGCAGCACCAATGCCGGTCGCACCGCCAGTTACAATCGCATGCCCATTGCTCAACAAAGTCACATTTCTGCTCCAGCTAAATCCAGTACACCGGCAAAACAATCACGGTAACGCATCATTCTATTCTTCTTCGAATTGCAATTTAAAATAAGCCCTTCAGGCAAGCAGCGCTCGGTTTTTATCCAGAGCCGCAAGAACTGCATCTATATCTTGTTGGTTATTATAGAGATGGGCGGAAACGCGCAGGTTACCGTCCCGGCACGAGGTGATGATACCGTCGCTTTCAAGTGCCGCAACCAGCGCATTTTCGTCCGTCGATTTTATCGCAATCATGGCACCGTGCCACATGGGGTCATCCGGGGTTGCGAGCCTGCCCTGCAAATCACGCACGCCCTTCTTCAAACGGTCATTAAGGCCGAGCACGTGGCTGCGTATCTTTGCTGGCTCCGCTTCATCGATCAGATCCATGCCGGCAATAGCCGCCATAACATTCACGTTCGGCGGCGTTCCGGAATCAAATCTCCGGGCGGTTTCAGAAAAGTCGTTTTTTCGGTGATCCATGGCAAAAATATCGGACTGAGCAAACCACCCTGTAACCAATGGCCTGATCTTCTCGATCAATGGTTTGCGCACATACATGAAACAGAGCCCAGCTGTTGCCAGCATATATTTGGTTGCCCCGCCGACATAAATATCAAGGTCCAACGCTTTTACATCCAGCGGTTCGGTGCCAAGGCACTGAAACCCGTCAATCACCGCGACGGCACCCGCGTCTCTGGCTGCAGCTGTCACTGCGGCAATGTCCTGCCTGAACCCATTTCGGTAACAAACATGGGTTGCGGCAACCACAGCGGTTTTGTCTGTCATTGCGGCGGCGATATCCTCCGGAAGAATATACCCGCTTGAACCAGGGCCCACGATACTGACACGCGCGCCGCGCGCTTCCTGTGCAAACCAATTTTCACCGGAGGTTGGAAATTCATAATCAGTAATGAGAACCTGATCCCGCCCCTGATCAAGCCTAATGCCGGTTGCAACGGCGCCTATTGCCTGAGAAGCCGATGTAGTTAGTGCAATCTCGTCAGGGCTGGCATTGATTTGTGCAGCAAATTGCGCACGGGCTTGCTCTAATTTTTCCACAAACATTTGCCACGGTGCGCCCTCAACCTCCCGAGCCTCCAGATAGGCATTAAAAGCCGCACGTACATGGTTTGAAAGCGCACCATACGAGCAACTATTGATGTAAGTTTTATTGCGAAAAATTGGAAATTCTGCACGTAAATCAGCGAAACTTCGTTTCCGGGTATTCAGCATTCTATTAGTCCTCAACATCAATCAACTCGGCATCAAGCTACCATACATGATCCAAACAAGAGCGGCAGGCGCAAAAAACCTGAGTATCCAGCGCCAGACCATCATCGCGGCAGGCGAAAAACCTAGCTCTTCCTGGGCTGCGGCAGGTGAAAATGCCCATCCGGCAAACAAAGCCGTTAACAGCACATTCAACGGCAAGAGCAGATTGGCAATGAAATAATCAAACAGATCGAATATGCCCTTATCGGCAAAATATGCGATGGAACCGAGCGGCTTGACATCGGCAAAAACATTGAAGGACAAAACCGGTAATAACCCTAACATCCAGATTAACGTACCGATGATAATTGTTAATTTCGACCTACTGAGAGGAAAGGCATCCTCAGCCCAAGCAACGACCGGTTCCATAGTACCAAGACAGGTGGTAAAAGCCGCCAAAAACAACAGGGTAAAGAACACAACTGAGACAATTTCTCCCGCGGGAATTTGCGAGAACGCAATCGGCAGGGTGACAAAAATCAGGCCCGGGCCCTCACCGGCATCCAGGTTAAAACCAAAAACCAGCGGGAAAATGGCCAAGCCCGCGACCAGAGCAACAAGTGTATCCGCCGCGCAGATGGTAAAGGCGGATCGGGGAATTGAAATATCTTTGGGTAGGTAAGCACCGAAAGTAATCAGCGCCCCCAATCCAACTGCAATTGAGAATAGGGCTTGCCCGACCGCCAAATAAACCAGATTAGGCGTCATTTTGGAAAAATCCGGCGCGAACAGAAAGCTGAATGCTCGCCCAAAATCACCGTAAATCGCGGCAATTCCAACCATAATTACGAGAAAAACAAACAAAGTCGGTAGCAAAAACCGGGCTGCACGCTCTAACCCACCTCTTAATCCGCGACTGAGAATCCATATTGTGCCGGCCATGATGACCGTGTGGGCAATCACGAGGCGCGTCGCAGAGGAGAGCATTCCATCAAAGGCAGCCTCAGAGCCCGCGCTGTCCAAATCCGATAGACTGCCACTAACCGCCGACAGCAAATAATCAAGCGTCCAGCCTGTCACCACAGCATAATAGCTCATGCCGATAAACGGGATCGCCACGCTCATCCAGCCGATGGAGTTCCAAGCTTTGGAAACACCAGAGCTGGCGACCAACAGGTTAATTGTTTTCCGGGCCGAATGACCGCCGTGACGACCAATCGCCAGCTCAGCCATCATCACAGGAAAGCCAAGAAGAAAAATGCAGGCGATGTAGATCAAAACAAACGCAGCCCCACCGTTTTCGCCTGCAATAAAGGGAAATCGCCACAGATTACCAAGGCCAACAGCAAGACCAACCGCTGTCATGAGAAACGGCGTTCTTGAAGACCACATCGACGACGCGTTTTCTTGCATCACGTAAACCCCATATCAAATAGAGGCAAAGCGTCCACGCTTTGCCTCCAAGTTAACTAATGCTGTCGAAACCCTAGAAGTTTTGACGCAGCGTAATACCAAGCGTGAACGGCTGCAATGCAATACCCGATAGCGGATCTTGAGCCCCGTTAATGAACACATCAGCAAACGCGAGCTCATTAAACAGGTTTTTCGCATAAATGGAGATATCAAATGTATCCCTCTCAAAGCGCAGGGTCGTGTTGACGATGTTGTAGGACGGAATATCAGCGAAGTTGATATTGCTCGAGCCATCCAACAGCAACGGATTAAAGTCTGTCGAAGATGATCCGCGGCGGATGTAATCAAACCGCAGGCTTGCGTCCCACTCTCCCGTTATTTCAAAATGTTTTGTCAAAGAGATATTACCCGAAAACCGCGGCACATTGGGCACTCTGTCGCCGTTTCGACCACTTGCCCCCGGACTGGCTGGCTGATTCTGAGTAAGCTGAGCATCGGTGTAGGTACCACCGAGTGACACTTCCAAACCATTGGACGCAGCATACGTCATGAGCCCTTCAATCCCCTTTACGCGCGCTTTGCCAGCGTTGGTGATGAATGAAAAGCCTGAGACAAAGTCCTGTGTTTGGATATCCGACCAATCAATCTGATACACTGACATATCGAACGAGAAAGCACCATCGTCCGACCGTGTTTTTACACCAGCTTCATACGACCATAGCGTATCGGAGCCAAAACTGGGTGGAACAACAACGCCTGAGAACCCTGGGCTATTTACACCGCCCTGGCGAAAGCCGGATGCCGCTTGTGCAAAGAAAGTCAGATTTTCTGATGGCTGGTACGCCGCGTTAAACCTGAAAGTAAAATCATCTTCACTTCCTTTAAGAACCAGCGGGTCCAGCTCCGCGCCCGAAACAAAATCATGGATAACCTGGGCACGGCTGTCGATAGATGCATTGAACCACCGCGCACCGCCAGTCAGTGTAAATTTCTCGGTTACCTCAAACGTAACTTCACCAAAAATTGCTTCCTGATCCCGGCTGTCAGCTAATGTACGCCCGAAAAAGGTTGTGCCACCGCCGAAGAAATCATTGGCTGGTCCGGCCTGAAACGGCGCGAGCGCTAAACCATCAGTGCCTGATGCGATAACCTGGGTTTCAAAATCAGAATTTTCACGAGAGATAAACCCGCCAATCACATAATTCAGAGGTCCGTCCAGATTGGATGCGTAGCGAACCTCAGACGTCCACAATTCCCTACTTTGCGGCTGCAAAGTAATGCCAGCAACTGGCACACCAAAGAAGAACAGGATCGGTGACGAATCGAATGCGAACTCAATGTCACGGTCATACAAATTTGTTGTCGCCGTTAACGAGCCACTGCCCAGATCCCAGTCCGCTGTCAAACTCAGAATATAAAGATCTTCATCCCAAGGGCTTTGGGTGTGTTCAGTATTTTCATAATCACCGCCTTGCCGCGCATTCAAAAAAGCGTCTGCACCCGGCACGCCTGCTCCAAAACGACCTTCAGGAGTAAATCGGCTGCTACCGCCGGATTCCAGCGATTGGTATGTGGCACTTGCAAGTAAACTGAAATTTTCGGTTGGCTCCATAAGCACATGCACGCGCCCACCGTATGTTTTTTCGTCATTAATATCTCTCAGCCCCAAACGGGTATTATCGACAAAGCCACCTTCGTCGTGATACCAGCCAACCGCCCGAACCGCGACTTTATCATCCACCAGCGGCATATTCAGCATGCCTGCGGCATGAAATCCTTCGCCGCCGCCATCAATGGTGCTGGCACCGCCTTCGACCCAGCCTTCAAATTCGTTCATTTTCGGCTTGTTGGTTATAAGACGGATTGTGCCGGTGAGCGAGCTGGCCCCATAAAGAGTACCCTGCGGCCCCTTGAGGACCTCAATTTGTTGGATATCATAAACCTTAATGTCAGCATTGCGGCCGCCGCCGTCCTGCTCAAATCTGCCGGTAATAACAGCCTCGTCGTAATAGACACCGACTGTAGCGTCGCCTGATGAATTTACGCCGCGGATAACATAGTCCTTATCACCCGGCCCGAGGTCTTCATAAGCAAGACCCGGCACAGTGCCCGCCCAGTCTGCAAAGTCTCGCGCGCCGAGCGCCCGGAGCTCATTGCCGCCAATAGCCTGAATGGTGGACGGGACATCAATCAAACTCTGTGCCCCGCGTTTGCTCGCAGTGACCTGAATTTCTTCAATTTGTATGTCATCTTCAGCGTTTTGCGCAACCAACGGCGCTGTGAATATAGCCGACGACAAAATTGTCGACGCCAGCATTAACTGCATTCTACGTGTGTTTGAAGTAGCCATTTTTAATTCCCCCTCAGAATTATATTTTGAGCCCGTAACAGTTCCAGTGCTGAATAATGCCAACACAGTTTGGGTCTAGTAGTAATTAATTGTGGGGTTATCGCCGGGCATAATAACCCCCACAACATAAAGCGATTCTGGTCCGCTACATTCCAGTGAATGTATCTGTTTACGCGGTAAAAATATTACGTCGCCGCCTTTGACCGCAGCCTTCTTGGTATCCGTCCACATGAAACCAGTGCCGGACAAAACAATTAACGTTTCTTCGTAAAGATGCTTGTGAGGCACAGCTTTACTGGTTGGAATTTCCCCAATAAACTGCGCTGCCGGTATGCCGCCGCCGGGCTTAACGACAAGCATTTGGAAATAGCGTTCGCCCATAGCCTGCCTCAAGTCCTGGTCCACACGAACACAGCGATCAACATCCGCTACCTTGTGGGCGGCGGCACTATTACCCAGTGCATTCGCAGCGAAACCGATTGACGCTGACGCCGAACAAACAGAAACGAATATAACGCAGCCCTCAACCGGTGCCGCGTCAAACTGTAGCGCCTCACCGGCAACGACCAAAAGACTGGTGCCGGGTGAAAGGGCATATTGTTGATCGTCGATTGCGGCAGTTCCTTCGCCAGATGCAACAAAAACAACAGCATCGTCGTCGCCGAATGTTATGATCGGCGACTGCCCTTTTTTCAGGCGTAGATAAAACTGAGATTGATAGTGTGCCGCGACCGCACCATCAACAACCGTGCAGCATGAAAGCGTACCAACTGTCTTCAAGTCGGCGAATTCTGGTGAAAAAACGAAGCAGCCACCATCAAGATTGGTGAAGGCCCCCTCTCTCTGCGCGATCGGAATAGCTTTATTAAGGGCACTTTCAGGGTTGTCCAGCTTGTAGGCGCCTTCAATATTATTGTGGCTACCATCACAAAAAGGGCCGGTTTTTGTTAGTTTACAGCCACAAAACAACACTTCCTGGCCGTCTTCTTCGGCGACAAATTTTTGAGGTTCAAACGTTGTTCCTTTGTGCGAACCATCACAAAATGGCTGCTTTTGACTACGCCCACAGGTACACCAAAAATAGGCTCTTCCCTTTTTCAGCTCCCGGTAAAACGGGCTTGTCTGCGCTATAACCGCGTGGTCTTCCATGACCCCCTCAATCATCAAGCTTAGCATAGAGAAATACCAAACATAGGTATCAAATATGCCTTCTTTACATGAGGATACACAAAATTAGTTTAAGTTCAAACTAATTTTGTGTATTTGCGCGATTGCCAAAGGCACAAGCGCAGGAAAGTGCGTTAAAAATCAACCTTAACAACGATACTATCGCTGTAAAAACCCGGCGCTACATTCTGACCGGCATCGATGCGGCCATAAATGGTGTAATTGCGAATTTCACAGCACAGTGTAACAAACGTATAACTGTCGGTCACCGTCGCTGTGCTGCCTTTGCCGTCCCCCCAAATTATGGTGTGACCAACATCGGTATAAAGATTATACTCAAGACGGTATCTACCACTGCCGCTCATTTCGCGAGGTTTGGTGCCTTTATTCCCACCTGACAACTCAATTGCATACGACATGACATCGCCGATTGTATCGGTGCCGCACGACACCTCAACATTGCCCGCACTGTTCACCGCCAGCTGTGCAATACCGTCATAGGCACCAAAATTAACGTTGGTCGCTGACACCGAGCAATAGCAGCGCTTGCAAGGTTTGGGTTTGGCCTCTGCCGGGCCCAGCGTGGCCGACGCCAGGACTAAAAAAGTCAAAACCATCAGTTTTTTCATGGAGCATCTCCGTTACATACCAAAGTTCCAAGCCGAATAGGGAACGGCCCAGGTTTTATGGCTTCCAGCCCAATCATGCAATCGCCGCCCGCAGTTTCCGCTCGCAAAGTCATCGGCTTGTTCAGCCCGGTAACATAAACTGCACCCTTGAAACCTACATAAAATATTGCACCGGTTTCATCCGCACGCAACACAGTACCGGGCAGCAGTTCGTTGCTCTCATTGTCCACCAATCGCAAGGTCGCGGCGACGGTACGCTCAATGGGAAACTCCACTATCACGCCGCTGCGCCGTCGCGGCACCGGTTTCAATACCAAAGCCCCGATATCGGCTGTGAGCGGCAGATCAAGCGGGTCGATCGATACCAGATTTTCCTCGTAGGGTCGAAGCCGCGAGATAAACAC
>JAJFIU010000063.1 GCA_021774695.1 Alphaproteobacteria bacterium | reverse complement strand
TGCGATAAAACTCATGGACCTCAAGAAACAAAAGCTCCGACTTAAAGAAGAAATGACACGTTTGGAAGTGCGACATTAGCTAGATTTTCGATACGCAATCTAGCAAACAAAAAAAAGCGCGAGGCATTTGCCCGCGCTCTTTTTTTGTACATTTTGTCTAATTTAGCCTTCAGATGCAGGCTCGCCGTCAGCCTGGGCCTGAGTTTCGGCTTCAGCTTCAATTGCTGGCTCTGCCTTAGCAGCCGCGGCTTTCTTGGTAGCTGCGGTTTTTGCCGCTGCTTTCACTCTGGAAGGGCGCTTCGCTTCTGCGGCAGCCTCCGCCTTAGCGGCAGCTTTTTCGCGCTTGGTAGCGGCAACCTGCACGGCTTCGTCAAGCTCCATCTGTTTACAAAGTCCGACACCAACAGGGTCTTGCGGGCGAATATTAGAGATATTCCAATGTGACCGTTCACGGATTGCCAGAATAGTTGGCTTGGTGGTCCCGACCAATCGGCTAATCTGCAGGTCTGTCAACTCTGGATGATTGCGTACCAACCAGGCAATGGCATCAGGTTTTTCCTGCCGCTTGGAAACCGGTGTATAACGAGGGCCTTTAGTGCGCGGCACAGCCTTAACGTCATATTCCGAAAGCACGAGACGCGTAGACGGATCAGCCTGACATCTCTCCAGTTCAGATGGCGCGAGCTGACGACTTGCTGTTGGGTCCTGGCCCACAATATGCGTTCCAACAGTACCGTCTGCGATACCTTGAATTTCCAGCTCATGCAGCCCGCAAAATTCGGAAATTTGAACAAAGGTCAGCACCGTATTATCTACCAGCCAAACCGCGGTCGCCATGGGCATTAAGGGTTGTGTCATCACGAAATTCCTAAATTACAAAATTCTTCAATCGCAGAACTGCTTCCGCAGCCTGCCCCTCAGAGAGTTCAAATTTTCTGAAAGGGGTGGGAGAGGTAACTCTCCAACGACGGGACATTAACAACTAATTTGCCGACTGTCACCGCGAATAATGGGTATTTTGCGTCTATTTTGGTGAATAATCTCCATTTTTTGTGTCAAATTTCCAAAATAATCTTTCCCATATGGCCGCTCGACTCCATCAATGCATGCCCGGCGCTTGCTTCACCCAGCGGCAAGACAGTGTCAATCACCGGCTTGACTGCACCTTTTTCCAACAACGGCCAGACGTTTTTCTGGAGTGCAACCGCGATTGCACCTTTGAAAGCGTTGTCCCTTGGGCGCAGCGTGCTCCCAGTTAAGGTCAAGCGTTTCAGCATCACAGGCAACATATTAAACTCGACCTGCGGACCACCTAAAAATGCAATCGACACATGTCTGCCATCGGGCGCAAGGCATTGAATATTCTTGGCAATATAGCTGCCGCCAACCATATCAAGAACCACATTAACACCTGCACCGTCGGTATACTCAGCAACACAAGCTTCAAAGTCTTGCTTGCGGTAGTTGATTGTCAAATCAGCGCCGAGTTCGCGGCAAAATTCAGCCTTTTCACGGTTACCAACTGTTGTAATAACCTTCGCGCCAAAAGCCTTGGCCAGCTGGATTGCGGTTGAACCGATACCCGATGAGCCGCCGTGGACAAGAAGCGTTTCGCCTAAACTCAATCCCGCCCGGTCAAACAGATTTGACCAAACGGTAAAATAGGTCTCTGGCAACGCGGCGGCTTGAATATAAGAAAATCCGGCCGGCATAGGCAGGCAGGTTTCCATCGGTGCCACACAAAGTTCGGCGTAGCCGCCTCCGGGCACGAGCGCACAAACGCTATCACCAAGTTTAAAATTGGCAACGCCGCTACCCAGCGCTTCAACAACACCGGCCACTTCAAGCCCGGGTATATCGGAAGCGCCTGGCGGCGGTGGATACAAACCCATACGCTGGACCACGTCGGGGCGATTGATGCCCGCAGCCTTTACGCGAATCAAAATTTGACCCGCTCCCGGCACCGGTTCATCCCGCTCAGAAATTTGCAACACGTCGGGGCCACCCGGCTCTCGTATTTCAATTACTTTCATCGCTCGCCTTTCGAGGTTATGATAACCCAAGTATGCCAGATGCCCCGATGAGCACAAGTAGGCTATCTCAAGCGCCAGTTGCATCTGTTTGGATAACAACGAACCTATCAGGTGGTACCATGGACTTTGACGACGCACCCCTCAAAAAAACTGGCCCGCTAAGGGATCTGGAATTGGAAGACCTGTCCACTATCAGCGCCGAAGAACTGCGCGAACGCATTGAACGCATGCAGGCGGAAATATCGCGCACCCAGGCCGAGATAAAAGCCAAACAGTCAAGCCGGGCAGCGGCGGACGCTTTCTTTAATTCCTGACGGTGGTTGATACGGAAAAGGTGGAGGCAAACCACAAAGGGCATCGCCTCCACAAGGTATACGACAGCGAGGGTCGTAGGGGGAATTTTAGCAGGGAATTCTAATGGGTAAAACCCTGCTGGCTGTCCTCAGGCCTATTGACCTGAGGGCCGCAACTGGCTTTCGGCCTGAGAGTTAAGCCGCGTCAGACTCGATGGTTTTCATTTGGCTTTCACCGCTCCTGATCGAAATATTACGCGGTTTTTTATGATCCGGAATCACGCGGCGCAGTTCAATTTCCAGAAGGCCATTTTCAAACTTCGCGTCACCAACTTGTATGGTATCGGCCAGCTCAAACCTGCGTTCAAACGCTCGTTTAGCAATGCCGCGATGGAGAAAACTGCGCTCTTCTTCAACCTCTTCGGCTTTGCCCGCAAGCACAAGCGTGCCTTCTTGCACGGTGATGGTCAATTCGTCTGGGGAAAAACCAGCCACTGCCATGGTGATGCGGTAATCGTCTTCGGATAATTTTTCAATATTATACGGCGGATAAGCCGCTGCGCCGTCGCTGGTAAGCGCCGAATCAAGCAACCGGTTCAAATGATCAAAACCGACAGTGCTACGCATTAAGGGGGATAAGTCAAAAGTTCTCATGTCAAGCTCTCCTATAGAAGCAACCAGATGGTACGGCCCGCCACAATGGCCCGGCCTATATTTTCCCGGTCCCGCATACAGCGGCAACCGAACAAATATTATGTAGGAATGGCAATTATATCTTGCAAGAGCAGACAAAGAAAAAGACGCCGAAAAACAGCGTCTTTTCCAAAATAACAATTAGTTTCAGAAGCTTATTTGTTAAGCTTCAGACCACCAAAACGCTTATTGAAGCGTGCAACGCGGCCACCTTCCATGATCTGACGAGTGCCGCCAGTCCAAGCAGGGTGTGATTTAGGGTCAATCTCGAGATTGAGCGTATCGCCTTCTGAACCCCATGTTGAACGGGTTTCAAAAGTTGTCCCGTCAGTCATAACCACATTGATTGTGTGGTACTCGGGATGAATATCTTGTTTCATTGGTCGTATCTCCAAAAACGAGGCGTCCGTATAGGATATTGCGGGCATGAATGCAAGGCTGTTATATCGATTTTTTGCAGGTGTCGTATTTTTCCGGGCTCGCTATTCAATAATTGTTAGGCCTTGGGATTTCAATCGTTGGCTTTTAGGCTCACCGTGCCTATATGACAAGTCAGTTTAGTCAAGGAAACAAAAACAATGAGCGACAACAGCGTTCGCCAGGAACACCAGCCCCCAAAAGGCAAACTTGTTAACCTAAGAACCCTGTGGTCTTTCGTTCGGGTCTACAAGCCTAAACTTTTTTTAGCGGGCTTTTTCCTGATCATTGGCGCGCTCACGGTGTTGATTTTGCCAACCGCACTGGGCGATATTGTTGACAAGGGTTTTTCGGCTGACAACGCGCAAAAGGTTGATGAATATTTCTATATATTCTTTGGTATTGTTGTTGTTATGGCGGTGGCCACCGCTGCGCGCTTTTACTTCATAACCTGGCTAGGAGAACGGGTTGTAGCCGATATTCGGAAAGCAGTTTACGAGCGCCTAATCACTTTATCGCCCGAATTTTTTGAAGAAAACAGACCCGGTGAAATTGTCTCGCGACTTACCGCTGATACTACATTGGTGCAAACTATCGTTGGTTCAAGCGTGTCTGTGTGGGCGCGCAATTTCCTGATCGCGGTTGTGGGCACAGTGTGGTTGTTTTTCATGTCACCAGAATTGATGTCCTACATATTATTAATGATCCCGCTCTTGCTCGTTATCATCATCGTTGTCGGCAAACGTGTGCGCAACCTGTCGCGCACCAGCCAGGACAAGGTGGCTGATGTAGGCGCGCGGGCCAGCGAATCGCTGTCGGCGCTCAATATCGTACAAGCTTTCACTCAGGAACAGTCAGAAGCGCGCCGATTTGGTGCTCATGTAGACGACGCCTTCGATGCCGCCCGCCGCCGTATTCAGGTGCGCGCTGCTCTAACCTTCACCATGATTTCTATGATTTTCGGCGCTATTGCGCTGGTGCTGTATCAGGGCGCACAGGATGTTATCGCAGGCTCGATGACGGGCGGCCAAATGCTTGACTTCATCATGCGCGCAGTTTTTGTCGCTGCGGCCTTTGGTGCACTGTCGGAAGTATACAGCGAACTGCAGCGCGCGGCCGGGGCTGCCGGACGGTTGGCGGAACTGCTCAGTGCGGAAGCCATCATCAAAGCACCAGCAAACCCAGTTGCGGTGCCCACTGATCTTAAAGGCGAAATTCGGTTTGAGGATGTCACCTTTCATTACCCCAGCAAAAAAGATGAAGCCGCCTTGTCTGGCTTTAACCTGACAGTCAAACCCGGCGAAACTTTGGCTCTTGTTGGTCCGTCAGGGGCTGGCAAAACAACGGTTCTGCAACTGTTGCTTCGCTTCTATGACCCACAAAGCGGCAAGATCACCATAGACGGCATAGACGTAAGCGCGACAGAACCCACGGACTTCAGAAAATACCTGTCATTGGTGCCTCAGGAAACCATCATTTTTGCCGATTCTATCGCTGAAAATATCCGCTATGGGCGATTGGATGCGTCAGACGATGAAGTCCGAGCAGCGGCCGATGCTGCTGCCGCAAGCGACTTTATCAAGCGCACTGACCAAGGCTATGATACCTTCCTCGGTGAACGCGGCACCCGCCTTTCGGGCGGCCAGCGGCAGCGTATCGCCATAGCCCGCGCAATCCTGCGCGATGCGCCGATTTTATTGCTGGACGAGGCAACAAGCGCGTTAGATGCAGAATCTGAGTTGAAAGTACAACGCGCATTGGACAACCTGATGGAAAACCGGACAACCGTTGTGATTGCACACCGGTTGGCGACAGTAAAAAAAGCTGATCGGATCATTGTGCTGGATGACGGCAAAATTGTCGCGGAGGGCACTCACGCCGAACTGGTTACCAAAGACGGCCTTTACAAACGCCTGGCTGACCTGCAGTTTGGCGGCGATGCTGCTGCTTGATTTTGGAGCCTGATTTTGGAGCCGTTGATGCCCCCAATCCTTTTTATCCATATTCCCAAAACGGCGGGCACCAGCTTTAATGAAAATGCCGAACGCCATTTCGGCGCAGACGCGGTTGAAAAAGATTACGGTGCCGACGCCGACTATACCTCAGCACTTGTAAAAGCCCATATATACGGCTCCGACACCGTAGACCAATATGGTTTTCATCAGGCTTTCACCGAGTCGGGGAAAAAATGGCTCACTGGTCATTTCAATGCTGACCGATATCTGCATCTCATGGGGTGCCAGAACACACTTTCATTTGTGAGGCACCCTGTAGAACGCGTTATCTCGGAATATCTTTATCGGAAGCGACAGTTCGGAATGGAACGGTCTTTAGAAGACTTTTACCGAGACTCTGGCGAAACCAATAAACAGTATCGAATGATCGGCCAGTATCCATGGCAAGCCTTCCGTTTCGTTGGAACCCAAACCCGCTACCGAGACTGTTTGCTTTTCCTGAAAAAAACGACGGAACTTCCCTTTGACAATATTCAATCAAACAGGCGCGCCGACGCCGCACATCTTGACATTAGCGATGATGACATGGCTGAAATTCGCCGCTGGAACGAACGTGACTGTATTTTCTATGATGAAGTCGCCGACTACCTGGAAAAACAATTTTCAGCTGCAGCTGAAAACCAGGCTTTTTGCCATCACGGTGTTGGCTTTAACACCGGCAACCATGCCATCGGTTGGGCTTTTTATGCCGAACAAGTTGATGCCGTCGAAATCGGTTTGTTTGCGGATGGCCAGTTGGTGAAAACCACGCGTGCCAGCGAACATATCCCGGACCTGCAAACCATCGGTGCGCCGCGCGCCGGCAATGTAGGTTTCCGTTTCGTTTTAGCCGACCATAAAGATGCCGAAACGATAGAGTTGAAAGCCTTAAACACGAACCAGTCCTTGTTTACATGGATAGCGACGCCAGCCTGAAGCGCGAACTGCAGCAATTGCTATAGCCAGAGCTGGACCAGCAACAAACCTGTCGACAACAGGGCGCCCACTACGGGAACAAAAGTCGGCACTGCGAAAATCCCTGCCGACGCACCGCTGCGGCGCTTCACCAAAACCAGCCCCACATTCACCAGTGTAAACACCATAAGGACAATGAAACTGGTGCTTTTGGCCAGCGTCGCCAGCGGCAACCACAAGGCAAATATCAAAGTGGCCGCGACCGTGAGGGCTGTCGCAACTAAAGGCGTTTGGGTTAACGGATTAACATAACCCAGCCAGGAAACGACGATGCCCTCTTTCGCCATGCCGTACAGAACCCGGGAAGCCATAATAAGCTGCACCAGCGCACCGTTGATCACCGCGACCAAACCCACAACAGCGATGAAATCAGGTGAAAACCCGCCCGCTTCTACGATCGCAGCCAACGGCGCACTGCTTTTTGCCAGCTCATCAATCGGTAAAGCATAGGCTGCTACCAGCGCCACCGCCACATACAGTAGCATCGAGACGCTGATCGCCGTCAGGATCGCGAGTGGCATAGTGCGGCGCGGCTCTTTCACTTCTTCAACCAGATTGACCATATCTTCAAAACCGATAAAAGCGTAGAAGGCGAGAAAAGCAGCGAGCAAAACACCCACAGCATCTGCTGCATCTGGTAGTGCTAGCACCGACTGCATCGGCTGCGGCTCGACCACCATGCTGCCCGCCCACACGACATAAACAAGCCCGCTGACTTCGATGATGGTCACCAGCGTGACCAGAATGGCCGACTGCCTAATGCCCCATGCGGCGATGCCGCCAATTACAAGTACCAAAAGTGTGATCGCGAGCGGTGCCGGCATGACGATAAATATGCCCAGATATCCAGTAAAACCATTTGCAATTGTGGCGGAAGAAACAACCCCGGTGAGCACAACCAGCCAACCGACCAGCCGGGACAAGTGCTTACTGCCAAACCCTTTTCCCACATAAAGCGCTTCGCCCGCCGCCCTCGGAAACCGGGAGGCCAACTCGCAGTAACTAAAGGCTGTGAAAGCGGCAACAATGCCGGAGAGAAGAAAGGCGTAAGCAAGCTTGTCACCGGCCAGCCCCGCGACCTTGCCGACAAGCACATAGATACCAGCCCCAACGATAGTGCCGAGCCCGTAAAATGTAAGAACCGGCAAGCTGAGCGTGCGATTTAGTGATGCGGCGTCTTTTTGCAATACCTGGCTCCCTTGCGCAGACCTTAGCAGAGGCGCATCGCAGCTTATTTGACCAAAATCAGAAGGTTGGGAAAATTGTTCGGGGTTATTTTGGGTCCGGCCCGTCGATCAACGCTGGCACAATTTTCTGAGCGACAATTCGGTTCGGGATGAACTGCGTTGGTTTGCCGTAGTTTTTGCCGGTGAAGGCGGCCACCAGGTCCAGTTCGGGCACCACAAAAATAAAGTTGCCGCCATTGCCGTGCGCATACAGCAAAGTTATTGACTTCCCCTTCACTTCGCCGCTATCGCGCCACCATAAATAGCCAAATTTTTCGCGGCGCTCCGGTATGGAAGTTTGCTCTGACGTTGCTGCAGTCAGCCATTTGCCGTCAACGATTTGCTGGCCGTTCCAAACCCCTTTAGCAAGCACCAAACGACCAATTGTATGCAGGTCACGGAGGGTCAATCGAAGATGGCCACCCGTGTCGGTATATCCCTTGGGTGTTTTTTCCCATTCAGCATCCTGTATTCCCAGTGGGCCGAACAATCGTTCACCTGCATATTCAGGGACAGAAGCGCCTGCCAGTTTTTCAATGATCCGGCCAAGCAACACAACGCCACCGGTGCAATAACTGAAATGCTTGCCGCGCTCATAAGCCAGCGGTTGCGACAACAAAAATGCCGCCCAGTCACGGGTTTTATACATTTTGTCTTCATGACCAACCGATGCAGGCGCCCAATCATTGCAGGCGAGACCCGTGCGCATGGTAAGTGCGTCTTCAACCGTGATATCGCGCCGCGGATCTCGCTCGGGCATATGCGCAAATTCATCCGGCAATAGCGTCGATAACGTGGTGCTGATACCTTTAAGTGTGTGGTCGCCAATTAACTCGCCGACTAAAAGTGCCGTTATGCTTTTGGTTGCCGACCGTATATCGTGCTTCACATCTACACTGTAACCCGGGGCATAAGCCTCAAACAGGGTCTCGCCGTTCACGCTGACCATGCCGCCAGTGATACCCTTATACTTGCCATCAGCCAGGTCACTGGCAACGGTATCAACATCATCGATGGCGGACACGGGCGCAGTGGCAACAAAAAGCCAAAAACAAGCTATTCTCGGAAACAAAGCCACTGTTATCCCTCTTCAATCCGGCTGCGTGAGAATTGCTAGATACGCACGAATACCATCAACATAGTTGCCCAACCGCAGGTTTTCATTGGGGCTATGCTGGTTATTTTCAATATAGACCGCAGGCACCAAAATTGCCGGCAAACCAAGGCTGGCCACAAACGGTGATATCGGAATTGAGCCGCCACCGGTTCTGATTTTAATTGGCGGTTCGCCGAACGCTCGCACCAACGCCTTTTCAGCCCAAACGCCCGCCGGTGACGCAAGTGGTGTGCGGAACGCAGCATAAGAAATAGCGTAATCAAACGAAATCAACTTGTCGTACCCGGCGCGCTCTGCATCCGTTGGGGCGCCGCCGTCGATGATATGAAAACCTTTGTCGATAATATGCTGGCGCACCAAGCCCACCAGCCGCTCCGGATCACTTTCAATCACCAATCGGATATCCAGTTCAGCCGTGGCTGTTGCCGGAATGATCGTGCGAGTTTGCGGTCCCACCCAAGCGCTCTCAAGGCCCAATATACTCATGCTGGGATATTGTATCGATTCCTGGTAGGTCGCAGCAACACGGTCAGGTGTTCTGATCCCAATTGATCGCCTGATGGCTTCTTCGTCGTCCGGCACGCTGTTGATCACGGCGCGAACCTCGGGCGCAATTTCAATACCGTCGTAAAATCCGGGTATTGTCACCCTTCCCTCATCGTCTTCCATGCCCGCCAGCAATCGGCTTAGGCGAATTGCGGGGTTTGGTACATAGTTGCCGTAGGTGCCGCTGTGTTGGGGCCGCCGAGGGCCGAAAACAGTAAGCGAAACGGTGGCAATACCGCGCGCGCCGAACACAAGGGTCGGTCGATTGCTGGTATGGCGCGGCCCGTCGTATATCAGCAGCATATCAGCGGCGAGCTCGGACTTAAATTTTTCTACAGCGGCAGGCAGATGCGGCGAGCCAAGCTCTTCTTCAAAATCCATAATGATTTTAAGATTGTGGGTTTGGGTTAATTTTTCTTGAGCCAAAATATCTAGTGCGGTCAGGAACATGGCGACCGGCCCTTTGGCATCTGATGCCGCGCGGGCAAAAACACGCCATTCCGGATTTAGATCGCCTTCCAGATTACTCCAGTCAATGATCTGCCACTCACCGTTCCGCATTTCTTTAAGAACTGGTTTGTAGGGGTCTTCCTGATTCCATTTGGTCGGGTCGACCGGCTGACCGTCGATTTGCAGGTAAATCAGCACTGTTTTAGCGGCGGGATCAACCTTGCGCTCCGCCAGCAAAAGTGGTGGCCCGCCGGTTTCCAGAACCATGGTTTCAAACCCGCGCCCATCAAATGCACTTTCCATCCAAGCCACATTGGCCGCAACATGGTCGGGAAAACGTGCATTGCTGGGCACCGAAAGCAGGCTTTTCAATAACGGATAAGACTGTTTGACATGTTTCTGCGTCAAGGCCGCGATTGTGTCTGTGTCAGGCGCTTCCTGAATTTGGGCGTGAGCCAAATTTGAGATCGCAATTGCCGAACCCGCAAGCACGGCAAACTGTGTAAAAAAGAAATGTTTTCTCATGGTTTCCCCCGATAACAGAGTGTGTCTCGAATATTTGTTCCTACCGCTGCGTCAGCCGCATTTCGATCCGACGATTGCGGCTGTAAGCAAATATATTTTCAGCAGGGTCGATAGGCTGAAATTCGCCGAACCCTGCAGCGGCCAACCGCTCGGGCGGCACGCCGGTTGAAACTAAAAACCGCACAACACTGATAGCCCGCGCGCTCGATAGCTCCCAATTGCTGGCAAAAGCCGCAGTCGCGATTGGTCGTTTATCGGTATGGCCGTCCACCCGCAGTATCCAAGGCAGATCAGCAGGTATTTCGCGAGAAATAGCAATCAGGGTTTCGGCAAATTTACGCAGTTCCGCCCGCCCTTCAGGGCCAAGCTCGGACTGGCCGCTGGCAAACAAAAGTTCACTGGCAAAAACAAACCTGTCGCCTTCGGTACGAATTTCAGGTCGGCTGGACAGAACTTCCTTCAACCTGCCAAAAAACTCGGACCGATAACCCGCCAGTTCTTCAACCTTGCTGGCAAGCGCCCGGTTAAGCCGTCGGCCCATATCAACGATCACTGCCTGATTACGCCGGTCCCGGTCGTCGCTTGCATTGAGCGCGGCTTCAAGCCGGGAAAGCTGTTCCCTAAGCGCAGTTACATTGCGCTCTAATACATTGACTTGCTCACGCGCCTGCCGCGACAATATTTGTTCCTGCGTCAGCGCATCGCCTGATATCTGATTCTGTTCAGCCAGCTCGCGCGCCCGGACATCCAGCACATCACGCGCGGCGGTTATCTCTGCCAGCCTTGCCTGCGACGCTGTCAACCCTTGCTGCGCTGTTTCAAGCTGCGTGCCCAGCCTGTCGCGGTCAGCATTGGCAGCGGTTAGCGACGACGCCAGTTCTGCCATATTACCGCGTAGTGACGTATTGGCTTGCTGTTCAAGACGCAAAAGGTTGCCCAGCTGGGCGACCTGTCCGCGCAGTTCCACAAGCGCCTGCTCACGGCCAGACAGCGCCTGCCCCAGGAAAAATTGCCCCAGCACGAAGATCGACAGTAAGAAAATAATCACTAGAAGCAATGACGACAGCGCATCAACAAAACCCGGCCAACTATTGTCCGGTCCTTGGGCGCCGATGCGTCTGCGTGCTGCAAACATCAGGTGTCTCCACCTCCGTCTTCACACCCGTCTGTGCGCCTGCTATCCAGACCCGCAGATATGGTACGCGCCAACAACTTGAGCTCGCTGCGCAAATCATCGGAAAGAGCCTGGCTGGAGCGAGACTGTTCATCGATCATCCGTTTGATGCCAACATCCAGATTGCGAATATGCGTTTTTGTTGCTTCGTCCATCGCAGGCACAGCTGGCGCCGGTTCAACGGTCACCTCATGCGCCTTGGCCAGTTTCTCAATCGCCGCCGTTAGCGCACGGTCTGATTGCTGGTTGCTTGCCAAATGCGTGCTTTGCGCCTCCAGCCTGTCACCAAGCGCCGCTAGCGATTCGGCTATGGACGTCATGGTTTGCTGGGTTTGAACCCTGCCATCGTCAGACTGTTTGAGCGTACGCTGGAGCCGGTCGATACCGTCGGCAGTTTGCTCCATCACGGCGGTCATATAAGAGCTTGGGCTTGCCACACCTTCGGACACTTCGCCTCGGGAAAGATGAGTAACTGACGCCAGCCAGTCTTCCACATCATTATAGAAACGGGTTTGAGACTGGGTTGCCTGCAGGTCCATAAAACCCATAATCAGGCTGCCCGCCAACCCGAACAAAGAACTGGAAAACGCCGTTCCCATGCCCGCTAGCGGCGCTTGTAGCCCCGCCTTCAATTCATCAAACATCAGCGCCATATCGCTGCCGTCCACTGAAAGGCCGT
>JAJFIU010000062.1 GCA_021774695.1 Alphaproteobacteria bacterium | reverse complement strand
CCGCGTCGGGGAGTGGCGCAGCCTGGTAGCGCACCTGTTTTGGGTACAGGGGGTCGCAAGTTCGAATCTTGTCTCCCCGACCAGTTATTTGGTCAAGAATACCAAAGGGTCGGCCCGCCAGGGGCTGACCCTTTTCTTATTTAATCGACGTACTAAGGGACACAGCCGAATCTGGTTGAGGTTTTGGCAACTAAGCGGTGTCTTGATCCAGGCTTGAAAATGTTGAATGCGCATTAAATTTCTCATTTTATTTACTAAATAGTTGGTATAGTGTGCGCACCGATAATCAAACAACCAGTTGGAAAGCTCATTCCGTGAAAGCCCAATCCGTGAAAGCCCAATCCGTGAAAGCACGTATTTATCAGCCAGTTAAAAATGCTATGCAGTCAGGAACAGCTAACACTCATGAGTGGGTGCTGGAATTTGAGCCGGAAAAAGGCAAAACAATTGACAGCGTTATGGGTTGGACCGGATCTAGCGATATGCGTGCTCAGGTAAAACTGCGCTTTGACAGCCAGGAAGAAGCAGAAGGCTATGCGACCAGAAATGATATTGCATTTGAAGTAGCGCCGGTTCACCGGAAAAAACGTAACATTCAAGCCTACGCTAACAATTTCAAATAACTCAATGCGGTCCCGTAGCTCAACTGGATAGAGCACCTGCCTTCTAAGCAGGGGGTTGGGGGTTCAAGTCCTCCCGGGATCGCCACTCAATATACATATTTAACAAATACAATTAGTTGCTGCCCTTTACACCTGCGGCCACCATGCGTATCCATTCGGCCTCGGGCACTAAATCGTTGCTCCAACTTCGCCATTTGGGGAGCCAAGCCCTGCGCCTGTATTTTGGCAGTTATACACCTTATGGCTTCTGGTATGAACCGTCATACATCTTTGGTTATAGTGGTCTTGTTCGCAGGCTAGTCGGGGGCTAAAGTTGTCTCATGGCCCCTCAAAAGATGATTCAATGAAAAAAATCCTGAATAATTCGGCGAAATTCGCCAGTTTGGCTTTGATTTGGTTTGCGCTGAGCTCCATGGTGAGCCCAATCGATGCCGGACAAGCGCCGGTTCCTGCCAATCGTAGTGTGTCCCGCAATGTTATTATCTCGGAATCC
The DNA here is from genome assembly GCA_021774695.1 of Alphaproteobacteria bacterium. Classification (GTDB taxonomy): domain Bacteria; phylum Pseudomonadota; class Alphaproteobacteria; order Sphingomonadales; family Kordiimonadaceae; genus Kordiimonas. The sequence continues at coordinate 3,725 of JAJFIU010000062.1, read as the reverse complement.
AATCCATCGTTGGCGATTGAGGTTGACCAAAGCTTCACATATTTGGGTAGGCACCCGATTATCATCAGGGACGTGGCGGCGGGCGAACGGCTTGTTTTCGCAGACATGAGCGGCACCAGTGCAAATCGATTGTTCATCGTTCAGTTTGAAGGTTTTTTGCCGGGTATTGACGATGAATATCGCTATAATTTGAGTAATAGCCCCATCGTGGCGGGTTATCCGTTTCGCAGTAACGCTTATTCATTTGATCTGGCCCAATCGGTGGCAGCTAACCCCGGCGGAGAATCAGCCTCAACGAAGAAATTCTTGAAAACCAAAGGTTTAACTGCACCGAACCAATGGATGATGTGGCGTTCGCTAACTGTTGCCAGTGCCGACAAACAAAATGAAATGATAGTATTCTACGTGGAGGATGCCGCGGCCCACAATATGGCTATGGAGGATATTTATGACCCTGTAACCGACAGGGACACGCCGGCATGGAAAGCCATGCAGGTGGGACTGGAGCAAAGAGCAAATGCTTCGTTTCAGCTTACCCGATTGGATGGGAACAAGAGGCCGATGCGTATTCGTTGGCAGAGATTGCCGCTTACTTTGCCGTCGTAGTCATTTTATTCCCCAGGGCTTCCTTTTCGTCGCTCAAAGTTGACAGCCAGGTAATGATACCTTGGCGGTTTTCTACATGCATCAGCCGGCGAAATGCCATGTGGCTGCCTTGCTCAAATTCTTTACTCTCAGCGAAGAACTCATCCAGCGCGGTGGTTGTCCATGTTCCGCTTCGCCGCATTAGTCGCTCGCTATAGTCAAATGTATCAACGCTGGCGATAAGGCGTCCAACCACACCCCAAAGGTTGGGTCCAATGCTGTTTGCCTCGCCTTTACCAAATGAGTGGCAGGCGGCGCAGGCAGTTGCCAGGCGTGCACCGTTCATTATGCTTGTATTGGCGCGGGCCGGGCTCAATTTGGCGGGGTTTGATTCAAGCCATTGGATGAGGTCGGAACGCATATGGGGGCTGGTCAGTCCAAGATAGGGCATTTTGTTGCCCGGGACTGCGAGTTTGGGGCGGGCAATATAGCGGTTCAGGCGATTTTGATCCCAAACCCCCTGCATAGCCAAAAGCTGGTCGCTATAGGTAAAACCCGGCGCGTTCGCGATGTCGCGGCCAAAAACTGCATGCAGGTTTGGACCGGTCAGATGGGGGCCGCCTTCCTCTATCGTGTGGCATCCAGCACACTGACCAAATGCGGCTTCGCCTTTCTGCATAGTGTCTGTTTCGGCAGCGAAAGACAAACCAGTTGGCGCGACAAGAAATGCACCCAGCACAATCCAAAGGTTGAGCCGAGACCAATTAATTGAAGGAGATAGAAAAGAAGTGACAGCTAACACACAAATCTCTCAAACATACTGCCTAGATTGAAGCCCCTAGGTGCAGTTGACATGTTATATATGTTCGATCCCCAGACTTGCTGGGGAATTGCTAGAGATTTTATAGGTGTTTGGCAAGTGTCTAAATTATCGTCAACGCCAATTTAAATTTCTCTGATTTGTCTGTGGCAAACAATACGTCTAAAGGACTTGATTTTCGCCCCATGCCTTTATTGTCCCAATAGCGTCACAAAAAGATCAAATTTTCAGTTCTTATTTACTTCAGCTTTAAAAATTTCCATAGTGCTGTTGGTGTCATAGCGTTGTTGCTGTAGGTGCGAGCGGTAAGTATGAAAGAAGTCAAATGACAGACGGTGTATCTGGTGATGGAGCCATAGCGCCAACCGAAACGGTTGTAGCCTCGGGCGACGAAGCTGTCGATGGTTTGCTGATAGGAGACCGTTATGCCAGCGACCGGAATAGCTGAATTACCACCGATAGAAACTTTTGGTGCTACGGGCGACGCCAATGTTGACGTGCTGCTGTCAGGCTTTAGCTGGGCGCCGGATGCTGGCAGTGATATAACCACCGTGAGCTTCAGCTTCAGCAATCCTGACAGCAATTATCATTTTGATTTGGCAACCGGTTATGAAACCGGCGATGATTTCAACGAACCTACCTTTGCCATGACCGAACTTTCCGCTTCGGCTAAGGCGCTGTTTAACAGCGCAACCTTCAACATTGGAAATTTTTCAATGTTAGACTTGGTTGAGGTGGAAGATACGGCGACAACAGCAGGTACGGTGCGGGTGGCTTGGTCGGCTATAACATCTGAAGATGCGGTAGCATGGGCCTATTACCCAGCCGAATGGGTTGGGGGCGGCGATATTTGGCTGATTTCTGTCAATCACGCAGAAACAGATGTGGATTTCCAACATACGTTGCTACACGAGTTAGGGCATGCGCTCGGCCTGAAACATTCATTCGAAGTGGACGGGGCGTTTCCAGCGATTGATAGCCAGTTTGAGGGCGTTGATTACACGGTGATGAGCTATACGGCCTCCGCGCGCTTCCCTGAGGCTACATTTGCCGATTTGTGGCCTCAAACCTATATGTATTTTGATATTTTGGCGCTGCAGTATCTATACGGTGTTGATACTGTCACAACCGCTAATACCGATGCTTATGTTTATGATCAGGCAGACCGGCATTATCTAACCATCTGGGATTACGGCGGCAACGACACGCTGGGTGTAACCGGCGGTACACGTGCGGTTAAGCTGGATCTTACCCCCGGCAGTTGGAGCGATGTGGGCACCACCATCGAATATTGGGACGGCACTGACTTTTTTTACGACAGCAACACAGTATACATCACGCCCGACACAATCATTGAAAATGCGTACGGCGCTGGCGGCGATGACACACTTCAAGGCAATGACGCCGCTAACAAACTGACGGGCAATGACGGCAACGACAAACTCATGGGCGGTGCCGGCGCGGATAAACTCAAAGGCAATGACGGCAACGACTATTTGCAAGGCGGCGCTGACGCAGATGTCCTGACAGGCGGAACCGGCGATGACGTCGCGGTTGGCGGCACCGGCGACGACACTTTGTGGGCAGGTGCGGGAGATGAAGGCGACGATATTATGGCAGGCGGTGCCGGCAACGATGTTATTGGCGGCGGCGCAGGCAACGATTTGCTTGTCGGCGGCGGCCTCGATGACGGTGCAACGCTCCAGCTGCTAGGGACCAATGAAGATGCCTCCGATGACGGGAGCGACGTGTTGTTTGGCGGCGCCGGCGCTGACACACTTCTCGGTGGTGGCTGGGACGACAGTGTTGTTGATAACGGTACATATGATGACGGCGAGGCAGTGACAACTGGCTTGGGCAGCGATGAGATATGGGCAGGTGCCGGCGATGATAAAATTATCGCTGCCGCTGGCAATGACGTGCTCGGCGGCGGCGTGGGTGACGATACCATTGAAGGTGGCGGCGGCAATGATATATTCTACGGCGGCAGGGACGCTGGGGACATCGGTGCAAACGATGTGTTAAACGGCGGTGGCGGCGACGACATTATTTTCGGTGGGGCAGGCAATGATGCTCTAGACGGCGGCGCTGGTGCTGATGATCTGTTTGGCGGCGGCGGTAATGACACCGTAGTTGGTGGGGCTGGCAATGACAGCCTTTGGGGTGGCGGCGGCGACGATGAGTTCACCGGCGGGGCAGGCAATGACACATTCGTATTTGCAGCCGGGGCTGGCGACGACAGCGTCACGGACTTTAGCGTTACAGACGACGAACTGCGACTGGTAAATACCACTACCGACTTCACAGATGTTGACAGCGT
>JAJFIU010000061.1 GCA_021774695.1 Alphaproteobacteria bacterium | reverse complement strand
CGCTCCGATGATCGCGGTGATAACTGGACTGCTATCAGCCCGGACCTGACGCAAAAAATAGACCGTAATACGCTGGAAGTTATGGGAAGGGTCTGGAGTGTTGATGCCATCGCCAAAAACGATTCAACCTCTAAATATGGCAGCATCATTGGCTTTAGCGAAAGCACGATGGTGCCCGGTCTTCTGTACGTGGGGTCTGATGACGGCTTGATAAGTGTATCTGAGGACGGCGGCGATAACTGGCGCTCGGTAAACAGTTTCCGCGGCGTGCCTGATATGTCCTTGGTGGAAGATGTTCAGGCCTCCATGCACGACGCAAATGTTGCTTATGCGGCCATAGACAATCACAAACGCGGTGATTTCAAACCTTATTTGTTGAAAACCACAAACAAGGGAAAAAGCTGGCGTTTAATCAGTGGCAACCTGCCTGAAAGAGGGTCCGTTCACACCGTTGTTGAAGACCATGTTGACCCCAACTTGCTATTTGTTGGTACCGAATACGGTTTGTTTTTCACGCAGGATGACGGCGAGAATTGGCACCAGATGAAAGCTGGTTTCCCAACCATCGCGGTTAGGGATATCGAAATTCAACGCCGCGAGAGCGATCTCGTGGTCGGTACATTCGGACGCGGCGTTTATATCCTTGATGATTATAGCCCGCTTAGAAGTGCTGCTGCCGAAGTGGCAGCCGCGCGCGCGACACTATTCCCGGTTAAAAGCCCTTGGTTATATGTTGAAGGGGATCAGTACGGCAATGAGCTTAAAGGTAGTCAGGGAGACGCATACTACACAGCCGAAAATCCGCCGTTTGGTGCCATATTCACCTATTATTTGAACGAATCTTACCTTCAGAAGTCAAAATTGCGGCGTAAGGCAGAACGAGAGCTTGAGAAAGAAGGCGGTGACACACTTTATCCTTCATGGGACGAGTTGCGTGCCGAGGACAGCGAAGATGCACCAAAAGTGCAGCTAACCATTTTGGACGGCAACGGCGATGTTGTTCGCCGGCTGGTCGCAAACCGCATGAAGGGCTTGCACCGGATTGCATGGGACCTGCGCTTGGATGCTCCGCAAAAGGTGAGTTTGGCTAGTTCGTCGGGCCATAATCCACCTTGGGTGCGCGCTCCATATGGCCCACTGGTTTTGCCGGGCACCTACAGTGCTTCGCTTTCCGTTCGACAGGGCGGACAAGTGACCCAACTGGGTGCGCCGCAATCCTTCATGGTTAAACCACTCAACAACAGTCCAGAGATTACGGGCGACCGTGCGGCGTTGTTGGCATTCCAGCAAAAAACGTCTGACCTGCGACGTGCAGTAGACGGTGCCAACGGTGTTATCGGTGAGATGCGGTCACGTATCAGCCACCTGAACGCAGCGTTGGTGCGCACCAGTTCGTCAACTGAAACGCAAAAACAAACATTGACTGGCATAAATGATGAGCTTCGTATTATTCGAACAATGATGAACGGTGACCGCACAGTTGCATCGCGCAATGAAGCAACGCCTATGTCAATTTCCGGCAGGGTCGGCTCTATCATATTTAGCCATTGGCGTTCACAATCACCGGTAACTGGCGGCAATCAGAACGCATACGAGATTGCATCCAGTGAGTTTGCGGTTGCGTTAGAGCGCCTACGCTCCGTTGATCAACGTTTGCACGGGTTCGAGCAAGAGCTTGATGAAGCGGGTGCACCTTGGACCCCAGGCAGAGTGCCAACATGGAAACCTGAGTAGAACACATCAATACAGGAAGGGCGTTTGCGCCCTTCCTGACAGTTACTTAGTGCTCTCTCCGGCGAACCGGCGGGCGAGTTCGGTGGCTTTGCTGAAAATAAATTCTCGGAACACCTTGAGGCGCTCTGTTGATCTTAAATCGCGGTGGGTCAAAATCCAGAAGTCTAGGGAAGGCTTCGGTTTGGAAAGTCGCACAAATGTTGGATCCCCATCCATAATTGCGCACGGCAGGTACCCGATTCCCATTTGTTGGCGAACAGCTTCCCGCTGGATAAGCGGATTATTGAAATGCCCTGCCAATTTCAGTTGAGGGTAAGGGGTGGATTTGATCCAGTCGGGCCGTTCTTCCGGGGTGCCCCAGCCCAGCCATCTAGCTGTGCAATCTGGGTCGGAAAAGTCGTGTTTTGCAGCATATTCCCCGTGAGCGTACGCCGCCTGATGGGCCTTGCCTATACGGCGACCGATCAGATGGTCGGCTGGTTCGTTTGTGAACCGAAGTGCTATGTCCGCTTCACGCCGGTTTAGATCGTAAACCTCTATAGAATCGTCAATTTTTAACGTGATTTCAGGGTGCAGGTCTTGGAATTCGGCGAAGTAAGGCATGAGAACAGCCACTGCTAGGGTACCCGGCATGGTTACGCATATCTGCCCTTCAAGTTCTGTATCGCGGCCCAAGACTTTTAGACCGTATGCATCAACCCTTCCTCTAAGTTCCTGTGAAATAGGTAGTAAATCTTCGCCAGCAGGCGTTAAGCGGTAACCGTCAGGCATCCGGTCGAATAGTCTTGCAGCTAGTTGTTTTTCCAGGGCTTCAATGCGCCGAGACACCGTGCTGTGGCTCACGCGCAGGTTTTTGGCCGCCGTTCGCATTGAAGGCGCTTCGGCTACAGCTAAAAATATTTTCAAATCATCCCAATTCATAATGGTGCATATATGCACCGACGCGTCCGATTTTCAATGACTGTTATAAAATAAAACTGTGGCCACCTTAAGGGCGAGCGGAAATTAACTATCAACAAATACAATGTAACAAGGGGAATAATCATGACACTTCCGATTATAGCGGCGCTTGCTGCGGCCTTTCTAGCGGTTATGCAGGTGATATTAATGGTAAGCGTCGGTAACCGAAGGCGTATGTCAGAGATATCTTTTGGTGACGGCGGCGATGCAGATATGCTGCGTATCATGAGGCGGCATGGCAATTTCGTTGAAAATGCGCCGATGTTTTTGATTGTGCTATCTTTGCTGGAAATTTTAGGCGGTTCCCAGTCGATTGTGTTGGGCTTGGCAGCGGTGTTCATCGTAACACGAATTTCGCATGCGATAGCACTGTCAAGCGCTACCTCGCCAACCGCATTTCGAGCAGTTGGAGCACTCGGAACACTCATTGGTCTTTTGGGCGGTGCTGGTGCTTTGGCATGGCAAGTTTCATCCATGGTGTAGCACACACTGCGTTATAATAGTTTGAACTGTAAGCGGTGTTTCACCATGAAGGCTGTCGGTCTCCATCCGTCAGTCTTCATTTCATTAATAATCGAGTATCTCGATATGAAGCTTCGAATAAATCAATTGGGAATATGAATGTCGCTGGTCTACACATTCAGTGTATTATTTTAACGCGCACACATATAGGAAAATAGAATGATCACTACTGTTCCCCAAACTACATTTAAAACCCGCGTTCGTAACGAGGCTCTCGGCGGGCCTAACCCCTTCGAATGGAAAGACCTGACCTCTGCCGATATTTTTGCCGGAAAGAAGGTCGTAGTATTTTCCCTGCCGGGCGCATTTACACCTACATGTTCAACAAGCCACTTGCCGCGCTACGAAGAGCTATATGAAGAGTTTCAGGCGTTGGGTGTTGATGCGGTTGTTTGTATTTCGGTCAACGACGCATTCGTGATGTATCAGTGGGGCCTAAAGCAAGGGGCGAAGAACGTCTTTTTGTTGCCGGACGGTAGCGGTGAATTCACCCGCAAAATGGGCATGTTGGTTTGCAAAGACAATTTGGGTTTCGGTATGCGGAGCTGGCGTTATTCGATGTTGGTTAACGACGGGCAAATTGAAAAAATGTTCATTGAAGACGGCTTTGAAGACAACTGCGCTACAGATCCGTTTGAAGTTTCTGATGCGGACACCATGCTTGGTTACTTGAAAGCATAAAGGTTTTTCGCACAAGTAGAGCCGATCCGCTTGATTGGGTCGGCTTTCACCGTGGTAGCTGAAACGACCTCTTAACTGTTCCGTAGGCGATATGGGATTCGATCGACGCTATGCCGGGTATCTTGTGCAGGTGAAGTTTCACGAACCGCTCGTAGTCAGCCAAGCTTTTGCCAACAATGTGGACCAGATAGTCCGCTGATCCGGCCATCAAAAAACACTCCAAAATCATATCCAGATCGCCAACATGTTTTTCAAACAACTGTACCGTCGCTTCGTCGTGCCGCTGCAGGCGTATCATGGCGAACACACTGATCGGCCAGCCGCATTTGTTGTGGTCAACAACAGCGGTATAATCCTGAAAAATGCCTTCCCGTTCCAGTTTGCGCACCCGGCGCAGACACGGCGATGGTGACAGGTTCACATTGGCTGCCAAATCATTGTTTGTGATTCGGCCATCTTTCTGCAGTTCATGAAGTATATTTCTATCAATCGTGTCCATTTTTGTACCTTTGTTAGCATATATTGCTAATATTGCTACTCATTAGGTGCAAGAATGCAAGCAAATTGCGCTCGAAATTTGTTATAATTGGAACCAATTCGAATGGTGCCTTACCGGTAAAATTATCGAGCGTGCAACATAGGCATATTTTTTGGCGGGAGTTTGATCGATGAGTAAAAGTGGCAAACTAAGTAAAAGAGCCGGTTTCGCAACACGTGCTATCCATCAGGGACACCGGGCAGCTGACCATCACGGCGCGCTCAACCCACCGGTTTATATGTCGTCAACTTTTGCCTTTGAAACCGCAGAAGAGGGCGGGGATATCTTCGCAGGCGAAAAAGAAGGCTATTTTTATTCCCGTATCTCCAATCCGACCCTTGCGCTGCTGGAAACGCGGTTAGCGGACCTAGAAGGCGGCGAAGCGGCTGTCTCAGCATCATCAGGCATGGGAGCAATATGTTCCACCATCTGGACATTGGTTGGGCCTGGCGATGAGATTATCACCGACGGAACGCTGTATGGCTGTACTTTTTCTTTCTTTAGAGAGTCGCTGCAGAGATTTGGAATTACCATCACTCACGTTGACCTGACAGTACCATCAAAGCTGGCTGAGGCGGTTAGTGATAAAACCAAGGTTGTCTATTTCGAAACCCCGGCAAATCCGAACATGCGCATCGTCGACATCGAAGAGATTAGCACCATTGCGCACACGGTTGGTGCCACCGTTGTGGTTGATAACACCTACAGCACACCGTATTTGCAGCAACCCTTGTCATTGGGGGCAGATCTGGTGGTTCATTCGGCAACAAAATATCTGGGCGGGCACGGTGATCTTATTGCTGGCGCCGTTGTAGGGTCAGCAGAGATGATCCAACAGATACGTCTCGTGGGTCTTAAGGACATGACGGGTGCAGTTCTTTCTGCGCAGGACGCCAATTTGATTTTGCGCGGCATCAAGACGCTGGAACTGCGAATGGAGCGCCACTGTGACAGCGCCGAGAAAGTCGCGGATTACCTTGAAAGTCATCCACGGGTTACCAAGGTTTATTACCCAGGCCTTGAAAGTTTCCCACAACATGCCGTCGCCAAAAAACAAATGACCCGATTTGGCGGGATGGTTCCATTCGAAATCGAAGGCGGGATAACCGCGGCAAAGAAATTATTGAATGCGCTGGACTTGATCACCATCGCTGTCAGCTTGGGCGATGCGGAAACACTTATTCAGCATCCTGCAAGCATGACGCATTCGACATACAGTCCAGAGGAATTGGCCGAATATCACATAAGCGAAGGTCTCATCCGTCTGTCAGTTGGCCTCGAGTTGGTTGATGATATTTTGGCTGATCTGGGCCGGGCTTTTGATGCTGCCTATGCGCTGGAAGCTGATGACAAGCACCAAACGCGCGACGATAATGCACCCAGCACTATCGCTGCGGAGTAGCGCAATTCGTATTTAAACTGTTTAGCAGGGGCTTTTTTGGCTCGCTTAGCTGGAAAGATAGGTAGTTTTTTCTTCATCGCGGAGAAGAAACTTCATCCATTCCAGAAGATTGGCCTGTTTAGCGTACGAGCGCAAACGGCCTCGATTTTCTGCGTAGGCCCGCTCCACATCCTCAACAAGCATCTGGCGGTCCGGCAGTGTCATCGCGCGGTATAGCTGCGTTCCAATTCGAATGCGGTCATGGAATAGAAAAGTATCATACTCGGCTAGTTGTCGGGCAGTTTTCCAGGCCGAAACAGCCTCGGCCCCACGGTCGGGTTTAAAAACCAGCAGTCCTGCCAACCGTTGCCAGGCAAAGGCATTCATCGGTGCCAAGTTTATGCCGGATCGCAGTGATACTAATGCTTTTTCAAGGTTTTCGTGCGAGGGGTCCAACGCCATATAGGCTGTTGCCAAGTCTGTGGCAGCTTTTGGGCTGTTGACTAAAGTAATTGCTTGTTCGCGGCTCTCAATCAGCGCTTCAATTTCAGGATTGGTTAGCTGTTTTTGCGTGCCAATATCCCGGTATATAGGATCGCCGGTCGCCATCCAGATGGCGGCTAAGAAATTTGGTACTGCAAACCAAAGCAGGACCAGCGTTGCGAGCGCAAGCACAATATTGCGAAAGTTCATACTATAGTTCCGATAAAATTGTCAGCCATACTCATGTTTTCCATTAGCCTGTGTTTAGAATGACAATTTAACCACCTAAAAATCAAGGTCTCTTAGTGATTTCAGGGCAAACTTCGAGCGAATTAGCTGGGTATGACTGGGATTTCACGCGAATTACGATGCAACTCAGAGATTTCATTGAATGTTAAAGTGAACTACGGTGGCCTCAGGCAAATCTATACGGGTAGTTTTTGTGATCTCTGAAATTAGGCTGATTGTTCTTTTGCTACCGATGGCGGTTCTTTTGACCGGAGTTTTGGCAAGTCTAATAGACCCTGTCGGGTTTTTGAACAATGTCACTGCCGCAAACAATTGGATATTAAAGTATTTTTCAAACGCTTTTAACTGGGGAAGTTTTGCCTTCGTCTTAACGCTGGTTTGGGTTTGGTTTTCAAAACTCGGCGGAGTTCGGATTGGCGGCGCTGATGCAACGCCGATATTGAAAAAATGGAACTGGTTCGCAATTACCCTGTGTACAACTATTGCAATAGGTATTTTGTTTTGGGCAACTGCTGAACCGCTATACCATTTCCACGAGCCGCCAGCCTCTAGTGATTTCGGCGCAGCATCTGACGGCGCGCGTCGTTTTGCTATGTCTTCGCTTTTCATGCACTGGTCGATCACGCCCTACGCCATATATACAGTGCCCAGTCTGGCGTTTGCGCTGGCCTATCATAACCTGAATAAAAGCTATTCCCTGACGGGGCCTATATCTTTGGTTTTTGCAGGTGCCGAGAAAAATAGAACCAGAGATATAATCGATGCTATAGCGCTATTTTCCCTCATTGCAGGCATTTCGGCCAGCCTCGGCGTGGGCATTTTGTCCATCGCGAGCGGGCTTGCGCCTTATTTGGGGGTGTCGGCGAATGGTTTTCTGTTGGCGTTTGTCTCTTTAGCAATTGTCGTTGCCTTCATGGTTTCTTCGGTGTCCGGATTGATGCACGGCATTCGGTTATTGTCAGACTGGAATGTGCGGTTTTTCTTTGTACTGTGTGCATTTTTGGTAATCGTCGGGCCGACAGGGAAGATTGTGGCCTATGGCTTTCAAGGGCTTGCGGATTATGCACAAGAGTTTTTGCCCAGATCGATTGGGGCTGGGGCTACCGGCGATAAAGCATGGTCCAGCTCCTGGACAACTTTTTACTGGGCAAATTGGCTAGCGTGGGCGCCGGTTACTGCCATGTTCCTTGGGCGTATCGCCCGAGGCTATACGGTGCGCGAGTTTATTGTGTTTAATCTGATTTTGCCGTCAGCCTTTGCGGTGGTGTGGATGTCTATATTCGGCGCCAGCGCCATTGAGATCGACCAAGCAGGTGGAGGTCTCTATGCGGTTCTGCAATCTGACGGACCAGAGGCGGTGATTTATCAGTTGTTTGCCAACCTGCCGTTTTCAGGGTTTTGGTCAATCGGTTTTGTCGTTCTGTCCTTCATTTGTTTTGTGACAGCTGCCGACAGCAACACCGAAGCGATTGCAGGAATTTGCCACAAAACCCAAGATCACCTGACAGTTGAACAGGAAGAACGTCAGCCTGCAACTTTCCGCCTGAAGGTGCTGTGGGCAAGCCTTATTGGATTCACAGCGTGGGTAATGGTTACCTTTTCGGGGGTCGACGGCGTTCGGATGTTATCTAACCTGGGCGGACTACCTGCACTTTTCATTGTTTTAGCAATGAATGTGGCACTCATTCGAATGGGCACCACTCATTTCAAGCGCATCAACGATTAAATCAACGGCTCCTGTCGGTACAACCTACAAGAGACCAAGGAAAAGCTAGCTGCCATCAGCCTTGGTTGGAAGACGTTTGGCCTATGTCTTTCGTCTGCTTGCCATCATCAAAATGACTAAATTTTCTTTATCCAATTGTAAATAAACAATTAAAATTATCATCCAGCTCTAGTATGCGCTTTCTAACTTTCATCTGTAGAGTTCAATTCATGGTTAGACAGCCAGCGGCAAACAGATCACATGAAGGGTCACGCCGAGGGCTAAATTTAAAACGATACATTGAAAGGAATATATTATGACTATCATGGAAAACATTCAAAATTCAGCAGCAGTTCGTAACTACCGTCAGGGCTACCTTGTATGGCTCGGCGCTCACAAAGCAGCTTTCGAGCTGGCTCAAGGCGGTTTCAATAAACTGATGAACGGCCGTGAAGAACTGGTTGAAGAACTTGTTCAAAAAGGCGCCGCAGTTGAAGAAACTGTTCAAAGCAATGTAAGCGGTTTTTTCGGCCGCACTGAGTAATCAGGCCCCTGGGGAGAAAAACTCGCGATTAGTATGCGCTTTCTAATTTTTTTCCTTACTTTCGTTTTCAAGGTTAAAGAGCCCCTGGCAAAACCAACATAATTCCCCGCCAAGGGCCCAACGTTAAACCGCAGACGCGGCATTATTTGAAAGGTATTTGAAATGGCTATCATGCAAGAAATTCAGAACTCACAAGTTATTCGTGCTTACCGTCAGGGTTGGCTCGCTTGGCTCGGTGCCCACAAAACAGCATTCGATTACGCCCAGGACGGCGTTAGCAAGTTGATGAATGGCCGCGAAGAACTGGTTGAAGAACTTGTTCAAAAAGGCGAAGAAGTTGAAGGCCTCGCACAAGGCAACATCGAAAAAGTTCGTGGTTATGTAGAGCCTCGCATCAGTGAAGCAACTGCTCGCTTCAACGAAGTTAGCGAAAAAGTTACAGATATTCGCAACAAAGTAGTGAGCCGCGTAACAACAGAGTCAACTGACCGTGTTGAAGAGTTGTCAACTGAAGTTGCCAAGCTTTCCAAATCAGTAACTGCTTTGGCCCGCAAGGTTAACACTGTTGCTAAGCCAGCTGCTAAAAAAGCCGCTGTCAAGCGCCCGGCCGCTAAAAAAGCAACTGCAAGCAAGCCTGTTGCGAAAAAAGTTGCACCTAAGGCAGCCGCGCCAAAAACAACTGCAAAAGCAGCTCCTAAAGCAGCTCCTAAAGCAGCTCCAGTTGTTGAAGCTTCTAAAGCTTCTGACACTAAAGTTGCAGCATAAAGAATTATTAGTCCTTCGGGTCTAATACGGCTGACAGGTCTGGTCCCTCCCTTCCCCCCTTGAGTCGGGCCTGTCAGCCATTATTACTTGATACACAATGACTTTCTACAGCAGGCGGCTTCGGTCGCTTTGTTTTTTTCTAGCACTTCGCTTCGAACTTCTTCACAATGAAGTCGATGTTTGCTGCGCTGCAACCCAAACCGGGTGTCAGCAATTAGTGGCGGCTACTATTGAGGGGATTTGAAATGGTACGTTCAAAAAAGTCCATCGGTGAAAGAGCCGCAGAAACAACCACTGCGTTTAGCCCCATTGTAGGCGTCCATAGATCCGAGCTTGTAAAATCGCTTGGTATCGTGCTCAAGCAGGCTGCGACAAACCCGGCAACGTTCGGCCAACATTTTCTGAATTACGGTAAGGATATAGTTGATATCGTCAAAGGCGACTCCGAGTATGCACCGCATGCCAAAGACCGCCGGTTTCAAGATAAAGCCTGGACCTTCAACCCTGTGTATCGTCGCGGCATGCAGTCTTGGATGGCGATGAAGGAAAATCTGAATAATTGGCTGGAAGACACCGAAATTGATGAGGTTGACCGTGCGCGAGCTCATTTTATCCTTGAGATTGTCACCGATACGCTTGCGCCGACAAATACACTTATTGGTAACCCGGCGGCGATGAAACGTTTGTACGAAACCGGCGGCAAGTCGATTGTTGCAGGATTGAAAAATGCGTATGACGATATGGTCAACGGTAATGGCATGCCGTCGCAAGTAGATTCACGTCCATTCAAAGTCGGTGAAAATCTTGCAACGACACCTGGGTCTGTTGTTTTTAGAAACGAAGTGTTGGAGGTAATCCAATATTCACCGTCAACGGATAAGGTGCATGAGATCCCACTTATGGTGATCCCGCCTCAGATCAATAAATTCTATGCCTCCGATCTGACACCGGATAAAAGTCTGTTTAGGTTCCTTATCTCGCAGGGCGTTCAGCTATTTGCCGTTAGTTGGCGCAACCCAGGCGTTGAGCAAGCCCATTGGCACTTGGAAACATACATCGACGCAGTTGTTGAAGGCATGGACGCTGTGATGAAAATTACGCGCTCCAACAAAGTCAATGTTTCGGGCGCCTGTTCGGGCGGCATAACAGTTGCTACTTTGTTGAGCCATCTTGCCGCGCAAGGTGATGACCGCGTTAATTGCTCCACTTTTCAGGTTTGCGTGCTGGATCCGCGTCAGGAAGACAGCGAAATGGGTGCGTTGATTTCCCAAGACTCGCTTGAACTAGCGCGCACTCGATCAGCACAAAAGGGAATTTTATCCGGCGAAGACTTGTCGCGCACATTTGCCTGGATGCGGCCAAATGACTTGATATGGAATTATGTGGTTAACAACTATTTGCTGGGGGACGCGCCGCCTGCATTTGATATTTTATTCTGGAATAATGACACCACGAACCTGCCGGCGGGGCTTCATTCTGACTTCCTTGATAGCTACATGACTGCGCCGTTTGCCAACCCGGGCACCGTCGATTTTAAAGGATATAAACTTGATCTGGGCAAAGTGGACCATGACAGCTTTATCGTTGCTGGGGTTACAGACCATATTACACCTTGGCGCGCCTGTTTTCGGACCACCAAGTTGCTTGGCGGAAATAACGAGTTTATCGTGTCAAACAGTGGTCATATCCAGTCGCTTTTGAACCCGCCTGGTAATCCAAAGGCCAAGTATTTTTATAATCCTGCTAGTTTGGACGGCAGCGCCGATGACTGGATGGCAGCGGCTGAACTGCGCGATGGTTCTTGGTGGACACCTTGGGCTGGCTGGCTGAAAGCGCGTTCAGGCAAAGAAAAAATCGCACCCAACCGGATGGGTAATACAAAATACAAGCCGCTTGCTGATGCGCCAGGCGAATATGTGTTTGGATAAGGGCGAAAGCGCCTTATTTGAATAAACTGGGACGATTTCATTCTTCGCAGGTGGGACTTCGGAGAATACAGCGGATGCGCCGGGAGTGCTATGCTGTTTACGGGAGAGAATAGGTATGGCGAGTATCGAGCCTGATATCCAATTGATTGATGTCGGCGGGCAAAAGCTTCGCACGGCAATTTGGCGGGGCAAGGGCACGGCCCGCCCGATTTTATTTTTCAACGGCATTGGCGCTAATTTGGAAATGGTGGCACCGTTGGGTGAAATGATGCGCGACCGGTCCGACGTTATTGTCTTTGACATGCCGGGTATTGGTGGATCACCAGCGGCGAAGGTTCCTTACCGCCCACGCACGGTAGGCAAGTGGGCAATGCGCATTTTGGACGAACTGGGATATGCTGACATTGACGTAATGGGCATTTCTTGGGGCGGAGGCGCAGCGCAGCAAATGGCTAAAGATTATCCGGACCGGGTTAGGTCTCTTGTGTTGCTGGCGACAAGTGCCGGAATGGTTATGGTGCCCGGAAATATTAGCGCGATCAGTCGGATGGCTAATCCCAAGCGCTATATTAATCCCGACTATATGATGAAAAATTTTGAAACTCTGTACGGCGACGCGGCGGACCAAAGTGCCGTCAAGCATAAGAATAGAATTAAAGCGCCGACAAAGCGAGGCTACGCATATCAATTGCTGGCGATGGTCGGTTGGACCAGCATATATTTTCTGCCGTTTTTAAAGCAGCCCACATTGGTTATGTCGGGCGATAGGGACCATATCGTTCCGTTGGCTAACGCCAGAATATTGAAGGCGCTGATTCCGCGCGCTGATTTGAAGATTGTTAAAGGTGGTGGACATTTGTTTGCTGTATCCAGGGCCGAGCAAGTGGTGCCGATTATCTCGCGCTTCCTTGACGATCACGCGAGTGATTATCTGGAGGCGGCAGCTTATTCCACATAAGTTACAGGGCGTTAGAATTCCAATCACAGGAGCATGACATGAGTAACAAATCGAAAAAAGACATGGATATCGCCCGCAAAATTTGGCTGGCAGGCATCGGAGCTTACGGTCGGGCGGTTGACGATGCGACGGAGGCTTATGCCAAAGTAGGCAAGGAAACCACAAAGATATTCGAGGATTTGGTTGGCAAGGGTGCTGAGCTTGAGGGGACAGTCGCTGAGGTTGCAAAAAGTGTCGTTCCTGAAATGACGCAGAAACACCGCGCGCAGGTTGAAGACCGGATGGAACGCATGAAAGCGGCTCTGGGGCTCGGTGAAGTGGCAGCAGATCAGCAAGAGCATATCGAAAGCGTTGAAACGCGACTTGATGCGATGGAAGAAAAAATTGATGCCATTTTGGCTGCAGTAGCGAAACCCAAGCCAGCACCGCGGGCCCGGGCGAAAAAGCCAGTCACTAAAAAGCCAGCCGCTAAAAAACCTGCTGCAAAAAAGTAAGCGTGGCGGCCTGACCGCGGCCAATTGAACTGCCTTCGTTAGAATTAACAGCGGGCTTGTGACATGAAAACAAAAGACAGGATTCTGCAATATAGCCTTCAACTCTTCAATGATGAGGGGGAGCAAAATGTAACACCTGTTGATATTGCCAATGTTTTGGAAATAAGCCCTGGTAACCTTTATTATCACTTCAAAGGCAAAGATCCGATTATTCATCAGTTGTTTGTCGATTTTGAAGAAGAATTCAAAATGGTGTTGAGCGCGCCAATAACCAAACCGCTCGAGCTGTCGGACAATTGGGTATATTTTTATATTTTGTTCGAGGAAATCGCTGATTTTCGATTTTTTTACCGGAATTTACAATCGATTTTGGAGCGATACCCTGATCTTGAAAAGCGTTTCCGGCGATTGGTGAAGCTTAAAATCAAGGCGATGGCCTCGATTATTGAAACACTTGATAAAACCGGATTCATTGATATTTCCAGCGTCGAAGCGGACCAAATGGCCGAACGCTTCGCCCTCCAGCTAACATATTGGCCCACGTATCAAACACTGTTGGACAGCGAAGTTTCTACGCCTGTATCCATCCACCGCGGCGTGTTCGGGCTTATCAGCCAACTCACGCCTTATGTGGTTGAAGGTGCAGATG
Organism: Alphaproteobacteria bacterium; assembly: GCA_021774695.1. Classification (GTDB taxonomy): domain Bacteria; phylum Pseudomonadota; class Alphaproteobacteria; order Sphingomonadales; family Kordiimonadaceae; genus Kordiimonas. The sequence goes on along the minus strand of JAJFIU010000061.1, from coordinate 8,186 downwards.
AATATTTGGCGTTGTTGACCCAGTTCCGTGACAAAATGTTGAAAAATAGCGGGTAATGACCCACAGGGTTTTGACCTGCAAAAAACGCCATTTATCCAATATTTAGTGGCCCGCGCAATAATATTACATAAATATGCCCAAATATTAGGCAGTAGCGTCTTTTTTATTCTATTTCGTGATTGTTTGTTTGACGCCCCTTATGGGGACTGCCATTCTGCTGTGGAAATGTGACCGGGGAGGGTCCGTTGACTGTAATGGCTAGGAGAGATGCGTGTTAAATTTGTCTGGAAGGGTAAAAGCGCCTTCACCAATCTTGATGATGATGGAAGGTAGAGCCCTTTTTGAACTGGGCGCTTATGCGATGTCCGCGCCCCTGTTTAAACGAATGCCTCGGGGTGACGGTCATCCCGTTCTTGTACTTCCTGGTCTCGGCGCGTCCGATGGCTCAACCAAACCTCTTCGTTCCTTTTTGGGTGATCGTGGTTACACGTCCTACGGATGGAACTTGGGCAGGAATTTGGGCCTGCGGGAAGACACGCTTGAGGGAATGCTGAATCGAATTGATGAAGTTTGGGATATGCATCAGCAAAAAATTAGTATTGTGGGCTGGAGCCTTGGCGGCATTTATGCCCGAGAGCTTGCCAAAATGCGCCCGGAACAGATGCGCTCAGTTATTACGTTGGGTAGCCCCCATTCAGGAAGCCCCAAGAATTCCAATGCATGGCGTTTCTATGAATTTGTTGCGGGTCATTCGGTTGAAGCGCCGCCGATTGAGACAAGAATGCACAAAGCACCACCGGTGCCAACCACATCAATTTACACCAAAACTGACGGCGTCGTAGCGTGGCAAAACTGTCATCAGGAAAAACCTATTTGCAAAGTGAAGGCCAAGCAAACTGAGAATATTCGGGTTGCCGGTAGTCACTGTGGCTTGGGCTTTAATCCCAGCGTACTTTATGTGATTGCAGACCGTCTGGCGCAGCGCGAAGGAAACTGGCGCCCGTTCACAAATGTTGGAACCAGAAAAGCGTTTTTCCGTACACCGGGCCTCGACGCGGTGGTACCTGCATAGCTGTTTTTTCGAAATAAATACTCAGATTTCGCGAAAAGAAGGCCTTTTTGGGCCTTTTTTTTTTGCTTTTTGCGGATAAAAAACCACCTTTGCTGACAGTTTAGGGCGATATTTCTAATTTTCTCTGCATAATAGAGGCAGAGATAGGGAGACGTGGTTATTGTCCGCGTTCTTAACAGGTATTTGGTAGCATTTTAGCTTAAGCGGCTTTTGGCGAGCAAACGCTATCGCGAATAGGGGACGATCATGCATAAACTTACGGGAATGGACGCAACTTTTCTCTACATGGAGACTGAAGAAACGCCGATGCACGTTTCGGGCTTGTTGATTTGCGAGCCCCCTGAAGAAGGCGTGAACCCTTATGAGGCATTGAAGTCACAGATTGCAGCGCGTGCACATGAAATCCCGTCGTTCCACCGCAAACTGATGCCGACGCCATTTTATGTTGACCATCCTGTATGGGTAACGGCGGAAACCATAGACCTTGATTATCATATCAAGCACGCTCAGTTGCCAAAGCCAGGAAATGTAGAGCAGCTGCGCACCCTTATTCAGGGATTACACTCGCTCATTCTCGACCGCGACCGGCCGTTGTGGCAGTTTTATATTATCGAAGGCGTTGAAGACGCGAGCTTCGGCTTGAAAAAGGGTAGTTTTGCCCTCTATACCAAAAGTCACCATGCAAGCATCGACGGCGGAGCAGGCATTGCAGTGATGGATATCATTTCTGACCGCGAACCAACGCCGCGGCCTCCACTACCTAAAAACAAGATTCGCCTATATTCAGAAAAGCCAGGTGCGTTCGAACTTCTAGGCAGTTCTTATGGTCGGTTCCTTCAACAACAGGTAGATTTAGTTAAATCTGTGCCTGATTTGGTTAAAGCGGCGGTCAGCTTTGCTAAAGTTGCTTCTGAAGACACCGCTAGCATCGTTAAGAATATGAAGCCTGCACCCAAAACCAGGTTTAATGTTCGAATTCAAAAACAACGGGCTTACGGCGCGCAGTCATTGATGTTGGCGGATGTGAAGGCTTTAGCTAAACGCACCAATACTACCCTGAACGATGTTGTTATGTCGATTTGTGGTGGTGCACTCCGAACTTACCTCAGTAACCACAAAGAGCTGCCAGACGACCCACTGGTCGCGATGGTGCCAGTCTCACTGCGTGAATTGGGTGACGCTTCCAATACTAATCAGGTTGCAGGTATGACCTGTGGTTTGGCAACTGATATAGCAGATCCGATCAAACGACTGATGGCGGTTAATGAGAATGCAAAAGGTTCGAAGAAGCAGCTAGCTACGGTCAAGGATATATTCCCAACTGATTACTCTTTTTTTGGTGCGCCGCTTTTCGTAACGGCTATGGCACAGCTAACAAGCCGTACTGACATCGTGAATTACATGCCATCACCAATAAATGTAACTATTTCCAACGTTCCCGGACCGCGCCGGCATGTATATTTTGCGGGCAGCAAGGTTGTTGCAAATTTCCCGGTTTCGATCGCAACGCATGGCTGCGCACTCAATATTACGCTGCAAAGCTATGTTGACCGCCTCGATTTTGGTTTAATTGCCTGCAAAATCGCAGTGCCGGACGTACAGGATATTGCAGACTATATTGTTGACGAGTTTGCATTATTGCAAAAGGCAGCTGAAAAACTTCCAGCACCCGCCGCAAAAGCCACGACTGAAGCAAAGTCGACATCTGCAAAACCTGCCCGGGCACAGTCGCCAATTAAGAAGGCTGTGGTCAAGAAGACGGCGGCGCAAAAATCCACCGGTAAGAAGCCTGCGACGAGAAAAGCGACTATCCGCAAAGCAACGCTGACCTCACGTGCCGCAAAAACCTGAAAAAACCAGGTTACAGCGCTAATTTAGATTTTTAGAATGGGGGCATATGTGCCCCCGTTTTTTTGTGTGTTGTTCAGAATTTTTTGAGGGTGTGTTCAAGTGCTTTTTTCTTGAAGCAGGCCGTTCAGATAGTAGCGAGTGGTTGTCGCAACCATTTCGTTTGTGTCGATGGTTGGTGTCAGGTTTTTAAATTTCTGATCAATCAACAAAAATGCGGTGCCGTGAACAATCGACCACATGGGCGTGGCGACAGCGAGAGTTTCGTTCACGTCCAAATGATGGCGATCAAGAAACTTGGCTACGCCTTTGAGCAAGATTGAGAAACAGGCAATTCCCTGGTTAGGCGCATTTTCTGCCATTGTCCTGGGCATTATGTCGGAGCTATTGATATCGAGCAGATCGATTATGCCACTGGCGCCAGTGCCCGACTGATGTTGCTGAAAAATTGTCTCTAAATTGATCGTTGGGGCAGGGCTATGGTTATCGCACATCAATCTGAAAAGCTGCGGATTGTCAGCTGCGAACTTAACATAAGCTTGCCCCTGAGCAGTGATCGATTGCAAGGTTCCCACCTCCTGTCCCTGGCTCGCTATTTTCATTGCAGTTGCCATTTTTTGAAATGCCTTCTCAGTCACTTCATGCAGCAGATCAGATTTATCAGAGAAGTGCCGGTAGGGTGCTGCAACACTCACGCCTGCAATCTGACTAGCACCTTTTAGCGTAAAAGCATCAGCTCCAACTTCCGCGACCATTTCCACCGACGCTTCTATTAGCGCCGCTCGAAGATCCCCGTGATGGTATGGAGCAGGTTTATGGGGTTTGTTGGTCTCGGGTGTCATACTGTCAACTTCTTGGCTTTTGGTCCGGTAATGAATAGCAAATATGTCGCTGTGTGGGTTGAAATGTTAGTTATCATAACATATGTAAGTCCGACTAACATAAACGTCAAGGTCGAGAGCAAGTTCAAAGTGAACGAAATAAAAAAAATAAACTGACAGATTTTTGCGAGGAAATGCGGACAAAACAATGGCACAAAGCAACGTTGTAATAATTTCGAAAGCATCTCTAAAAAGAGCAATTGCCTTTTTAGGAATATTAGGGTTCATCCTGCTGGCGACTGCCGCCCTGCATATGCGGGCTGCCACTGGACAGGTTACGGATACGCGGTTGTTGCCCGTCGCGGTTGAGGAAATCGAGCGCACCAATTCCTACTTGGTTCGGGAATTTTACACCGGGCGGGTCGAAGCGCGGCAAACTGTAGACTTGGCGTTCGAGCGTCCCGGAAAATTGGCTGCTGTTTACGTAGATGAGGGTGATTTGGTCAAGCAGGGGGCGATTATTGCCCTGCTAGACACTGCTTTGTTGGAGGCAAGCCGCGACCAGACAGCAGCGTCCGTTGCTCGGATTTCTGCGCAGCTGGATTTGGCGAAGTTAACAGAGGCCAGGCAAAAGGGCCTTTTTGAACAGGGGCATAGTAGTGAACAACGCTATGATGAAGCTCGGTTGAACCGTCAGGCGTTGAAGGCTCAGCTGCTGGAAATGCAAGCTGCCCTAAAAACAATAGAAATCAACATTAAAAAATCGACTTTGACAGCTCCTTTTGACGCGCAGGTCGGCGCCAGAAGTGCTGATACCGGCAGTGTTCGCGATGCCGGGATGGCGATTGTAACCTTGCTGGAAACATCGGCGCAGCAGGCCCGTATTAGCCTTCCGTCTAGCAGAATTTCTGCGGTATCGCAGATGGAAAATATCGAGCTCGTCTATCACGGCAAGCTGGTAGCAGCCCATATTTCGTCGGTGCGTGCTGATGTCAACCAAGCGACCCGTACACAGGATGTTTTGTTGAATATCCAACCCGTCAGCCCAATACCGTTTGGAGAACTGGTCGAGCTCGAATTGCCTGAGAGCCGCTATCATATTGGATATTGGGTCCCTGTGGAGGCGTTGGTCGAGGGCAAAAAGGGATTGTGGACTGTTTTTGCCGTTGAGGCCGGTGAAAACGGAAATTTGGTTACACGGCGCGCAATTGAGGTAATTCATGCGGAAACAAGCCGGGTTTATGTCACAGCTGATCTAGGCGACACCGCAACGATTGTGAGTGCCGGTACCCACAGGGTTGTGCCTGGTCAATATATTGTGCCAGTGAATGGGGATAACTGATCATGGTTACCTTATTCTACCGTGAATGGCGTGTTTTTGCGTTGGCAATTGGGATCATCGTCGTCACCGGTCTTACCGCTGTACTTACGATTGGCCGCCAGGAAGACCCGACGATCACCAATCTGTTCACAACTATTACCACGCCTTTCCCGGGAGCAAGCCCGGCACGGGTAGAAAGTCTTGTTGCAGAAAAAATTGAAGAAGAACTTAAGAAAATTGCCGAGATTGAGAAAATAACTTCGGTTTCACGTGAGGGTTTTTCGCTGGTCTTCGTTGAACTATCCCAGCTGTTGAGTGATGATCAACTTGAGGCCACATGGTCTGAAATACGTGATGCGCTAACCGATGCTGCGCGAAATTTCCCAGAGGGTGTGCCGGACCCCAAATTCGATAATGACAAGTTCGGCGCTTACACTGCGATTAGCGTGCTTAAGCCGCGTGATTCCGGATATGTGGAATCGTCTCAACTACAACGGTATTCAGAACTGCTGCGTGACAAACTCAGGCAGCTACCGGGTACGCGTTTGGTTCGTTTATTCGGCGAGCAAGCAGAAGAAGTGTTGGTAACCGTTGATGCGCGCCGATTGTCAGATCTAGGTTTAACGCCCACTGCTGTGGTGAATGCAATTCAGCGCGCGGACGCAAAAGTGCGTGCAGGGCAACTTCGCGGTGATGAAAATAACTATTTGCTGGAAGTGGCTGGCGAGATCAAATCAATCGAGCGCATTCGGCGTATTCCGTTGGTGACTGATCAGGCTGGTGCCGTGGTGCGTGTAGGCGATATTGCAACAGTTGAACGCGCAGTTGCGCAACCTGTCAGTAGTGTGGGTTACACCAACGGCAAACCTGCGATTTTAGTTGGTGCGGCCATGGAAGAGGGGCTTCAGGTAGACGCCTGGGTCGAGGCACTGCGAGAAGAAACCAAAAAGTTTGAGCAGACCCTTCCAGCTGATATTGAACACAGTGTTTTGTTTGACCAAAGCCAATACACTCTTGATCGACTGGGTGGCTTGGCGGTTAATATTTTGATTGGTTCCGGGCTGGTTATATTGGTGCTGTTCTTCACGCTGGGCTGGCGCGGGGCTTTCATTGTTGCTTGTATTTTGCCGCTAACTACGTTGCTGTCGGTCGCTGTGCTTCAATATGCTGGTGTACCTATTCACCAGATGTCGGTCACCGGGCTTATCGTTGCGTTAGGGCTGCTTGTAGATGCTGCCATCGTGATGACCGATGATATTCGCAGGCGGCTGATCAATGCTGTTCCTCGGCTGCAGTCGGTCGAACAAGCTGTAAAACGGCTTGCAGGACCGTTGCTTGCGTCAACAGTAACAACAGTGCTCGCGTTTATGCCCATGGCGCTGCTGCCGGGGCCTGCGGGTGATTTTGTTGGCTCTATTGCAATCGCGGTTATTGTGATGTTGATTGCATCTTTTTTGTTGGCACTGACCGTTACACCAGCGTTGGCGGGTTGGTTGCTACCGGCAAAAGGTGAGGGTAAATCTCATGCTTGGTACGCGCGTGGCATGCAATCTGGAAAAGTTGGTGAAGTTTTCAACCGCTCTGTCGGGTGGGCAATTTCCAACCGGCCTGTTGCTCTGTTTGCTGCACTGGCATTGCCAATCATTGGTGTGCTTTCTTTTCCGACCTTGATCTCACAATTTTTTCCCGGCGTTGAGCGGGACCAATTTCACATTCAGATGAAACTTGACGGGAATGCTGCCGTGGCGGAAACGCAATTGATGGCGCGGCGGGCTGATATTCTTATCAAGTCTAAGCCGGAGATCACCTCGGTTACCTGGCTTGTCGGCGAGAGTGCGCCAAGTTTTTATTATAATATGACCAGCAACCAGGACAGTGTCGCAAGTTTTGCTGAAGCGCTGGTGACTACTACGTCTGAACAGGCGACACGCGAGGTCATACCGCGATTGCAAGAGTTGCTGGACCGTGAAATGCCAGAGGCGCAAACTCTGGTTAAGGGGCTGTACCAGGGCCCTCCGGTTAATGCGCCGGTAGAAATATTGGTGGTTGGCCCGGATGTTCAGGTGCTACGGGATATCGGCGAACAGGTAAGAGCTCGCATGAGCCGCGTGGCTTATATTGAGCATACCCGTGCGACTTTTATGGGCGGTAGCCCCAAGCTTGTGTTCACTGCTAACGAAGACCAGGTAAATTTCTCGGGGTTAACGCTGACGGCGGTGTCGCAGCATTTAGAGGCCGCTCTGGAGGGCGTGTCCGGTGGGTCGCTGCTTGAGGGCACAGAGGAGCTTCCTGTACGCGTGCGGTACGAGGATGACTGGCGTCAGTCGCTTGATCGGCTTCGGTCAATTGACATTCCTATTGGGGTACCCGGTTCTGGTCGCTATCAGGCGGTTCCATTATCTGCTCTTGGCGCCATTACAGTTGAGCCTTCTGAAAGTCAGATTAACCGTGAAAACGGGGAACGTACCAATACCATTCAGGCTTTCACGCCCAACGGGATTTTACCTGCGGTGGCACTTAAAGCTGTTATGGACGAGTTAGAGCGTGATCCGGTTGTTGTGCCGGACGGCTATAGGTTTGACGTTGGTGGGGATTCAGACGAGCGCGATAGCACAGTTAACAATTTGATGGCTCCCATAGGGCTGATCATTGTACTGACCATTGCCACAATCGTTCTGACCTTTAACCGCTTTAAGCTATCGATAATCACTGGCGTCGTTGCGGTTTTGTCCATGTGTATGAGCTTGCTCGCACTGGAGATATTTGCTTATCCATTTGGTATCAACGCGTTAATCGGTGTAATCGGGTCTATCGGTGTTTCTATTAACGCTGCCATCATTATCCTTACAGCGCTCCAACAGGATGAGCGGGCGATGGCCGGTAACCTTGAGCGCATTCAAGAGATTGTGATGGAATCGAGCCGCCATATTATCTCAACCACCACCACGACATTCGGTGGTTTCCTGCCATTGATTATCGAAGGTGGTGGTTTTTGGCCGCCGTTTGCCATGTCCATCGCCGGTGGCGTGTTGCTCTCCACAATCATATCGCTTTACTTCACGCCGGTTGCTTTCACCATGACCGTTACGAGAAAGACGAGCAAAATGTCTCCTCAAATTTCGAC
>JAJFIU010000007.1 GCA_021774695.1 Alphaproteobacteria bacterium | reverse complement strand
CCGTGGAAGAAATACCGACACCGCAAATCAGTCAGCAATTGATAAGCTGCAACAAGTAACTGACGCCGATATGGCACTGGTGAACGAGACCATTCTGTCTCGCATGCAAAGCCCGGTTGCCCTCATCCCCGAGCTTGCCGGGCATCTGATTTCTTCTGGCGGCAAACGCTTGCGTCCGATGCTAACCCTCGCGTCCGCCAAGTTGATTGGTTATGACGGGGTACGACACATTGGGCTAGCCACCGCAGTTGAATTTATTCACACCGCGACCCTGTTGCACGATGACGTTGTCGACGAAAGCACGCTGCGGCGCGGCAAAACGACAGCTAACCTGATTTGGGGCAACCAGCCTACGGTTCTTGTTGGCGACTTTCTATTCAGCCGCGCGTTTGAACTTATGGTTAAAAGCGACAGCTTGCGGGTGTTGAAGATTTTGTCATCGGCATCGTCCGTGATTACCGAAGGCGAAGTTCTCCAACTAACTACCGCGAATGACCTTTCAACCACCGAAGAAAAATATCTGGAAGTAATCACTGCAAAAACGGCTGTGCTATTTGCCGCCGCATGCGAAGTTGCTGGTGTGGTCGCAGACCGAAGCGAAGAAGTAATTTCTGCGTTGGAGGCCTACGGCCGCAACCTGGGCATTGCCTTTCAGTTAGTTGACGACGCGATGGACTATTCGTCCAAACAGGCAACAATGGGCAAAAACACCGGCGACGATTTCCGCGAAGGCAAAATTACCCTGCCGGTTATTCTGGCTTACCGGCGCGGCACTGATGAAGAGCGCGATTTTTGGAAACGAACCATGCAAGCAGTTCGCCAAACCGACGAAGACTTGCCCGCCGCACTGGCAACGCTGCAAAAATACGGTACATTGTCTGCGACAGTGGACCGGGCGCGCCACTATGGAGACATAGCAAAAGATGCATTGGCTATTTTTGAAGACAATAGTGCCAAATCGGCAATGCTCGAGGTTGTCGATTTCTGCATTGACCGCGCCTATTAACATTAGCTTGAGCAGTTTCAGGGCCAGCGTTATCACCGCGGCGCTTGTGCTCCTGTCCTGTACGGACCTTTTGGCGCACAAAGCAAATGCCAACCCGCAACCTATCACTGTTTTCGCCGCTGTCAGCCTTGCTGATGTGATGCCCGCGCTCGCTAACGCCTGGCAAGGCGGTTCCAGTGGTACCAAAGTTCGAGTTTCATTGGCAGCAAGCGGTGTCATTGCACGTCAAATTGAAGCCGGGGCTGAAGCTGACCTGTTCATTTCAGCAAACCAAAAATGGATCCAGTATCTGATTGACCGCGGGCATTCGGCCACTGCCGGCAAAGTGGTTGCACAAACCCGTTTGACGATGGTCCTGCCGTGCAGCAACATCGCAGCACATCCAAATCTAAATGATCCGCAGGCACTCAAGCTGTTTCTTGCATCCAAAAGGTTTGCAATGGCAGACCCAAAAGTGTCGCCAGCGGGCGAATATACCCAAATCGCACTTGAAAAACTGGCCATCTGGAACGCGGTAGAAAAAAATGCGACCTACGCCGGAAATGTGCGGCTTGCGCTATTGTTGACCGAACGCGGCGGATTGCCGGGGTTTGTATACGCCGTTGATGCTCACAAAAGTGAGCTGGCCTGTGCCGCAATGCAGCTTCCAGCTTCCAGTTATCCTGCCATTGAGTATGTGGGGATAGTGCCGCAAAATAGACATGTGGATGCAAAAGGGGCAGCCCAAGCTTTCCTGACATGGCTCACAAGCCCTCAAGCCGCGGATATTTGGCAGCAACATGGGTTTCTGCCAAATGTCCCTAATTGAAACACCCACAGCTGCACCAATAAGGGATCAAACTGTTCACATTTGGGACACAGCACGACACGCAACATATTAACTGGTTGATATTAAACACTTTAATATCTTGGCATGGTGATTGCGAATATTGGATTACTTCCGGTGCTCTGGCTGCCACCAAACACTGGAAGAGAAACACGAAACTTGGGCCCTGCTGCCAATTGGACCCTGCTCGAAACAAAAGCTGGCGACGCCCCCTTTCCCAATTCCACCGAGGCGTCGCCGGTTTTTATTTTGCATTCCCTCAAATTGACCCCATGTTAGAGACCGGGCACCCAAATAGGTGCCATACGGGTGAATGATGTCTGCTAGCGAAAAACCAACTTTCAAACAAGATTTTACCGCGCGGTACCGCGAGGCAGAAAAAATGTCTGCGCTCGTCACCCGAGTACTGTGCGAAAACCCAAGTCCCTACACCTACACTGGGACCGGCACCTATATTATTGGCAGCGGCACTGACGCTGCTATTATTGACCCCGGCCCGGCCATGATAAGCCACGGCGAAGCATTGTTAGAAGCGCTGGACGGCAGACACCTGCGTCACATCCTTGTCACCCATACCCACGTAGACCATTCGCCGCTTGCCAAGTGGTTAAAGGGCCAAACCGGCGCAACCGTTTATGGCTTCGGTGAGCACGGCACAGGTCGCCGCGGTGGTCTTATGGACGAAGAAGTGGAAGCGGGCGCTGATAAATCATTTATTCCCGATCAAAAACTGAACGACAACGACACACTCCACGGCGACGGCTGGACTATTAGGGCGGTCCATACCCCCGGCCACACCGCCAACCACCTGTGTTTTCTACTAGAAGAAGAAAACACCTTGTTTGTCGGTGACCATATAATGGGCTGGGCTACAACTGTGATTTCACCGCCTGACGGCGACATGCAGGACTATATTAAAAGTCTCAGAAAGGTTGCTGCGCTTGAGCCCGCACGGCTCGCGCCTACCCATGGCCCGTGGGTGGAGAAACCCAAGCCCTTTATCCGCGGCATAATCACGCACCGCAAGATGCGTGAAGGGCAAATTCTACGGCATCTTGCGGGCGGACCACAATTGATCGAAGAACTTGTGGCGAGCATGTATAAGGATATAGACAAGCGCCTGCATCCGGCCGCCGCCCGTTCAGTTCTGGCTCATATGATTGCGATGGTAGACGACAAAAAAGTGATTTGCGACGGAAACCCAACACTCAGCGTAGCCTACAGGCTGGCTTAGGTTTGATAGTGCCAGCCTCAAAAATCCTTGATTGCACTTAGCGCCCGTGCCCTGTAAATATGCGGCATTAACAACTATGTACCCGATGTTTCGCAGAGATTCTGGGTTTCGGAGAACTTAATGAACCTGATGTCAAATTCGACGGTCGATCCAACGCTAGACTTGATCGCAGAGATCAAACGTCTGCGTGACGAAAAAAATGCCGTCATTCTTGCGCATTATTATCAGGCTGCGGAAATTCAGGACATTGCTGATTTTGTCGGCGATAGCCTTGACTTGTCACGCAGGGCTGCCGAAACCGATGCCGAAGTTATCGTTTTTTGCGGTGTTCGCTTCATGGCGGAAGTAGCCAAAATTCTCAGCCCAGAAAAAACGGTGGTTTTACCGGACATGGCTGCGGGTTGCAGTCTGGAGGACAGTTGCCCGCCAGATGAGTTCGAAAAATTTGTTAAAGCCAACCCTGATCATATGGTTCTTAGTTACATCAATTGTTCGGCTGCGGTGAAAGCCCTGACAGATATCATTGTCACCAGTTCAAACGCTGAGTATATTCTGCGCCAAATTCCGGAAGAGCAGAAGATTATCTTCGCACCGGACAGGCACCTTGGCGGGTTTCTATCTCGCAAGCTGGACCGCGACATGCTTCTTTGGCAAGGCACCTGCATTGTGCACGAGTTATTCAGTGAAAAAGAGCTGATCAAGCTGAAAGCAAAATACCCCAATGCGCCGGTTTTGGCGCACCCTGAATGCCCAGAAGCTATTATACAGCATGCAGATCATGCCGGTTCCACAAGTTCAATCCTGAAATTTGCGCTGGAAAGTGAAGCTGAAACGCTGATCATCGCCACCGAGCCTGGCATCATCCATCAGATGGAAAAAGCGGCTCCCCACAAAACCTTCATCGGTGCCCCTGGTGCCGACGGTAATTGCAACTGCAACACCTGCCCGTATATGGCGCTCAACACCTTGCAAAAGCTATATCTGTGCTTACGCGATCTTGGTCCGGAAATCGATCTAGATGAAGACACTCGTATTGCCGCAGAAAAGCCTCTCAGGAAAATGCTGGAAATGAGCCCAACAACTGGTCCTGCAAAAGACTTGTCGGAAATTACCTAACAGATAGGGTGCGCCGCAGTGACAACTTTCCCGCTTGATACTGCTCAAATAGATGCATTCATCGACGCTGCGTTCGCTGAAGACATCGGAACCGGTGATGTGACAGCGAACTCCGTCATTCCCGCAGCAGCAACACTGCGTGCCACCATAAACGCCAGGGAAAACATGGTTGTTTCTGGCATTCCACTTATTGAACCCATTTTTCGCAATCTCGACCCGTCTGCAGAGGTCGAACTTCTTGTGCAGGACGGTGACCATTTAACTGCGGGCGACACGATTGCAACAATATCAGGCGAAGCACGCGCCCTTTTGTCGGCCGAACGCACCGCACTCAACATCCTGCAGCATCTTTCAGGCATCGCCACGTTAACGCAGCGCTATGTGGCGGCAATAGAAGGCACAGATGCCAAGCTGCTTGATACGCGTAAAACTATTCCAGGGCTTCGCCAACTCGGCAAATACGCGGCGACCTGCGGCGGTGCGCATAATCACCGGATGGGCCTTTTTGATGCCGTGATGATCAAAGACAATCATATCGCGGTCGCTGGATCGGTTACCAAGGCGGTAATGGATGCCCTGTCGGCTGGCCACACCAAAATTCAGGTGGAATGCGACACGCTTGGACAAGTTTCTGAAGCAATAAAGGCTGGCGCAACCAGCCTACTGCTTGACAATATGCTGCCTGAAGTATTGAAGCAGGCGCTTGCTATAGTTGACGGAAGAATACCGTGCGAGGCATCCGGCGGCGTAACACTGGATACAATCCGCGCCATCGCAGAAACCGGGGTTGATTACATCTCGGTGGGCAGGCTCACGCAGTCAGCCCCCGCAGTTGACGTTGGCCTGGATTACGCGCCCTGAAAACAAACTACCTGCGATAATAGCTTAAATACTCGTCCATCCGGTCTGACAGGCGATTAATACGCTTGTCATCCGACGGATGCGTGGAAAGGAAGGTTGGTTGACCGCCACCGCCTTCTTTGAGGCTGGCCATTTTTTGCCACAGGGTAATCGCATTTCTGGGATCATAACCTGCCTTAGCCATATAAATGGTGCCAATATGATCGGCTTCCAGTTCCATTTTTCGGCTGTGTGGCAGCGCGACAAATCCTTTTGCTGCCAACGCGCCCAGCCCAATAGCCATCTGTGCAGTTTGCTCGTCTTCGGTTTGGCTACTGACAAGAACACCAAGGCCAATAATCGCCATATTCTGGGCCTGCGCCCTGCTCATTTGCTCCGCACCGTGCCGCAACACCGCGTGGGCAACCTCATGCCCTAAAACTGCAGCAAGTTGTTGGTCGTTCAGGTTATCCAGCATCTTACGGTATACCGCCACCTTTCCGCCCGGCAGTGCCCATGCGTTTAAAACCTGTTCGTCAATAACAATAAATTCCCAATCCAGGTCAGGCTTGTCTGAAATGGTCGCGATTTTGAAGCCAATCCGTTGCACACGCTCGGCCATGCGGCCAGTGGTTACAACAGGAGTGGTTTTCTTGACTTCGTTAAGCGCTTCAAGACCAAGTGCCGAATCCTGACTGGCCGGAATAATGATGAACTGCGATCGACCGGTGACTGAATTTTGGACGGTGCAAGCCGCTAGAACCAATAATGCCAAGGCGCAAACGGTATTTTTGATCATCTAAAGTTCCCTATTCATATTACCCAATATCGCCAAGCGTACCGGGTAATTAGGCAATAAAAAAGGCGCTTCCAACGGAAACACCTTTTAAATTCGATATCGCTAAGCGCTAAAAGCTTAATAGTCGCCTTTTGGCTCGATAATCTGCTTACCACGATACATACCGGTTTTCAGGTCAATATGATGGCGAAGCTTGAATTCACCAGTGTGTGTATCTTCCTGAAAGTTCACGGCTTTAAGCGCATCGTGTGACCGACGCATACCACGACGCGACGGGGTGATTTTACTCTTAGGAACTGCCATTTTACTTACCTTCTCAAACGCCGGTGCCTTCAGTAAAGATCGCCGGGGCTAAATAACGACGCCCACCACTGAGTGAACACCTCAAATCAAGGCGCGCACCATAAGGGCAGGCCTTTTAAAAATCAAGCGAAACTCTCAGCTATTTTTGCGCTGTGTTTATTAGCTTAAATCTTGGCACACGGTTAAGTTATTCTTCTGGGCTTTTCAAGCGTACAATTTGACACTACTGACTTAAATCCTGCATTTTATGATCTGCATCTATTTTGGGAGGGGTCCATGTCTATCATTCGCGTTGCCGCCGCTACACTAATGTCAATGGCGCTAGTCGCAACCAGTGCAACATCTTTTGCGCAGTCCGCTAATACAGCCGGCAATCAGGAAAACGAATATTACTGGCCGGGCGCCAACTATGACCCTTCGGTCCCCACCGCCAAAGATGTTCTTGGCTATAGCTCTGGTCAGCGCATTACCACGCACGGTGATATGATGCGATACATGGAGACCCTGGCTGCAAAAGTGCCGGGCAAAATGCGAATCATGAAGTACGGCCAATCATGGGAAGGCCGGGACTTGATCTATATCGCTATCTCAAGCCAAGAAAATATCGCCCGCCTCGATAGTTTCAAGGCAAACATGAAAGCCCTTAGTGACCCTCGCGTGACCTCTGATGCAGACGCGGCGGCGCTGATTAATGACATGCCAGCCTCGACCTGGCTTGCCTACAGCATTCACGGCAATGAAATTTCATCCACCGACGCTGCCATGATGACAGCCTATCACCTGCTGGCGGCACGCGGCGACGACCGTGTACCTGATATTCTTGGTAAAAGTGTTGTTTTCATTAATCCGCTGCAAAACCCTGACGGGCGCGACCGTTTCATTCACCGGTTCCGCACCGCAAAGGGTTTGGAGGCGGACAGTGACCCTGCGTCTGCCGAGCATAACGAGCCTTGGCCGTCCGGGCGCACCAATCATTATATGTTCGATATGAACCGCGATTTTATCTCGCTAACCCAGCCAGAAACTCAGGGCCATGTGAAAGCACTGCTGGACTGGTATCCACTTGTTTATGTTGACCTGCACGAGATGGGCGGCAATTCCACCTATTATTTCGCACCAGAAGCAATTCCGTTTAACCCGCATTTGGCAAAAGACCAGCGCGATTCGCTGTTTCTATTTGGTAAAACCAACGCAAAATGGTTCGACAAATTCGGATTCGAATATTTCACCCGCGATGTTTATGACGCCTTTTACCCAGGTTACGGCGCCAGTTGGCCCGCTTATTACGGCGCAGTTGCAATGACATACGAGCAAGCATCATCTCGCGGGCTGGTATACCGCCGCTACGACGGTACAGAACTACCGTACGCGAAAACCGTGCGTCAGCATTTCACCACATCGATGGGCACCGCTGAAACCACTGCTGCAAACCGGCAGGCGTTGTTGCAAAATTTCTTCAATTACCAGAAAACCGCAATCGCAGAAGGCCGGGCCGACCGCACCAACCGCAGCTATATTTTCCCGGCAGCACGTGACAAAGCAGCCAACCGCAAACTGGCGAGCGTTCTGACCGAACAAGGTATCGAAGTTAGCCGATCTACAGCTGACTTTAGAGCCTGCGGCACTAATTACGGCGCTGGTTCTTATATTGTCGATACCGCACAGCCGCGAAAACGCATGATACGCACCCTGTTGGACCCACAAGTTGACATGGAAGCTGGCTTTGTCGCCGAGCAGGAAAGGCGCCGTGTGAAAAACATCGACCACGACATTTATGATGTAACCGCCTGGTCACTGCCAGTGATGTATAACGTGGAAATGGACATCTGCGGTCGCGCCGTTGACGTTGCGTCAGCCGACGTTGAAACAGGCCGCATTGGCCCGGGCTCGGTCACCTCAACCGCAGCAAGCGTTGCTTATCTGGTGCCATGGGGCGATATGGCTGCAGGCCGTTTCCTTGCCAGTGCCCTACGCACCGGACTGAATGTAAAAATCATCGACGAGGGTTTCACCCTTGGTGGTCGCGCCTATTCTGCGGGCACAGTTATTTTGGATGTGGCCAAAAACCCTGATAATGTGGGCGAAATGATTGCCGACTTGTCCCGGGAAACCGGCGCTGAGGTTGTTGGCATTGACAACAGCTGGGTTGATGCCGGCATGGACCTTGGTAGCCGCGCGGTTAACCAACTGCCTGCGCCCAAGGTTGCTATGCTGTGGGACAGCCCTACCAGCCAATATGCCGCCGGCAACACGCGTTTTGTTATCGAGCGCCAGATCGGCTATCCGGTGACCGTTATTCGCACAAGCAACTTCAACCGCGCCCGGCTTGACCGCTATCAAGTGCTGATCATGCCCTCGTCTTTCGGCAATTATGCCAGCGCCCTCGGTGGTCCTGGAGCAAAGAAGCTCGATGCATGGGTAAAGAACGGCGGCGTATTAATTGGTACAGGAACAGCGCTTCGCTATCTGTCTGATGAAAAGGTTAACCTGCTTTCGATCCGACGGGAAAACCAAGTCAGAGGCGATGGTTCCGACAAAAAGAAAAAGGCAGAAGGAAATACTGTAGACGGCCAGCTGATCACGTCACTTGATGAGATGAAAAGCCTGATTGAACCAGCGGACGAGCGTCCAGACAGTGTGCCTGGTGCCTTCGCTGCAGCCAGCGTGGACAAAGATCACTGGCTGGCATCGGGCGTTAGTGAAAGCCTGAATGTGTTGATCAGAGGCAGCGATATATACACGCCGAGCAAACTAAATACAGGCACCAATGTGGCTTGGTTTAAGGGCGCAGACGAAGTGCTCGCCAGCGGTTATCTGTGGGAAGAAAACCGCAAACAACTGGCGTTCAAACCGTTTGTGGTGGTTGAAAACCGCGGCGCGGGAATGGTTATTGGTTTCACGCAAGACCCCACGGTTCGCGCATACCTTGACGGCCTCAACCTGATTTTCACCAACGCAATTTTCCACGGTGCGGCGCAAGCCCGGCCGCTAAGATAGGGACACGGCAATGTACAGAAAACTCATAATCACACTATTCGTAGCGATTGGTTTTAGCACAATCGCGTCTGCGGAAAATTACTGGGTTGCTCAATATCGGGCAGGTAACGGGAATTTCCCCAAGCTGCTTGAATTGGTTAAAACTGCCGATTGGGTGGCGATGGAAATTGCCTCGCCTATTTTAATGCGCCACAGCCAAGGTAATCATTGGGACCTAATGGTTTTGGGCCTTCAAAGCGGTGCGTGTGCAGGTGAAAACTGCACAAAAGACCGGCAAGCGTACGAGGATTCAATAGACCAACTCGTTGATTTTGAGCACTCGTTTTTAGCACGATCAGAAACTTCCTGGACCAGCCTAAAAAAGCTAAACAATGGCGCAGGTCTGTATCATATTGAAATGTTCAATGCGGGCGCGGGAAAACATTCCGCGCTGATGCGACAGCGCACCATTGAGAATGATTTCATCGAACGTATTGGCCAAAAACCAAATGTGATTTTTGATGTGATTTTTGGTGCCGACATCGACATTTTCACTATTGGTTTCTATCAGAGCCTTCAAAGTTATGCGGTGCCTGCTGATGTTACAGCGGAACAAGCCAATGCGGCCGCCATTGCAGCGGGGTTTAAAAGTCGCGCAGACGTTAGCTTTCTATTGCGCGAACTTATCATCAGCCACCATGACACACTGGCAGTAAGCGTTAAATGACACGCATCCTTTTCTATCTGGATGAACCGGGCAAGGAAGTTTGGCGGCCAGCGTTTGAGGCTGCCATGCCCGGTGTTGATTTTCGCGACTATCCCAACTGGGGTAGCCCGGATGATGGCCCAGCCTATGCATTTGCCTGGGAACCCGAGCTGGGGTTGATTGCAAAATACCCAAATATCCGCGCGGTATTTTCGTTGGGTGCGGGGGTCGACCATTTGACCCGAGACCCTGATCTTCCTGCCGACCTACCCATCATCCGCATGAGCGATAACGGGCTGAAGGAAGGTATGGCAGAGTTCGTGTTGATGACCGTGCTGATGCATCACCGCTTTATGCCGCGTATGCTGGTCGCGCAGCGCAAGCACAAGTGGCAGCGATTGTTTCCACCACGAGCCAAAAATGTCCGCGTGGGCATACTGGGTTACGGCGCGCTGGGTATAGCGTGTGCACAGGCGTTAAGGCCACTTGACTACCGGCTTGCCGCCTGGTCACGGACCGCAAAACCCGCCGAAGACGGCATTGAGCATTTCACCGGCACTAACCAGTTTAACGATTTTTTGGCGCGAACCGACATACTGGTGGGCCTATTGCCTTCCACGCCTGAAACCACAGGCCTGTTGAATGCTAACACCTTGTCTTTAATGCCAAAACACGCGTCAATCATCAATGTTGGACGCGGCACACTGATTGATCTGGACGACCTTGTTGCCCTGTTGGACAACGGGCATTTGTCCGGCGCGACGCTGGATGTTTTCGCGCAAGAACCGCTGGCCGCAAATGATCCACTATGGGACCATGAAAAAATAAACATCACGCCCCATATCGCGTCGATCACGCGCCCCGAAACCGCCGCCGAATATGTGGCAAGAAACATCAAAAAAATCGAAGCCGGGCAACAACCAGAGAATGTTCTGGACCGGCAACGAGGGTACTGAGGTAATAGCAATATCGTGATCACAGAATTTTTTTACAGATATGGTCTGGTTTTTGGGGCTAGAGGCTCTTATATAACCTTGTAACATTTGTGCCCCGGCACACCCGCGTGTTAAGGATTTGATTGCTGCATGGCGTATTTAGAAGTTGTAGCCGGTATAGTATTGTTAGTAGTTGCCGGAGACTTTTTGGTACGCGGCGCCGTATCCCTCGCTCATAGAGCTGGCGTATCTGCCCTCGTCATTGGCCTGACTATAGTGTCGATTGGCACATCCGCACCAGAGCTGGTTGTTGGGATAGACGCCGTTTTGGAAGGCTCACCTACACTTGCCCTCGGTAACATTGTCGGCTCCAATATCGCCAACTCTCTGTTGGTAGTTGGTCTCCCGGCCATCGTTGCACCCATGGTATGCGACGCGCCCCGGCTT
>JAJFIU010000060.1 GCA_021774695.1 Alphaproteobacteria bacterium | reverse complement strand
TTAAACCAATCTTCGTTGGTAACCTGTTTCCACTCATTGTCAGCGTTGCGCCAATATCCTACCCACTTCCCGCGGTCTGTGCCCCAACCGAAGCGCAATTCGTTATTTGAATCGGTGCTCCAGCTTTGAACGCCGCGAAATCCGTCATGGATTTGCCTAAATTTTCCGTTCCGAATATCGACTTTTCGTACCTCGGCGCGGTTGTCGAAATCAGCGTCCAGAGACACTAGGATGTGGTTTGGCTCGTCGGGCAAAAGGTCAATGATATTGTCTTGATACATCGGATTTGGATGGGTTCTATTCCGATCCGCTGAATTTCTAAGTTTGCTGGGTAGAATGATAGGCTTCAATTTGGAGCCGTCGGCATTTACCGCAATTAGCCTTGTTTCGGTGTTCCTGAAACCAGTATATTCTGCGCGAACTACCAAGACTTCATAAACAACCAACAGTCGGTCGTCGTTTGCCCAGAAAAAGTGTGAAATGTCCGCATCGCCGCTTGGTGGCTGGATGTAGCGGTCACTGCCATCCAGCTTTTGGATGATAACAACCTTCCGGCCCTGAATGCTTGACATGAACGCCACTTTCTCGCCGTTAGGAGATTGTCGCAGCAAGCTTACATTTGGCAGCGCGGCGAAAACTTCCGCCGGAATGTCTGCGGGTGTCGCATATTGTGCCTGTGCAGCCGATGCTCCCAAAAACAAATAACTTACATTTACAAGCGCAGCCGTAATCAGCCGCACAGCAGATAGCCGTTTCATGTGGAACCCCCTGTAGATTGTAACTAGCCCTGCCCGGAATATAGACGGGTAAATTGTGTTGAGGCAACACGTAAAATTTTACAAATTTTCAACCCTTTGAGCTTAATGACGGGAGGCTTGGAAAGGTTACATAAAGATAATGTGAGTACATATCTTGGCATTGTTGCATTACGGGCTTGCGGTGTAAGGCCAAGGCAAGCTAAACCTGTGTCCGAATATAACTATCGCTTGTTTATACGGCGATAGAGGGCCAAGATTATTTTTCCGCACTAAAGTTCCGCCGCGGCATCAAACCCGCAAACGGACACAATCAGGGGACTAAATATGGCACAGGCGAACCGCCCGCTTTCTCCTCACCTTCAGGTTTATCGGTGGGCTGCTCCTATGGCAGTATCCATCATTCACCGCGCAACCGGGTCTGCGCTTGCATTCGGCGCTATTCTGCTAACCTGGTGGTTAGTGGCGCTCGCGACCGGACATGACTATTTTTCAATTGTTCAAGACTATGCAGGCTCCTGGATGGGGCGGTTGGTGCTGTTTGGTATCACCTTTAGCTTAATGCAGCATTTGGCCAGCGGTATCCGTCACCTGTTTATGGACATGGGCCGCTTGTACGACCTGAAGATCAATGCATTAACGGCCAAATCGACCTTTGTGTTTTCAATCGTCGCTACCCTGGGCATCTGGTACGCCGCCTATAAAGTGATGGGAGTGCTTTGATATGAAAGACATGAAAACACCTATCGCCAAAGTGCGCGGGCTTGGTTCGGCCAAAGGCGGCACCCATCATTGGTTGACGCACCGGGTTACGGCTATAGCCAATATCCCGCTGGTTATCTTTTTTGTTGTGTCATTTGTTGGTAACGCCGGCAAGGGCCACGCGGAATGGGTTGCCTGGCTCAAGCAGCCAATCGCCTCTGTGCTCATGATCCTGTTTGTCGCCAATATGGTCTATCATATGCGGCTTGGGCTACAGGTGCTGATCGAGGATTATGTTTATGATCCCGGCACTAAGTTCGCCAGCATGATCGCCTTGACATTCAGCTGCGTATTAATTGCTGCGCTGAGTATTTTTTCAATTCTTCGTATCGCGTTTGGGGGCTAAGTTATTATGTCGAACGCCTATCCCATTACATTACATACCTATGATGCCGTTGTTGTCGGCGCTGGCGGCGCTGGCCTTCGTGCAACTATGGGGCTTGCGGAAAGCGGCCTGAAAACAGCTTGCATCACCAAAGTATTTCCAACCCGCAGCCACACGGTTGCGGCGCAAGGCGGCATTGCCGCATCGCTCGGTAATATGGGCAAAGATAGCTGGCAGTGGCACATGTATGACACGGTCAAAGGGTCAGATTGGCTTGGTGACCAGGATGCCATCGAGTATCTGGTGCGCGAAGCACCGGCTGCGGTTTACGAGCTGGAGCATTATGGTGTTCCCTTCAGTCGCACCGAGGAAGGCAAGATTTACCAGCGCGCGTTCGGCGGCATGACCACCGAATTCGGCGAAGGCCCAGCGGCCCAGCGCACCTGTGCTGCCGCTGACCGAACCGGCCACGCCATGCTTCACGCGCTGTACCAACAATCGCTTAAACACGACAGCGACTTTTACATCGAATATTTTGCCATCGACATGATCATGGAAAACGGCGAGTGCCGCGGTGTTATCGCCATGAATATGGAAGATGGTTCACTGCATGCGTTTCGGGCGCAAGCTACTGTGATGGCAACTGGCGGCTATGGCCGCGCCTATTTCTCTGCAACGTCAGCGCATACCTGCACCGGTGACGGCGGCGGCATGGTGCTGCGCGCCGGGCTTAGCTTGCAAGACCTGGAGTTTATCCAGTTTCATCCCACCGGCATATACGGCGCAGGTGTTTTGATTACAGAAGGCGCGCGCGGTGAAGGCGGTATTTTGATCAATTCGGAAGGCGAGCGCTTCATGGAACGCTACGCACCGTCAGCCAAAGACCTTGCCAGCCGCGACGTGGTATCCCAGTCGATTTCTAACGAGATCAGAGAAGGCCGAGGCGTTGGGCCTGATAAAGACCATATGTACCTCCATCTGGATCATCTGGACCCGGCAGTATTGCATGAGCGTCTTCCTGGCATTTCCGAGAGTGCGAAAATTTTTGCCGGTGTTGATGTTACCAAGCAACCGATCCCTATTTTACCGACTGTGCATTATAATATGGGCGGTATTCCAACCAATTATCACGGCGAGGTTATTAACCCCACTAAAGATAACCCGGACAATGTTGTGCCCGGCTTGTTTGCTATCGGTGAAGCCGCATGTGTGTCGGTTCACGGTGCGAACCGCCTGGGGTCCAACTCGCTGGTTGACCTGGTGGTGTTTGGCCGTGCGGTCGGCAAGCGTGTGCCTGAACTGGTTAAAGCTGGTGCCACACAGAAACCGTTGCCGGAAGGCTATTCTGACATGGCGCTGGGCCGCCTTGACAAGGCCCGCTATGCAGACGGCAGCATATCAACTGCTGACCTGCGGTTGAAGATGCAGCGTACGATGCAAACAAACTGCGCGGTGTTCAGAACCGACGAAGTGCTCGCGGAAGGTGTTGAGCAGATCGACGAGATCGCAACCGGTCTTGCCGACGTTAAAACAACTGATCGTTCATTGGTTTGGAACAGTGATCTGATTGAAACGCTGGAACTGGACAATCTGATGGGCCAGGCGGTGCTTACCATGCACAGCGCTGCAGCCCGCAAGGAAAGCCGCGGCGCGCATATGCAGGAAGATTACCCTGACCGTGACGATGTAAACTGGATGAAACATTCAGTATCCTGGCTTGACGGCAAGAAGGTTACGCTGGGTGAGCGGCCTGTTCACGATTATACGCTCACCGAAGAAGTCAACTATATCAAACCAAAAGCTCGGGTATATTAGGGAGGGAATGACAGATGGCTGAATTTACACTTCCCAAAAACTCCGTTGTTGGCAAAGGCAAAACTGTAAAGGCTGACGGCGCCACCAACACAAAACCGTTTCATGTGTATCGCTGGAATCCGGATGACGGTGAAAACCCGAAGATGGACACTTTTGAAGTGGACATGGACACATGCGGTCCCATGGTGCTGGACGCGCTAATCAAAATCAAGAACGAGATGGACAGTTCGGTTACTTTCAGGCGGTCGTGCCGCGAGGGTGTGTGTGGTTCCTGCGCCATGAACATCAACGGCAAGAACGGCCTGGCCTGCACCACAGCTATTGAAGATACAAAAGGTGACGTGGCGATAACACCGCTGCCGCACCAGGAAATTATCAAGGACTTGGTGCCTGACCTGAGCAATTTTTATGCGCAGTATGCGTCGATCAAACCCTGGATGCAGACCCAAAGCCCGACCCCGGAAAAAGAACGGCTTCAAAGCCATGAAGACCGGGAAAAACTGGATGGCCTATATGAGTGTATATTGTGCGCATGTTGTTCGACATCTTGCCCCAGCTATTGGTGGAACGACGACAAATATCTGGGCCCTGCGGTATTATTGCAGTCCTACCGCTGGCTGATCGACAGCCGCGACGATGCTACCGGCGAACGGTTGGATGACCTTGAAGATCCGTTTCGTCTGTATCGCTGCCACACCATCATGAACTGCGCTAACGCTTGTCCGAAGGGTTTGAACCCTGCCAAGGCGATTGCCGAGATCAAGCAAATGATGGTTGAGCGGCAGGGGTAGGTTTTATTAAGGAAATAGAGATAGGGGCAGGCCCTGTATTGAGTTGAAGGAAATGAGGCAATGATGGCTCGCCGACTATTTGGTTTTCTTTTCTTCTATCTATTTTCTGTCGATGATTTGGCTTTTGCTAGACAAGACTACGTGCCCGTTGCCACGCTGAACGACAGTGTTTTTACCGAAGTTTGGCGAGCAATTATCGAAGAAGCTGGCATCCAGGCGCAGTATCATACATTTTCCAATGATCAGGCTCGTTCGGCCTTCGTCGAGGGCAAAGTTGGCCTGGACTGTTGTTCGATCCCCGAGTGGCGGACACGCGGTGACGAACAGCAAGTTCAATTTTATACAGACCCTATTTTCTCAGAAAGCAATCATATGATTATTCGGGACGGAGACCGATATGATGTGCCGGTCGTGGGTGAACTTTCTGGATACCGAGTTGCCGTAGTGAAGGGTTTTAGCTACGAAAAGGAAGAGTTGTTCGGCGAAACTGTCGCGGTCGAGACAATTGAAGATGCCTTCGATTTTGTTGTTTCGGGCAAGGCAGATATCACCTTTGCACTCCGGCTGGAGTTTGTGCGTAATCAACGAAGAAACCCGCGCCCTCTGGCGCTGGGGCCGGTATGGTCGCGCACTTTGCTCAGAGCTCGGGTTCACCGAGATTGGGTAAGGCTTTTGCCGCAGGTAAATGAAGCTATTCAGAAACTTAAACAATCTGGCACGATCAACTATCTGGTAGGTAAACATATCCGAGATAAAGTGGGTTAGGATAGTCGGCACGCCGCGAGTGTTGGGCTTGTATTCTTCACCAAACTGCCGAATGATCGAACCGGTCATGCAAAATCGGAATGGAGATACGATTTGACAGACAAAATTGAAGCAAGCGGCAAATGCTTGTGCGGCGCGGTAAAGTTTACAGCTAAATCGGCAAGCCCGCATGTGGGTGCCTGCCACTGCGCCATGTGCCGGAAATGGGGCAGCGGCCCGTTTCTGGAGGTTGAGTGCGGTACTGACGTCAGCTTTGAAGGCGAAGAGAATATCTCGGTTTATTCCTCCTCAGATTGGGCGGAACGTGGCTTTTGCGCCCTCTGCGGGTCCAACCTGTTTTACCGGCTCAAAGGAACCGGCCAAACCATGATGGCAGTTGGCCTATTGGATGACCAAAGCGAACTAGCTATGAACATGCAGGTCTTTATCGACAAAAAACCGCCTTATTATACTTTTGCAGACAAAACCGAAGAGATGACCGGCGCTGAAGTATTTGCAATGTTCGGCGGCGATTGATCGGTTTTTAACCGGCGCATAGCCGATTGTCTGGGTAGCCCCGGGGTCGTAGGAGCAGCATACATTTTTTGCCTGCGCGAAAATCAAGAAAGTAATGGTCGAACGGTAAAGCTGAGGATAGAATTATTCCATGACGTTTGGTGAACCACGGTTTCTAAGGTTTCAGGTGGTGTTTTGGCTGGTGGCTGGAATAGCGCTTTTGTTTTCTGGGTTATCTCAAATGCAGCCAGATGCCGCACTGGTGCGAAATATTTACCTGACGATCGCCGGGTTTCTTTCCACGTTTTTTCTTGCCTTCATTTATGAGCGCCTTTTCATCGGTCGTTTTCGTGCCATGTTGTTGCCGGCCATCGTTGTGTCGGTCATTACCGGATTTTTATGTACGCTCAGTGTTAACCCCATCACGTTTTTGCAGCTCGGCGACGACCGACAGTCGTTGACGGTGGCCTATATTTTCAGTGGTGCATTTAATTTTTCCCTGCTCATGTTGGTATGGAGCCTAATATATTTGCTACGTATTGATGCGCCACTGTTTGGAGCTCCTGAAAAGGAGACTTTTGTGACAACCCTAGCGGTTGATGACCAACGAGGTCGGCGCATACTCGACGTTTCTGGTATCGTCTGCATCAAGGCTGCGGGCGATTACGTGGAAATCCTGCACGCCGGGAGCCGTCATATGCGGCGGGGCTATATCAGTGATCTGGAAAAACAACTGGACCCATCGTTGTTCCTGCGTATCCACCGGTCCGTGATGATCAACCGCAGCTTTGTCCGAAATATTGTTCGTCGCCCAAAGGCCGAGTTCGAAATTGATTTGGGTGACGATGTTACCGTATCGTCCGGCCGCAGTTATGAAAAAGCAATCACGGGCGCATTTAGCCTCGATCAGGGGGCCTAACCTCAAACGACCTTCCCGTTCATCGCCCATCTACCGTTCATGTGAAGTACTTCATCGCTTTGGCAGCCAGTCCGCCGAATAGGTGTTGCTATCGCCGTATCCGGTTCCAATTTTTAGTGGAGCAATAAATAAAGGATACCAAAAATGACAGCTACTTCGATGAAATTTGGCAGCCTAATTCTGGCGGCATCCATAGGCTTATTAGCAAGTGGCAGCCAAGTAAAAGCGGACGCGACTGCGCCGAATTGTACGCTTGCCCTCGACGAACTACTGAACCAAACCAGCGCCGCGCGCGGCAAGGCAGCGCTTGCACAATTAACAGCCCTGCGGATTAGAAGTAAAAACTATGAAGGCAAATGGAATCCGGATTTTGACTATCGGATCATGAAGCCGGGTTTTATGTTGATAACGGCAACCTATTCGGACGGTGTGGTAACCGTTGAAGGATTTGACGGCAAGCGTGCATGGGAAAACTTGGAGCGCAACCCGGTGCCTGTATTTGTTGTGGGCGATGCTCATAAAGGATTGGCACAGGCCGCGCACTCACCAATCTTTCTCTACGGTCTGCATGATATGAGGGACATGGGCGCAACTGTAACCAAGCTGGGCTGTGATATCATTGACGGAGTTTCCTATTATCAGGTGCGAGTGGTAACAACTTTCGGCACTGACATTGTGTATTATGTAAACAGTGGTTCGTTTCTGGTAGAGCGCGCGCGTACCACTCGGGCTTTGCATCCCACCCTTGATGCGGCACAAATCAACATTGAGGAACGCTGGTCGGATTTCCACCGTGTTGGCGGTGTTCTTTTTCCATTTTCTCATAGTCAGTGGGACCTAAAAAAGGGAGAGAGGCTTTCGTATCTAGAAGTAAAGTCGATAGAACCTGACTTGGAGGCCACCCCCGCATTTTTTGCCAAGCCGTAACCGAGCTGACCAGATTGTATCAGCCTACTCGATACCGAAAAATGATATTTAGGTGAGGAAGCGCGATTTGAGAAGGCTGCGACGTTCAGCGCTCAGGCCCATTGCATTGGTTAGATAATCGTCAACCGACCCAAACTCCTCTGCCATTACAGCAAAGGCTGCTTTTAGAAAGTCCGGTTCTACCCCGATCAGCGGGTAAACCGCCTCAGCGCTGACCTCGCGGCCAATTTTTGCGCTAACCTGATCGGCCACATCCACAGCGCGGGCTTCCAGATCAACGGCCTCATTGGTCAGTAAAAAGTCTGCAAATATAGCGTCTTCAGGCATATCGAGCGCTGTCATGATCAGGGCTCCGGCGATGCCGGTGCGGTCTTTGCCTGCGGTGCAATTGAACAGGGCTGCGCCGCCGTCATTGTCGTCGATAAGCACGTCGAAAAGTTTCTTGAGGCCATCAGCGTTGCCGATAGGGATGGTTTGAAACGCCAGAATAAATTGGGCGTGCAATTCGTCCGCCGGGAAGGGGGCGTTTGCCACCCGCTCAAACAGTTCGCTAATCCATGCGGCTGCATTGCCGCCGATGGGGTTTTCCACATAACGCGGCTTCCAGGGCGCGTGCCAGGTAACTTTCATGCGGTCTTTTTCCGGCTGTGAACGAAAGTCAACCACAGTGGTGATATTATGCACAGCAATTTCTTGCGCGGCTGCGGGGTCTACCTCGGCAAAATGGCCGGACCGGAACAGGCGCTTATGTGCGAGTGCGCGGCCATCTTTGCTTGTGTAACCGCCCATGTCGCGGAAGTTTTTGACCCCCGGGATGCTGTGAATACGCGCCTTGTTCATATGTTGGTGTCCTTCACTGGGTATGGGTGCCGTCGGTTGCATCTGCTTTAGCATACAGATAGGCCAACGCTGCAAACTTGCGAGCCTGATATGATTTTTCTTTGGATTGTTTTTTCTTTCGCTTGTGTCGCTTTGGAATTGGCGACGACGCTCGCTCGTGCTAGGCACGAAATAGAAGCCACTATAAGGGTTAAGCAACAGTGTCAGTAACCGGCCCCATTGCCGCCTACAAACAGCTGGAACAAGACGGTGAAATTCGCCCCGATGCGGATCAGGCACGCGTGGTTGACCGCCTTCAGCGTTTGCATAACGAACTGGAAGATTACCCCGAAATTGCCGGGCGCGGCATTGGCCTTTCGATTAAAAACTGGCGCTTGGCACATTTTTTCCGCAAGTCAGGCGGCGATAAATCAGCGCCAAAAGGTATCTATATATACGGCGGCGTTGGCCGCGGTAAATCCATGTTGATGGATATGTTTTTTGAGGTGGCACCCTTGAAGGCTAAGCGCCGGGTGCATTTCCACGAATTTATGCTGGATATTCATGCCCGCATGAAAGTATGGCGGGGTCTGTCGGGCAAGGAACGCGCGGCTTTGGGTGGACGCGCAAGCGAAGATGACCCCATTCCGCCGGTGGCGCGCCAAATTGCGGCCGAAGCCACGCTTTTGTGTTTTGACGAACTGCAGGTTACCGATATCGCCGATGCGATGATTTTGGGCAGGCTGTTCAAGGAATTGCTGGAGCGCGGAGTTATCATTGTTGCCACCACCAACCGACCACCGGATGATTTGTACAAGGGCGGGCTGAACCGACAACTGTTCTTGCCGGTTATCGAAATGATCAAGCAGGCATTTGAAGTGCTGACGCTCGATGGCCCCACAGACTACCGGTATGAACGTCTCAAGGGCGTTGAAACCTACTACACCCCGGTAGACGCTGCCAGCACCGCGAAGTTATCCGAAGCTTTCTTTCGCCTGACTGACCGTAACGTGGAAGACCGCGACAAGGTACCAACCGGCGAATTAACCGTCCAGGGCCGCACCCTGTTTGTGCCAAAGGCCGCGCGCGGGGTTGCGGTGTTTTCTTTTAAACGCCTGTGCGCTAGCCCTTTGGGGGCAGGGGATTATTTGGCAATCGCGCGTGCCTTCCACACGGTTATCATGGTGGCGATCCCGCAGTTGGAGCGCGAGAAACGCAATGAAGCCAAGCGCTTTGTCACTTTCATTGATGCGCTTTATGAGCACGGCGTGAAATTCCTATGTTCGGCACAAGTTTCGCCCGCTGATCTGTACCCCGCTGGGGATGGCAGTTTCGAATTTGAGCGCACCGTGTCCCGGCTGATTGAAATGCAATCAGAAAACTATCTTCACCGCGGGCACGGAAAAGCAGATGATCAGTAATATTGCATCAACTGGTGATAGGGCCCCGACGCTCCAGAACGACCCCATGGGGATACGGCGTTTCCCTGATTGGCTTAGTAAATATGAACTCGCTGAACTAGACCAGATAAGCGCTGCGCTCAAAATTTCTTCGGTTGGCCGGCGAGTTCTTGACGACACCCTGCGGCCGTTGCTTATTAGCAATGGAAGTCTGATGAAACTGACACGCAGCTTGTTGGGTACTGGCGCAAAAGCGGTTCGGGCAGTGTTTTTCAACAAAACCAACAGCAACAATTGGTCAACGCCGTGGCATCAGGACCGGACTATTCCGGTTCGGTCAAAACATGTGCTGAACGGATACGATACATGGTCGATTAAGGACGGCGTTCATCATGTGGAACCGCCGATCTCGCTGCTGGAAAATATGGTCACACTGAAAGTGCACATCGATCCTTGCCCGCTTGACGCTGGCCCGATCCGGATAGCGGAAGGTCGCACCGAATTGGCAGGGTGCAGTCGGCTGACGCAGCTAAGGTTGCATAAAATTTACGCGAGCATATTTGCACCGCCAATGCTGGTGATATTTGGGCCATGTCGAGCACTATTTTGCACGCCTCAAACCGGTCAACCTTGAATGAACAACGCCGTGTTCTGCATATAGATTTTTCCGCTGATCCGCTTCCCGAGCAATTGGAGTGGTTCCCGATTGGTCCAAAATGAAAGGACGTTTTGCTATGAGACAGCCGGAATATCTCATGTTTGAAGCGATCGCTACATTGGAGCTTGGCGAGCGGCCTTTCTTGCATGAACAAGGCCAATATATTGGCCGTGGCACTGTGGTTGGCCTGTCTGTTGAAGATGACCGCTGGACCCTTAAATTTCGAGACTTGGAAAAACTGGACAAGCGGACCGGCGTTTGGGAGCCGGATGCGCAGTTTCTTGAAGACGGCGAAAATACATTCGGTGGCATGGTTTCGCCCACGACTTTTGAAAGCTTGCTGGGCGGCATGATTTCCGTCCATGGTTACGCTTCAATTATTCATATCGCGCCGCACTGTGAAAACCCATGGGTGGATATTGACTGGCCTGAACTTGATGCCTTTGAAGGCGGCCCACTAGACCTGACAGGCCTTTCAAAGCGGGAGCAGAAAAAGCGGCTCAAGCGCAGAAAACGGCGTTAAGTACCAGAGAATTGCCATAAGCGACTCATGTGGCTAAAGTCCTGAAAGGAACAAAGGGCGGTATGCGTATGAGTAAATCAGCATCACTTGTAGCAAGCATGAGTTTGGCCCTTTTTTGGGCAGGCGTTACGGCGGTGCCTGCGCAAGCCGCAACAAATTGCGTCAGTGACTATAATTATATTGTCGATGAAATCCGTAAGTATCACGGTTTCGGTGACGCGGTCGCGAACATGCCGAAGGCCAAACAGCAGAATTTTGAAAGCAGGCTCAGAAACTGCCTCAAAAATGAGAGCGACGCTAATAGGCGCGGCATAACCTACAAAATGTTGGCGGATGTCGTGAACGCACAAGGCAAGAACGCGGAGGCATTGGGGCTCTACCGGCGCACGGTTTCTGCAAGGACATGGCCCGCTGACGATCTAAAATACATGAACGGGAAAATTCTCGATATCATCTGGTTGTTGGGCAATAGGCGGGATTATATCCGCGAGTCAGACCGCATGATAAAAGCGTACCGCTGGGCGCAGAAAGATAAAGCACTGTATTCGCGCCGGGGGAGGGCGCTGGAAGAGCGCGGCGATAAGGTGGCTGCAATCAATGCCTATATTACCAGTGCAAATCTGGATACGGCTAAAAGGAAATCACACGCCGCGAAAGAAGCGCTGCGGCTTCAACGCGCGCTATATTGGCGCAAGAGCTGTGCAGTGCTGACGACCAAGTCTCAGGAAAACTATCTTGCCAATCTGAATGATTGCCTAGCAGGCAGGCGGCTACCGGGTGCAGACCGGGTATTAGCGCTGCGACTGCGCGGGGAATATTTTGAAGCCAACAAGGACAATGCCCAAGCACTTGCAAGCTTTGAGGCTATCGCTGCGACAGCCCCTTACCCGCCGGTGTTCACAGCGCTTGACCTTGGGCAGGTACTTTATGGCAGCGGGCAGGGGCACAGTGTAATGTCCAAGGTTATTGGGTACCAAATATCCCTTGGTCGGGTGAAAGACGGCATAATAACCATGAAACAGGCTGAGATTGGCTATGAAAAGTTCCTGTCAGCAGCCAGTGCAAAGGGGTCGGACTTTTACAGTCGATACGATTGGGCAGCCGATACGGCAAAACGGACAAACCATGTCCAACTTGCCTATTTATCGCCTGTAGTAGATTGGCTGTCGCAAACCAATAATCACGCCTACGCGCTTGGGCTGTTGGACGCCGCTTTATCGCTTTCCACCACCCCGCTTGAAAACCGGATTTCACTGCGTTTCAAACGCGGCCAATTGCAAGCGGGCGCGGGGGATTTTGAAGCCGCGATCAGTGATTTTACCGCTGTAATAAACGTAATTCCGTCAAAAGATAATCCTACGCGTCGATCAGCCTTGGTGAACCGGGCAGCAACGAAGCGCTCACTGGGAGATTTGTCTGCGGCTTTGGCAGATGCGGACGCCTATTTTGACGGTTGGCCCGTGGATTGGTATGCGCGCGGCGTTGGCAAGGAAGCGTTTGACGTGTTTGTGTTTCGTGCAGAAATGGCAGCCCGAAGCGGCGCTGTTGAGGCAGCTAACAGTCATATTGCCACTTTGCAAAAAATTCATGATGACCGAAAGCTGGAATGCGTAATTTGCACCGAATTGAAGGCCCTAATGAAATAAGGTCCCAATGAAATAAGGCTTGCTCGACCAGCTTCCAGCCCGGTCGGCTTGGTGCGCCGTTAACCGTTAACCCTTACCGGTTCAGCCAAGGCCTCGCGATGCGGGTCAAAATCGGCATAATGGCATAGACCATCAGCGGCGTGATGATCGCCAGCGAAGTAACGGTGATTAGAAGCGGTTCCTGCGTAATATAGTCAATCACCAGCGGCGGCACAAAATACACCGGCGCGACCAGCCCGGCGAAAGTAACAGCTGCCATTTTCTCGCGGCTGGGCGGTTTGCCGGTCGTTGCATTGAGCGGAAACATATATTCCAGGCTTTCATACTGGCTTACTTCCAGTGGGCCTGCGCTAAACTCATCGGTTTGGCCCAGCAAGGTTTGTCGCTCACCCGATTGCATCCAGGCTTCCAGAGTAGCATAGCAACTGAACCGGAAAATGCTGGTAACAGTAGTGCCTTGGCCGTCTACCGGCTTGATAACTTCCGAGCCCAGATAACCCGTGTAGGTGCGGCAAGCGGTACGGATACGTTTTGACCAGGCTTCAAATTCAACCATCTTGCCCGGCTGTATAGCATGACGCACGATTGTCGTTACTGGAGAGGTGTTGTTTTCGTCGGTGATTTTCATAAGTGCCTCGTATCCATTGAACCCAATCCTATGCCAGAGCCAACCATCTTGCAATTGGCCGTATACAATAGCGACTGCGCGCTGGCTTAAGTGCTATCGTTAGCGAATTGGTAACCCTATCAGGATAGGAATAGAAGCACGCGCGGCTAAAATTGATACGCTTGCGTTATGATCACGGCGATTGGTTCGCGGAAATTGCGAGGCGAATAGCCGAAATTCGGCGGAAATCTGCCTAAAAAGGGAATTTGGCATTTACGGCTTAGTAAAATTCTGTAAGCTAAAGTTTCATAGCAAACGCGCTGGTTTTTTCGACTTGGTTAGGGGTCTGGGCTGGCGGGCTATCAGGAGCAGATTCATCGCTTGTTTCAGCATGGCAAACACGCTAGGAACCAGCGGCATTATTCTAATTTATTCAGGTCGTATCAGCCCTGCCCGGGCGGCGGCGCATTCGCTGGAGCATATTCATGGCACGTAATAAAATTGCATTGATTGGCGGCGGTCAAATCGGTGGCACCTTGGCACACCTCGCGGCTCTTAAAGAGCTGGGCGACGTTGTTCTTTTTGATATTGTTGAAGGCTTGCCGCAGGGCAAAACGTTGGATTTGGCGCAGTCGTCTCCGGTTGAAGGCTATAATGCCGTCATGAAAGGTGCCAATGATTACGCTGATATCGCAGGTGCTGATGTGGTGATTGTGACCGCAGGTGTGGCCCGCAAACCGGGCATGAGTCGCGATGATCTTCTGGGCATCAACCTGAAAGTGATGAAATCTGTCGGCGAAGGCATCGCAGCCAACGCGCCGGACGCTTTTGTTATCTGCATCACCAATCCGTTGGATGCGATGGTTTGGGCGCTGCAAAAATTCTCCGGGCTGCCAAGCAACAAAGTATGCGGCATGGCCGGTGTGTTGGATAGTTCGCGTTTCAGCCATTTCCTTGCTGACGAGTTTAATGTTTCAGTGCAGGACGTAACAACCTTTGTGTTGGGCGGCCACGGCGACACCATGGTGCCGCTGACGCGCTACTCAACAGTGGCAGGCATTCCAGTGCCCGATCTGATTAAAATGGGCTGGTCCACACAGGAAAAGATCGACCAGATCGTGCAGCGCACCCGTGACGGCGGCGCAGAGATCGTAGGTTTGTTGAAAACAGGTTCTGCTTTTTATGCCCCGGCAACCAGCGCCATTGAAATGGCGCAAAGCTATTTGAAAGACAAACGCCGCCTGCTGCCGTGCGCGGCTTACCTTAGCGGCCAATACGGCCTGGATGACATGTATGTGGGTGTACCGGTTATCATCGGTGAGAACGGCATCGAAAAAATTGTTGAAATTGAGCTTATCGGCGAAGAAAAAACAGGATTTGATCATTCTGTTGATGCCGTAAAAGGCCTGATGGAAGCTTGTATAGCAATTGATGGATCGCTTGGTTGAGCGGTTCTTTTTTTATAATCTGAGCCCCTGCTAATTATGAAAGAACGGGTGAGCATATGAATATCCATGAGTATCAGGCAAAAGGCCTTTTGAAACAATACGGCGCACCAGTGTTGGGTGGCGGCGTTGCTTATACGGCCGCTGAGGCAGTAGATGCCGCAAAAAAACTGGGTGGCCCGGTTTGGGTTGTCAAAGCGCAAATTCATGCTGGTGGCCGCGGTAAAGCTGGCGGCGTTAAAGTTGTTAAGTCTCTTGACGACGTTGAGGCAGTTGCCAAGGAGCTTATCGGCAAAACGCTGGTAACGCACCAAACTGGCCCCGAAGGCAAAGAGGTTAAGCGGGTGTATGTGGAAGATGGCTGCGCCATCAAAAGCGAATTTTACCTTTCTATGCTTCTGGATCGTGCGTCCGGAAAACTGGCGATCATGGCGTCTACAGAAGGCGGTATGGACATCGAGGAAGTTGCAGCCTCAACCCCTGAGAAAATTTTCACCGTAAAAATTGATGCGGTCACTGGACTTCAGGCTTTCCATTGCCGCCGGGTTTCTTTCGGCCTTGGCCTGGAGGGAGCAGCCGCTAAATCTTGCCAGAAACTGGTTGCTGCACTTTATAAGGCCTACACCGAGCTGGATGCGTCGATGCTGGAAATCAACCCGCTTGTGCTAACCGAAGCCGACGAGATGGTTGTGCTGGACGCCAAGATGTCGTTTGACGGCAACGCGCTGTTCCGTCATCCGGACGTGCGCGAACTACGCGACGAAAGCGAAGAAGATCCCAAAGAGATCGAAGCCTCCAAATACGACCTTAATTATATCAGCCTGGACGGTTCTATCGGTTGCATGGTCAACGGCGCAGGTTTGGCCATGGCGACCATGGATATCATCAAGCTTAAGGGCGGCGAGCCAGCTAACTTCCTCGATGTCGGCGGCGGCGCCACCAAAGAGCGGGTAACCGAAGCGTTCAAGATCATCCTGTCGGACGATAACGTGGAAGGTATTCTTGTTAATATCTTCGGCGGTATCATGCGCTGCGACGTGATCGCAGAAGGTGTGGTTGCAGCTGCTCGCGAAGTGGCGCTATCGGTGCCGCTGGTTGTACGACTTGAAGGAACAAACGTGGAGCTCGGCAAGCAGATAATGGCAGACAGCGGTCTGCCGATCATCGCAGCCGACGATTTAAATGATGCGGCAGAGAAAGTCGTTAAGGCCGTGAAGGAGGCCGCGTAATGTCGGTTTTAGTTGGAAAAGATACCAAAGTTATCTGTCAGGGTTTCACAGGGGCGCAAGGCACCTTTCACTCTGA
>JAJFIU010000059.1 GCA_021774695.1 Alphaproteobacteria bacterium | reverse complement strand
CGATGCATGATGCCCTTTTGGCAGATGTGGCAAAAAACGCGGGCGTAGAAAAGGAAGAAATTGCAGAAGCTTTCAAGCAGAAAATCCCGCTGGGGTATTTTGGTGATCCGGCAGATATAGCGCACGCGGTTTTGTATTTGGCATCTGATGAAGCCCGTTATGTAACTGGCATTGAACTGATTGTTGATGGCGGCATGACGGGTGCTTCATGAATAACACATCTATACACAGGAAGCTTATATGACACTATTGGGACTTATGCAGAATACACCGCTGTTAATTATTTCCTTGTTGAAATATGCGGCTGATTATCACGGACAGCGAGAGATTGTATCTGTAACCGGGGCTGATAAAGTTCACCGCTACGGGTACAAACAGGCATACGACAGGGTTTGCCAGCTTGCGCATGCGCTTGCCAAGCTGAATATCAAGAGCGGAGACCGTGTTGCCACGCTTGCGGCAAACACACATCGACATTTTGAATTATTTTACGGCGTATCGGGGATTGGTGCCGTTCTGCACACAGTGAACCCCCGGCTTTTTGATGACCAAATTACATATATTGTGAACCATGCACAGGACCGCCTGTTGTTTCTGGACCCTGAATTTCTACCGCTGTTGGAAAGACTGGCACCTAAACTGGCTTCACTGGAAGCGGTGGTTGTTTTGGCTAGCCGTGAAGAAATCCCTGAAACGAGCCTGAAAAACATTCTTTGTTATGAAGATTTTATAGCAGGGCACCCGCAAGACTATAACTGGCCGGTTTTTGACGAAAACCTGGCTTCGTCGCTTTGTTATACATCTGGTACAACGGGTGACCCAAAAGGCGTTCTTTATAGTCACCGTTCGACAGTTATACATGCGCTGGGCGCGGCCCAGAAGGGCGCCATGTCACTTGGTCCGCAAGACTGTATTTTGCCCATTGCACCAATGTATCATGCCAATGCTTGGGCAATGCCCTATATCGCACCGATGGTTGGCGCAAAACTGGTTCTGCCTGGCCAGAAAATGGAGCCTGCAATTTTAGAGGGCTTGATAAACAGGGAAAGGGTTACATTTGCCTGCGCTGTGCCAACAGTGTGGACCATGATGCTCGAATATCTGGACAAAAGCGGCAAAACAATTGACAGCCTTGAACGCACAACCATTGGTGGCTCGGCTGTTCCTGCCGCGATGATCAGCCGGTTTAAAGAACAGTATGGTGTAGATGTTCTGCATTTATGGGGCATGACAGAAATTAGCCCTCTGGGCACGCTTGCCTCTCCCACGCCTGAAATAGAAGAATTGCCACAGCAAAAGCGTGCTGAAATTCTCACACGACAAGGCAGGGCGATGTACGGTCTCGAATTGAAGATCGTTGAAAACGACGAAATGCAAAAAACTGATGACGGCAAACAACCGGGCGACCTGTGGGTGCGTGGTCCTTGGGCTGCCGCTGGATATTACCGGCTGGAGCAAGAAAAAATACTGGATGCAGAGGGCTGGCTTCCAACCGGTGATGTAGCCGTTATTGACCAATATGGATATATGAAAATAACCGACCGCACGAAGGATGTTATCAAGTCTGGCGGTGAGTGGATAAGCTCAATTGATCTTGAAAATGCCGCTTGCGGCCATGCAGATGTTTCACAGGCCGCTGTGATAGGTGTGCACCACGAAAAATGGGAAGAGCGGCCGTTTATGCTGGTCGTACCTGTGGCGGGGGCAAGTCCGGTTGTAGGTGATATCAGGAAGTTTTTGGCAACGAAGGTCGCAAAATGGTGGTTGCCTGACGAAATCCGTATTGTTGAGACCCTGCCTTTGACGGCAACCGGTAAAATCAAAAAGTCAGCCCTTCGAGAGGAATTTAAAAACTTCTCCTTGAGCGGTGGAAAATCATAAAAAGGATATGCACGATGAACACGCCTCTTTCTTTTGGCCAGCCTCTGGGCGGAATAATGCAAGTCGCATACGTGGTGGAAGATATTGAAAAAAGCATGGTGCATTGGACCAAAACGCTGGGTGTAGGGCCTTTCTTTCTGTTCGAGCATTTTGCACTGGAAGATTACCGCTACAGGGGTAAGCCAAGTGATTTGGACATAACGCTTGCGATGGGCTTTTCAGGGTCTATGTGTTTTGAACTTATTGTTCAGCATAGTCACAGCCCATCGGTTTATACTGAAGTTATCGAGAACAGAGGGTACGGCTTCCATCATTGGGGTGTTTCTACCGATAGTTTTGATGCGGACCTAGCGCGGCATCAAGCAGCGGGCAATGCAGAGGTTTTGTATGGTCGGGTGCCGCCTGTTGATGCGCGCGCAGCTTACGTTGATACACTGGCCGAACTTGGCGGTATGATTGAACTGATCGAAATTAACCCTGCCGTTGAAGGGCTTTTTGAAGCAGTGAAAGAACCATCCATCAATTGGGATGGCACAGAGCCAGTACGTACCCTTGGATGATTTTTGCTAATTCACAGGTGTTTTCGAAGCATTCCAAATTGATACAAAACCAAAGTTGAAGGAAAAAAATGTGGGACACGGAGTAACGGACAGTCAAACCGAGAAGATGTTGGCCGACATGAACGCAAGCGGCGGCCCGGCCATGCACGAACTTTCTATTGAAGATGCCCGGCAAGCGTTGTCGGCGATTAGCCTGGATTGCGGATACGGAAATTCGCAGGTTTTTGCACACGAAAATCGCTCAATTTCGGGACCGAATGGTCCTGTTGGTGTATGCATTTATTGGCCTGGCCCGATAAATCAGAAAGTACCTGCGCCGGTTATTGTTTTTTATCACGGTGGGGGTTTTGTGCTGGGGGATATTGAAACCCACGATTCCATTGCCCGGTATTTATCTGAAAAATCAAACGCCATCATTGTGTCGGTTGACTATGGATTAGCACCGGAAAACAAATTTCCCAAGGGGCTGGAAGACTGTTATGCAGCCCTGGAATGGGTCAGTAGCAATGTCAGGTCTTTGGGTGGGGATGCCTCGCGTATTGCTGTGGCGGGTGACAGTGCTGGTGGCAATCTTGCGGCTGCCACTTGCCTGCTTGCGCGAGACAGAGATGGCCCAGAAATAACACTACAACTTCTTATATATCCGTGCGTTGATATGACGCTGGAACATCCCTATCCATCATATGAAAAATACGGAAAGGGTGACTATTTTCTAGGTATTGATGACATGAAATGGATCAACGGCCTGTATTTCGAAAATAATGCAGAGACGTCAAGCCACTATGCTTCGCCCATAAAGGCTGATCTAGCCAATTTACCGCCCGCAGTTATCATCACTGCAGAATGTGATCCGCTGTGTGATCAGGGAGAGCATTATGGTGAATTGTTGAGGGGCGCAGGAAACGTGGCTGAATATTACTGTTTCGAGGGCACTATTCACGGATTTTTCAATTTTGCCGGTGTTCTTGATATTGGTGTTGCGGGTATGGATAGGGCGGTCACAGCGATTAAAAAATACATGGCCTGAATTTCAGAGCCTTACTGAACTTTAAGCGCCAGCCGGTAAACTAGGCTGGTGCGGTTGTTGACCCCGGCTTTTTCATAGATGGCGCGCAAGTGATTTTCAACTGTGCGCGTACTGATACATAACTTTTCAGCAATTCCTGAATTGGTCAATCCCACACCAACCAATTGTGCAATATCGATCTGACGCGGAGTTAACCCGTGTTTTTCAAGCTGTTCGTATAGCATTTCTGCGGGGGCATCACTGCGCAGACAAATCATAAAGCGTAGATTATTCTCGCTCCAGTTCACTACGCGTAAAACGACATTCATCAACGCACCATTGTTAGGTAGTTGAAACTTGAATTTCACAGGTTCATCACGAAGCTTCCCAGCATTATTCATACGTCTGAGCTGCGAGCATTGTTGAAGTAATTCTTTCGGCAAGGGTAGTTCATTGCCAAAATAGGGGCTTTGTTCGTTATTAGTTGAACCCAGCAGTTTGTATGACGAATCGCTTGCAAAAACCAGTTTCAGGTTTTGATCGAGGACGAGTAAATTCTGGTTCAAAGTATATTCAGCCAGATAATTTATAATGCGTTCTCTTTCGTCGATTTTTTCAAAACTGCCAGTGCGCAAACTTGCCGCCGAAAAATGAGGCGCTATCATTTCTGCAATGGCTATTTCGCGTTCGGAAAACGCTGGGGCGTTGCGGGGCCTATGGAAGCCCAGAACACCAAGAGGCTTCACCCCTGACGTCAAACCAATCAACAAAACATGGTAAATTGACATTGGCTTTAGGAATTCCTGATAAAATTTGCTTGCCAGATATTCTTTTTCTCTGACCACCCTGTCAGACGCGATAACCCTGCCGCTTCGGTTTTGGTGTTGCCTGAGAAAACGGCCTACAAAAGGGTCGTGAGGTTGATAACGGCGACACCATTTTGTCATTTCACTTTCAGGGTGCCCGTGTGCAGCGCTTCCCAGAAAAAGCTGCCCTTTGTGGTTTTTGTTTATGCGCATATAGACGCTGCTATCGGCAGCTAGGGTATCCTGCACCTTGCACAAAGCTTCGGTGCGCAGCACATTATGGTCGGTACATTCAACAACCGAATAGCCGATATCCATAATTTGTTTCAGGTCAGATGATTTCAGGTCGCGCATCACGCCTTCTCTCGCGCTGTAATTTTAGCGCGTGCTCCCATTAAATTTTCGATTGAAAGCTTCCCATACTTTTCAACTAGCCACTTTAGACTAGCCGAAAACTGAGGCGAAATCTAGTCTGTTGGCTGATGAGGCAATTTGAGTGTTTTCCGCTATGGCAGCTATTCTCTCCCTGTGGCTAATTTACAGATAGATACCAGAAAACTATCTATGGGAGGCAACAACAATGTGGGAAGATACAAAAAGAACCATTTCCGGAATGCAAGAGGAAGGCGCAAAAATGACCTTAAAGCCAAGCTATGTTTCGCGAGGTTTCAGGGCTTGCGTCGCAATTTCAGCCCTTGCAGCGGGCACATCTTCATTTGCTTATGCACAGCAGACGGAAACAGCAGGCCCTGAACGCAGCATAGAAATTGAGGAAGTTATCGTTACAGCACGGAAAAGATCCGAAAGCGTTCAGTCAACACCAATCGCCATCACTGCACTGTCAACAACACAGCTCGAACAGCGAAGCCTCACCAATCTTGTTGAGGTGGGCGCATATGTTCCAAATGTTGTGATGAACACCTCGCCCAGTAGTAGTGGTGGTGGTAACAACGCACAAATATATATTCGCGGCGTCGGCCAAAGTGATTTCCTGTTTACGACTGACCCCGGTATTGGAATATATGTCGACGGCGTGTTTCACCCGCGCACACTCGGCGGCGTGATGGACTTGCTAGACCTTGAGCGTGTGGAGGTTTTGAGGGGCCCTCAGGGCACGCTCTTTGGTAAAAATACCATTGGCGGCGCTATTAGCCTGACATCACAAAAACCAAATGGTGACGGTGGCGGCTATCTGGAAGTAACGACAGGCCGGTATGACCGGCTCGATATTCGCGGCAGTTACGACGTTGCTTTAAGCGACACGCTAGCGGCAAAAGTTTCGGTTTCCAGCAAAAATCGTGATGGTTATGGCAAGCGCTTGGAATTTGGCACTGATGAAGTTGTCGACGAATCTGGTGACGAAAATGCAACATCTGCGCGTTTGGCGCTGCGTTGGACGGCATCAGAAGATGTTACCGTGGATTTTAGCGCAGATTATACACGCGAGCGCGAGAAAGGCGTGCCGGTTGTCTTGAATTCTTTCGATGACACTGGCGAATTTGGCGGCCTAGGGGGCCTGTGGAATGCCCTTGTAGGAGCGCCGGGCGGTCTGACAATGAGTAGCGCCTTTATCACCGGGACCCGCTACGATTCGTACGGCACTGGCGGAAATATTAATACGCTGGATGCTTACGGATTTAGTATGAATGTCGACTGGTCTGTAAACGAAAACCTGTCGTTCAGATCAATTTCTGCCTATAGGGCCATGGAAGCCTTCTTTAATAGCGATACCGATGGATCGCCTTTGCAATATACTGAAACAGATCAGGCACAGGACCAGAACCAGATTAGCCAGGAATTTCAATTGATAGGCACGGCATTTGATGACCGTTTGGATTGGATGATGGGTGTGTTTTATTTTGATGAGTTTGGACGTGATGACAATCAGGTTAGGTTGATTTCCGGGCTGTATGATGCTCTGGAGGCATTGCCTGGGACACTTAATGGTTCTCCATTAAGTGCACCCACGGCACCGGGTGGGCTAGGCAACCCCATCAATGTGCTGCTTGATGTAGACCTCGATGTTTTTAACGAGATTGACATCAAAAGCTATGCGGCATTCACACAAGGCACATTTAAAATTTCTGAAAAACTGAACCTTACCGGGGGTGCCCGTTATTCCTACGAAAAGAAAGACTATTTCCTCAACCATGTGCGCCATAATGCAAATGTACCCACTGTTGGGAACACGACGGTTACGGATAATTGGAGTTCGTTCACGCCAATGGGTAGTATCGACTATCAAGTAAACGATGATCTTCTCACGTATTTCTCTGTAACCAAGGGTTTCAAAAGCGGTGGCTTTAATGGGCGTCCGATATCGGAGGGTCAGGTAGACTCGTTTAACCCGGAAAAAGTGCTGTCATACGAACTTGGCTTTAAATCCGATTGGTTTGACAATCGGTTACGTTTGAACGCGGCGGCTTTCTT
This sequence comes from Alphaproteobacteria bacterium, assembly GCA_021774695.1. Taxonomy (GTDB): domain Bacteria; phylum Pseudomonadota; class Alphaproteobacteria; order Sphingomonadales; family Kordiimonadaceae; genus Kordiimonas. Next base: position 26,689 of record JAJFIU010000059.1, on the reverse strand, counting down.
TGCGGATTATAAAGATATGCAGTTAGGTAGCATCAGCGCCGACGATAATGGCAATCTGGTTCTTCGGATACAAAATGCGGGTAAGGCTGAAATCAAAGGTCTGGAGCTTGAGATGCAGGCTAAACCTTCAGCCAACTTTGATATCGTTGGTAGCCTTGGCTATGTTGATTTCCAAATCAAGGAATTGGCCCCGGGTGTTGTTGAATTAACGCTTGATACTGAAGCACCAAAGTCGCCGGAGTGGAATGCTTCGTTTGGTATGCAATATACATGGGACGTAGGTGACGACGCTGTCCTTTCAGTTCGTGGTGACTGGACATACCAAAGCAAAACATTTCAGGATGTTTTGAATACAGAAAGCATCGCGGCGCAAGGCTATAGCCTGTTTAACGCTAGGCTTGTTTACGAGAACTTTGAAGGTGGATGGGAGCTTGCTATCTTTGGAACAAACCTTGCCGACAAGGAATATGTTGTGAATGGTTATCAGACCCTGTCAAGCTTTGGCACCACCAACTTGCTTTATGGCAGGCCACGCGAATGGGGTTTATCACTCAAGAAAAGATTCTAGGGATATATTCTGAGGGAGGTTTTGAACCCCATAAGAGGATATCAGAAAAAAAGGGGACAGAGCGCAGTGTGCTTTGTCCCCTTTTTTGCATTTCAGCTTTTTGCTAAGTGCTTGGCCAAACTTTGGGGAACAACTCGCTCAACAGCCGGTCGCCATCCTTCAGAGTAATCTCAGGTAACAGCTTTTTAAGCCGCGGGTTTTCCATGAAAGTACCGGGCCGAGTATCATACTGAGCTTCTTCCCCAACATACCGAAGCGCAAGGCCGCGCCGCCTTCCGGTTTTTGAGGCATTGCCCCGAGCATAGTGGAGGGTAAGCGGATGGTGGACAAGGACATCACCTGGTTCCATCTCCCAGTGTAAAACCTCATAATCTTCAATATTTGCATCAATATCAGGCAGGGCTTCAAAGCCGGCTTTTTTGTAGGTGTCGGCAAAGCTGGTGTCGCCAAACGCCTTGGGGGCAAACATCTTTCCCCATTTGTGAGAGCCCTTGATATATTGAACCACACCGCTTTCTACGGTTGCGGCATCAAAAGGCGCCCATATGGAAATAACCTGTTCTCCGCGAACGGGCCAATAAGGAAGATCCTGATGCCACGGTGTTTCTTCCTTCGTATTGGGTTCTTTCACCAACAACTGGTCATAGAAAAAGGCAACTTCGCGGGCACCCATGAACTGGGCTGCGACCTCTGGTAGGCAGGAATTTGCCATGAAATCCCGAAAAGCCTCGTTGCGACGCCATATGAAAAAGTCACCATAATAGCGCCCTGTATTTCCTTCTTTTGTATATTCCATTGCCGCACCGCCTGGATGGTCCAGAATTTCCTGAACAGCGTCCCGCATCTTGTCAATCCAATGGCTTCCTAAAACACCGCGTAATACGGTGGCGCCGTCTTGCTTGTACCGCCTGATAGTTTCATCAGGGATCGTAAATGATTCTTCTGGTGTTTTTCCCACTGTATGAGCCTCTATTGTCTAGCCATAAAGGACAAATCCTTAAGGATTTTTTGCTGTGGTAACAGTCTACCCGGGGGTGACAGGGATATCGTTCGGCACGAGCCCCGCTTTTATTGAAGCATCAAGTGGAACAATTCGTTTTGTGAGGAAATGGCAAGTTTTGAATAGGCCCGTTTTCGGTATGTCTTAACACTGTTGATACTGAGTCCCAGATTGAGCGCTATAGCCTGTGATGAATGGCCTGAAACGATCAGCTCGCACACATCTGTTTCCCGCTCGGTCAATTTTGCAAGCGGTGCGGGTGATTGCTGTTCATTTGAAGTAAGCGCTTTGTGGCGTTCAAGGCAACTTGCCACCAGAGGCGTGAGGGTTTTCAGGTTTTGTTTTTCACGGTCGGAAAATTTTGGCAGGCAAGCAAGCCTGTAAAAATTACAATAAAAGACAATTTCGCCTGTCGAGAAAATCAAGGAAATCTTGTCCATCAAATCAGTTTCAGCAAAAAAATAATTATAGTAACTGGTTGCTACGTCTGCCTGATCTGGAAATTGTAGCCATTGGGGAAGAAGAGCTTCTTTGCATCTGTAAATACGGTGCAAATTAGGGTCCGTGCGGAAAAAGTGCCGGGAGTAGGCTTTTGCTAATTCATGCGCTTTGTCAGTTTTTATAGCACCGTCAGTGACCAGATAATCTACTGAACCAGTAGGTTCGAATGTGAAAACTGTAATATGGCTAACTGGTAAAATACTGTTGATTTCGTCGATCAGTGAGCGTGAAAAATCTCGCGTGCCAATGGCAGAAACCAGCCCGCAGGCCGTGTAAGCAATTGATTGTTGTGACAAGCCCATAAAATGCAGACATTTTCAGTTGAAACAGCCAAAACACTAGCATTTCCCGAAGAATTATACGAGTGTTTCTACCATTAAACATTGAAAGTATTCTCATAAAACCCCTTAAAAAAACGAGCTGAAATTCTCTTATGGCTGATCAGGCCCTTATAAATATTTTTGGTAATCATGCTGTGCTTGGCACCTATATCAGGTCTATTGCAGCAGTTATTCGTGCTCTTGGCAGCGATAAATTTGAGGAAGCCCTTGTAAAATTTTTGTCAGATGTTGTGCCGGTCGACCACTGCGCTATTTTTACCTATTCAGAACACGGTCAGGCCGGGCATCTGTTCACCCATAGCCAAATGCCCCAACAAAAAGCTGAACAATTGGCCCGGGACTATGTGGAACGCTTCCACGGTCAGGATCCGAATTTTGCGGCCTTGCAGGAATTAAAAGATGCAGACTATCATGGTTTTTCGCACCGGAATTTGAACGAAGATTATGACCCTGCCTATCAAAATCACTTTTTTGATCGAAGCGGTTTGATCGATAAGGCGTCGTCTGTTGGAAAAATTGAAGATGGTCAGGTTTACTGTAATTTCTACCGAATGGCGGGGTCCGCCCCCTATTCGGAAAAAGACTGGGCAGCCCTGAAAGACCTCCTCCCGCTGGCAACAGCAATGGTGGCAGCCCATTATGACGCTGCGAAAGCGAAAGGCCATGTTCACCTGGATAATGGCAGTGAAAACATTGTCCGTAAAAGCATTGTCCACAATATTGTATCACACGACGTTGAGCCTTTTACATCCCTCACCAATAGAGAACGTCAGGTATGTGAACGTATCCTTCTTGGCTATACAACCACGGGCATTGGCCTTGATCTCAACATCGCCCCGACAAGCGTTGCGACTTACCGAAAACGTGCTTATTCAAAACTTGCTATTTCTTCACAGAACGAGCTTTTTGCCTTGTGCTTCCGGACTTCCAACCAATAGATAAAGCCTTATATTTGTCCCTCTATTGGGGGACAGAAGATATCACTGAAACATCCTATAGTAGGCATTAAAGTGCCTGATATAAGGAGATTATAATGGCCAAAACATTTGCTTCATCCGCGGACCTCGGCGAAAAAATAGAAAAACTGGAAATACTTGCCGAGGGTGTCTATGCGCTCACCGCCGAAGGAGATCCAAACGTGGGGGCCATAGAGGGTGAAGATTTCATTGTTGCTTTCGAGGCGCGTGCGACGCCTGTTGCGGCCTCTGACTGGCTAGAAAAACTTCGCGAACACACTGATAAGCCCATAAAATATCTCGTGCTTTCGCATTATCATGCCGTGAGGGTTCTTGGGGCTTCGGCCTTCAATGCCGAAAGCATCATCACGCATGAAAATACGCGTTTGCTGATTAATGAACGCGGAATGGAAGACTGGGCCAGTGAATATGGCCGCATGCCAAGGTTATTCCGCGATCCGGATTCCATTCCCGGTTTGACGCAGCCTGATATTGTGTTCAATGACAGGCTGGAGATTGAGCTTGGCGGTGATCGCGGTGCGCTGGTGCTTGAATATTGTGGGCGGGGCCACACGGCTGGCGATATTGTTGCTTGGCTACCCAAGCAGAAAATCCTGTTTGCAGGGGACCTCGTGGAAGCTGCTGCGGCTTTATATACCGGCGATGCCTTTCATATGGATTGGTCCACATCAACACTCGACAAAGTAAAATCCTACGGCGCAGAAATTGTCGTTGGTGGCCGTGGTGCTGTGGCCCGGGGCCGGGACGAAGTTGATGCGGCTATCGAGCAAACACGCGAATTTCTTAACGGCATGCTTGAAAATGTGGGCGCGGTCCATAGGCGCGGCGGAACACTTAAAGAAGCCTTTGAAGCTACGCAGAAAGCGCTCGGGCCCAAATTTGGGGCATGGCCGATTTTTGAACATTGCCTTCCGTTTGATGTGCAGCGCCTGTGGGACGAGCTTGACGGCATTGACTGGCCGCGTATCTGGACCGATGAGCGGGACCGTGAGGTTTGGGCTCAGTTGCAGGACTAGGTCTGAATTCAAAAATATATCTGGAAAACTTCTATGCCATATATTCCACCCGAATATAATTCTGTTGTGCCTGACTGTGTGAGTACCGGCACGATAGAAAAAACCAAAGTTGTTGTCGTCGGAGCCGGGCCGGTGGGGCTGGCGATGGCGCTTGATCTGTCGCTGCACGGTATGGATGTTATTGTACTTAACCGCGAGACCCGGCTCTCTGACGGCTCGCGTGCAATATGTTATGCCAAGCGCCCGCTCGAAATTATGGACAGGTTGGGGTTCGCCGGGGAAATGGTGGCAAAAGGGGTGAATTGGAATGTCGGCCGTGTCTTTTTTAAAGACGATCCTGAGCCTGTTTACAGCTTTGATTTGCTGCCGCTCAAAGACCAGAAGCAGCCCGCTATGGTCAATTTACAGCAATATTATAATGAAGAATTTAATATCACCGCTCTGACCGCCAGAGAGAATGTGGATCTGCGCTGGGGGAACGAAGCACTGGATGTGCGGCCCGAAGGCGAAAAAGTGTTTGTTGGAGTGGGAACTAGCCACGGTAACTACACTATTGAGGCTGACTGGCTGGTCGCATGTGACGGTGCGCATTCACCCGTTCGGTCCATGATGGGGATGGGATTTGAAGGCGAAACTTTTCAGGATAACTTTCTGATAGCCGATGTGAAATTTAAGAAAGAGCATCCTTCAGAACGCCACTTCTGGTTCGACCCTCCCTTTAACCCCGGGCAATCTGTTCTCTTGCACAAACAGCCAGATGATGTGTGGCGAATTGATTTTCAGGTTGGCTGTGATATTGACCGTGATGAAATTGTCAAACCCGAAAATGTTACACCGCGTATCAAGGCCATGTTGGGCGATGATGTAGAATTTGAATATGAATGGATCAGCATTTATACTTTCAATTGCCGCAGGGTTGACCAAATGGCGTTGGGGCGGGTGTTTTTTGCAGGCGATAGTGCGCATCTTGTATCCCCTTTTGGCGCGCGAGGTGCCAATACGGGGTTTCAGGATATTGATAATCTGGCATGGAAACTCAGCATGGTGGATACAGGCTTGGCTCCGCCAAATTTGTTGCAAAGTTATAATGAAGAACGTCTGTTGGCAGCAGATATTAATATCTTAAACTCCACGCGCTCGACAGATTTTATTACGCCGAAAAGCAAAGTGTCCGGTATTTTCAGGGATGCAGTATTGGAACTTTCCCGTGATTACGCATTCGCGAGAGCCTTTATAAATTCTGGCCGGCTTTCAACACCTGTGCCTTATCCAGATTCGTCGCTGAACACACCTGACAGCGACCAATGGAAAGGTGGGGTTGTGCCGGGCACAAATGCTGTGGATGCACCCATTCGTATCAAGGGGCAGGATGCGTGGTTGCTGGACCAGCTGGGCTGGGGCTTTAAAGGGCTGTATTTTGCCGGGCCGGAAGGCATTGACGATGAGCTGCATCAAGAGCTTGTAAAATTAGCAGAAGCTGATTTGCCAGTTGAGACCTTGCTGGTTGTCCCCATTGGGGCAGAGGAAGATAATTTGTTGCCTGTTCTTGTTGATCACAAGGGGCTAGTACAGAAACGCTACGGTGCGGCAACAGGGTCTTATTATTTATTCAGGCCGGATCAATATGTGGCGGCCCGCTGGCAGAAATTTAGACCTGAAGATATATTGAATGCGCTTTCGCGGGCGACCGGAAAATCAGGAGAAAGCGAATGACTGAGCGTTTAATCCTTGAACCAAACACGGATGACCCGGACGGTGTTTACCAGTTCATTATAGATATGCATAAAGACCTCAGCGAAGAAGAAAGTCACGCAGCCAATGCACGCTTGATTTTGATCATGGCCAATCATATAGGCGATGAAAACATCATAGCCAAAGCAGCAGCAATCGCACGCAAAAACACACTCAAAAAGTGAATTATCCGAAGACCGGGCGAAGTGATGAGTAAAGTCGTTTTAGGTTTAGAACCCAGAGGTCGCCGTTATAGGTGCCTTAAAACATGATTTTAGAATCGTGAGACTCACACAAAATTGCGCATGCGAATTTTTTGACAACCTAAATAATATAATAAAGTCATACAGCGATATATGTATCGATCAGGCTTATAACCTGAAGATTGTAGGTTCAAACCTTACTTTCCTAGCCGTCTTAGTTTCGAACTTTTTCGACACATAAAATCGTACTGGCCGCAACTCACTGATATAAATTATACCGCCTAAACGCTCGGGTTTTGCGATAAGCTGAAGTACAAAGTATTCTCTAGCAAAGACTACTTTCCGGCGCAATTCAGACACTTCTGTCACTCGTCAGAAAATTTCCAAAAGCGGCTCGCCATTTCACGTTCCTCAGGGCCAATTGCATCTGCATAAATTGCGGTCGTACACAAATGAGTATGCCTAAGTCATTTTTGTAAAATGTTAAGTGGAACACCTGATTACAGCGCGGATATGTCTAAACTATGGCGTAAGCCCTTGGGACTGGCCTGAGCGCCAGTGATGCCTGCTTGGATCATAACCTCTTTCACACGTGTCCAGGCCGTTTGTCTGGCTCACTCTGGTATCATGATAACGTAAAGCGGTTGGTCAAACGGTGTCAAAAGAAATAATGTACGAACTTTAATGGGCAGGGCGCGGTGTGAAGCTATCTCGCCCATTGCGGATTAGGTTCGAGTACATTCGTGACAATAACAGAATATTTTAGGTGCAATATGCCAAATTTACGCCATTTTCTTACAAGTGTTTGATTAATTGGAGGAAATGGTGCCGGCACCAAGATTCGAACTCGGGGCCTGATGATTACAAATCAACTGCTCTACCAACTGAGCTATACCGGCATGGTCGCGATCAATTTTACCACTGATGGGTAAATCCCGCAGGGTTTCAGTGAAACCGGAGCACCGTATATCGCCGCCGGCGACACCTTGCAAGCGAAAACGTGCAAAAAATGCACGAAATTTAACAGCGGCTACCAGGCCAGCTGCCCACAAGTGGATATCATGATCTAGCCAAATTCGGACCTGGCTTTTTTTTAAGCTTGCCCGCTGTTATCATCGACATAAACATACGCCCATTGGTATTTGCAGGAGATTAGATCAATGTCAGGTGATCACCATTATAATATCGAATTGGAATGGACAGGAAACCAGGGCACAGGCACCAGCGCATATCAGGCATACTCCCGTGATCATATCGTGTCTGTAGAAGGCAAACCACCAATCCCGGGTTCGTCCGATCCGGCATTTATGGGTAATGCCGCGCGTTATAACCCGGAGGATATGTTTCTGGCGTCCATTGCCAGCTGTCATATGTTGTGGTTTCTGCATCTCGCGAGCACGGCGGGCATCGCTGTAACTGCATACCGCGACGACGCATCTGCCGTTATGAAAACAAACGCTGACGGTTCCGGTGAATTTACCAGCGTGACGCTATCGCCGTCGGTGACCATTACAAAACTGTCTCAGGTGGAACAGGCTAGGGCGCTGCACGCCAAGGTCGGCGATATGTGTTTCATCGCCCGGTCAGTTAAAGTGCCCATATATCACGAGGTGACGGTGACCGTAGATCCCTAGCGGTCAGTTTCTGTCCAACTAGAATCTTGACCAGGCGGAACAGCCAAATAGGCGGCTAACCTTCCCAGTGTCGTCGGACAAGGGCATGACCACCGTGCTTGTTGATTTGATTACGACGTCATTTTCAATGAACTCTGTCAGGAAAAAAGCAGCCTCAAGCGTACGCATTACCTGTTGAGCCACTTTATAACTTCCGGCTGCGCTTTGATCTTGGCTGGCTGCTTCAGATAAAAGAACACCGGTTGCTTCCTTGCCGTAACGGTCGCTGTGGGCTGTTCCAAACAAGCGCCAGCGGAAATCGACGTCGGTATCCTGCTGGCCAATTATATCCAAAATATACATTTCTGGCAAAATTTGCACCCCGACAAATGCCGGCGAGATATTCTTATGATGTGGTATGTTGCCCGGCAACGACTGCCACTTGTCAAACAGGCTTGCCGGTTTAACAAACGATGGCCGTGCCCGCGCTTCTTCCAGGCTAAGGGTTTGCATGCGCACGGCATATGCGTGCCCATCAAGTGGGGATGAAACACCGTCAAACGAAGTGGCGTCGTTCATGGTTGATCCCTTATTTGAACAATTGCTGGGCTTCTACAAAAATTGATCAGGCCCAAGTTGAACATACAAACAGGCGGATGATGCTGAAGCTATATATTATGTGAAACTCCTAACCGCGTTTAATGAAAGGCGAGAAAAGTTTTTCAATCCGCCCAGAATGCATATCATAAACCAGTTGATCAATATTGCCAGATTGAAAAATAGACAAGAGTTCTGCGTCCTCGGCGTTCCATGAAAACCCGTAAGCAGCAGCTGCAGATTCCATGCTATTTTGTGTCAAATATTGTCTGTACAGCTTATTTTTTTCGGCGAGTATCGTGCGTAGCTCCGATTCACCTAGTTGACCTGCAAGATCAAGTAGCAACCGGACATTCCATTTATATGCTTTGGCTAGCCGAAAACCTGCGGCTTCGCCGTACGGTGAAATCACTTGCGCCATTTTTTCGAAAAAGATCATTCTGTTTTGTAGTTTCTCGATTGAATTCGAAGCTTCCGTGACACTGTTTTCCCGGCGCCGGTAGTCATAAAAGTCTAATCCGGTTACGCAGACATGTTCCGCTTTCGATATGCATCCGAGCAGAAACAGCACGTCTTCGGAATAAGTTAATTCAGGATCAAATTTTAAATGCTGTTGTTTTAGCCAGTCGCGTCGGTAAAGCAGAGTGCAAAAGTCGTTCAGCTGAATCAGCCACGGGTCGTTTTTGACATTGCTGAGCCGTGCCTGCAAAATTGCCCGAGACGGTTGGTGCCCCTCTCGTTTGGCAAGGCGACCAGCGATCAGGGGAACCGCCACTAACGGAATGGAGGCCGCTAGTGTGTTGGCGGCATCTATCAGCTCCTCAGGGTCGCGCATGATCTTGTCGTCGCTATCCAAAAAACAGATATAGGTGCCGGACGCGGCCTCGATGCCGCGGTTGCGGGAAAAAGATGCGCCGCGCCTGTTGTTATTGCATAGCAATACAACTCCGGCCGGAAGTGCTTTCCTGTAGCTGGTATCTGAACTGGCGTCGTCGATAAGAATGATTTCGACAGCACAGTTTGTGTGTTCGCGAACTGATCGCAAACAATCGTTCAGAAATGGATGATTGTTGAAAAACGGAATGACAAACGAAATGAGGGGTTTGCCGTTGCTAACCATCTGTGAATTACCCAGCTGTGCCGCCGACGGTCAGGCCGTCAACGCGGAGGGTTGGTTGGCCCACGCCAGCAGGCACGGTTTGGCCGCCTTTTCCACAGGTGCCAACGCCGTTATCAAGCTTTAGGTCATTACCAATCATGGAAACACGGGTCAGGACATCAGGTCCGTTACCGATCAGCGTTGCGCCCTTCACTGGCGCGCCTATTTTGCCGCCCTCAATTCGGTAGGCCTCCGTGCAGCTGAAAACGAATTTGCCCGACGTTATGTCCACCTGGCCGCCACCAAAATTAACAGCGTACAAACCGTCATCGACACTAGCGAGAATTTCGGCGGGGTCTTTGTCGCCGGCCAGCATAAAGGTATTGGTCATGCGCGGCATCGGCGCGTGGGCAAAGCTTTGACGGCGCCCGTTGCCTGTGGGAGTCGCACCCATCAGGCGTGCGTTTAGCCGGTCCTGCATATAGCCTTTTAGGATGCCGTCTTCGATCAAAACGGTTCGCTCGGTGGGGGTACCTTCGTCGTCTACTGTTAGCGAACCGCGTTTTTGGTCCAGCGTGCCGTCATCCACCACTGTAATGCCGGGGGCCGCTACGCGCTCGCCCAATAGTCCGGCAAAAGCTGAGGTTTTCTTCCGGTTGAAATCGCCTTCGAGGCCGTGGCCGATAGCCTCGTGAAGCAGTATGCCGGGCCAGCCGGGGCCGAGCACAACAGTCATTTCGCCTGCGGGTGCAGCAACGCTTTCCAAGTTAACATTGGCTTGCCTGATAGCTTCCTGAACCTGTGCCTGCCAAGCCGCCTCGTCAAACAGGAAATCATAGGATTGCCGTCCGCCCGCACCATCATAGCCCATTTCCTGGCGGTCGCCTTCGCCCATAACTACGGATACATTAAGGCGGACAAGTGGTCGGACGTCCCGCACACGGTGCCCGTCTGCGCGAATAATCTCCACAGATTGCCAGCTTCCGAGTATCGATGCACTGACTTGGCGAATGCGGTTGTCTTGTGCACGGGTGTAGGCGTCGATTTCTTCTAACAGCGAAACCTTCTTATCGAAATCGATGCCGGTTAACGGGTTATCTGGGCCGTAAAGCTGTTTATTGGTTCGCGCTGGTGCGCCGCTCATCACGTTTGAACCGCCGGATTTGATCGCGCGCACGGTTTCGCCGGCGCGTTTTATCGCCCCGTGGGATAATTCGTTAGAGTGAGCAAATCCTGTCGACTCGCCGCTAACTGCTCGCAGTCCAAACCCTTGGCTCGAATCGAAGCTTGCGCCTTTCAGCCGACCATCATCGAAAGTGAATGATTCTGATTGAGTCGATTCCAGATACAGTTCGCCGTCATCCATGCCATGAAGACTATCTTCAACAAGCGACGCGGTTTTATCCTCATTCAAGTCAGAGTCAGTAAAAAAGAAATTTAGGCTGGGAATAGAGGAATTGTTGTTGGATTCGGCCATCTGTGGCGCTCCTTAATCGAAACAAATTGGTAATTACGCCAAAAAAATGCGGCCAATTGCCACATACGGTACGCGCATAATTTAGTTACTTTGGTCTGGCAGCGCCGAAAACTCAAGCATTTGTGCGATATTTTCGTTCAAAGTTTGTCCCATACGAAACAAAATTTGCCTCTGAGTGTTACATGGGCTTGAGCCTGCCAAATCCTCTGGTATAAGAGGCACGAAATTAACAGGGGCTGGGCAGGGCGCTTTTCCTGCCAACAAGGACACCCGAATAGCTGGTCGAAACGTCAAAAAGCGGTTAGAATTGTTTGAGGCCCACCTCTAGGGCGAACAGACAAACCGATTTGGTTTTGGTCAAGTTTAACGGGTCAGGACAAAGGAAAGCATAGTTATGAACGTCAAAGGGCTTATCGCCGGAATGGCTGCGGGTATGACCGCTCTATTCGCTGTGGCGGCTGGCGCAACCGCTCAGGATCGAATTGGTCAGCCGATCGACAAGGGCTATTGGTTGCAAGAAGCAGCTAGCGAACAGGCGCAGAAAATCAGTGATTTTAACGAATTGCTATTTTGGATCATTTTGGTGATCACAATTTTTGTATTTATTCTGATGTTTTACACCATGTTCCGGTTCCGGGAAAAAGCTAATCCGGTACCTTCCAAGGTTAGCCATAATACATTTATTGAGATTGTCTGGACCGTTGTTCCGATCATTATCCTGGTGGTTATCGGCGTTATTTCCCTGCCGCTGCTCTACTGGCAGGATCAGGTGCCAGAAACCGATATGGCTATCAAGGTTACTGGAGGTCAGTGGAACTGGACATACAGCTACCCGGACCACGGCGATTTTGAAATGACCGCAAACGTCATTGATGATGCGACCCATGCCGATGCAACAAAACTTGCCGCAGCTGAAGCGGAATTGAGCGCATTCCTGGGCTGGCCGGCCAAACTCAATGCACGGCTTCTGGATACTGACTATCGTTTGGTTCTGCCGGTCAACACCAAAATTAAGGTTCAATTGACAGCGTCTGACGTGATACATGCCTGGACTGTTCCTGCATTCGGCGTGAAGCTTGATGCTGTACCGGGCCGGTTGAACGAAACTTGGTTTGAAGCTAATCAAACCGGTATTTTTTACGGACAGTGCTCAGAGTTGTGCGGCAAGGACCATGCGTTCATGCCGATAGCGGTTGAGATAGTCTCAAAAGAAAAATTTGCCCGTTGGGTGGCGCTTCAAGGCGGTACTATTGCCGCTGCGTCCGCACCAACGCTTGGTCGATAAGAAACTCAGGGAAAGGAAGAGCAGATGGCTCACGCAAACCCGACAGGTTGGAAACGCTGGTTATTCTCGACCAACCATAAAGATATTGGTGTCATGTATATTTGGTTCGCATTCATTGCGGGCATGGTTGGCTTTGGCATGTCTGGCCTCATTCGTATGGAGTTGATGGAACCCGGTATTCAAGTAATTCCGAGCGTCTTCAACATGACAGACGACCAGGCCCGTCACATGTTTAACGTGCTAACAACCGGCCACGGCCTTATCATGGTATTTTTCATGGTAATGCCGGCACTTATTGGTGGCTTCGGCAACTATTTTGTACCGCTGATGATCGGTGCGCCGGATATGGCCTTTCCGCGGATGAATAACATTTCATTCTGGATGATGCCGCCAGCCTTTATTCTATTGCTGCTGTCAACTTTTGTTGAAGGCCCGTCCGGTATGGATGGCTTCGGGGGCGGTTGGACTGCCTACGCGCCACTCTCTGTTTCTGGGCATCCTGGACCCTCAATGGATCTGGCGATCTTCTCGCTTCACGTGGCCGGTGCATCGTCGATCATGGGTGCGATCAACTATATCACCACCATTTTCAATATGCGCGCACCTGGCATGACCATTCACAAAATGCCGTTGTTCGCCTGGTCGATCTTGATCACAGCCTTCTTGCTTGTGCTTTCGTTGCCGGTTCTGGCTGGTGCGATCACCATGCTGTTGACCGACAGAAATTTTGGCACAACATTCTTTGACCCGGCAGGTGGTGGCGATCCTATTTTGTTCCAGCACCTGTTCTGGTTCTTTGGTCACCCGGAAGTGTATATTATGATTTTGCCGGCATTTGGCATTGTCAGTCACATTATTTCGACCTTTTCCAAAAAACCGATTTTTGGTTATCTGGGTATGGCCTACGCGATGACTGCCATCGGTTTTATCGGCTTTGTGGTTTGGGCGCACCATATGTATACGGTTGGTCTGGATGTGGACACCAAAGCATATTTCACTGCGGCCACCATGGTAATCGCGGTTCCAACCGGGGTTAAAATCTTCTCTTGGATTGCGACTATGTGGGGTGGTTCTCTTCGGTTCACGGTGCCGATGATGTATGCAATTGCTTTCATCCTGCTGTTCACGGTAGGCGGTGTTACCGGGGTAGTTCTTGCGAACCCAGGCGCAGACGTTGCAATGCATGACACATATTATGTGGTCGCGCATTTTCATTATGTCCTGTCGCTGGGTGCTGTGTTCGGGATTTTTGCCGGCCTCTACTACTGGATTGGTAAGATGACTGGCAAGGAATATCCAAATGCGCTGGCTAAATTGCAGTTTTGGATAACCTTCGTTGGTGTGAATATGATCTTTTTCCCGCAGCATTTCTTGGGTCTGCAGGGTATGCCACGCCGGATCGTTGACTATCCTGATCAGTTTGCCTACTGGAACTGGGTATCAAGCTGGGGTTATCTGGTAACGCTGGTGGGTGTGGTATTGTTCATCATTGTTATGGGCATCACCCTGTCGCGTAAGAAAACGCTGGGTAACAACCAGTGGGGCGAAGGCGCCAACACGCTGGAGTGGACCCTGTCGTCTCCTCCACCGTTTCACCAGTTCAATGAACTGCCGCGGATTAAGTAATTGATGGCCGCCCTCAGTGTGTGGGCGGCTTTCAGTGATCGAAGGAAGTGCGTTGTCTGATACCGTAACATCGATAGAGCAATCAGCTCAGTCCGTTATTCCGTCCTCTGCCTATGCAGGGCAGACAGCGGATGCGGCTGACTTTATTGCTCTTTTGAAACCGCGGGTAATGTCGCTGGTTATTTTTACTGCGTTTGTCGGCATGCTTGCAGCGCCCGGTACAATGCATCCGGTGTTGGCATTGGCAGCGATCACATTGATTGCCATTGGTGCCGGGGCATCCGGTGCCCTGAACATGTGGTTTGACGCTGATATTGACGCGGTAATGGAGCGAACAGCGAACAGACCAATACCTGCAGGTAAAGTCACCCCAGGCGATGCTTTAGGGTTTGGTTTAACTCTGTCAATTGCGTCAGTGGTTTTGCTTGGGTTGATTGTGAATGTAACCTCGGCGGCGTTGCTGGCCTTGACCATATTCTTTTATGTGGTGGTTTATACCATGTGGTTGAAACGCCGGACGCCGCAAAATATTGTTATCGGCGGTGCAGCGGGTGCCTTCCCGCCAATGATTGGTTGGGCAGCAGTTACTGACAGCGTCACCATCGAATCGATTGTCTTGTTCGGAATTATATTTTTGTGGACGCCGCCGCACTTTTGGGCCTTGTCACTGTTTCTCAAAAAAGACTATGAGAAAGTAAGCGTGCCGATGTTGCCGGTCGTGGCTGGTGTCGCGGCAACGCGCCGGCAGATACTTCTCTATAGTTTGCTGGTGGTGCCGTGTGGTGTTGCGCCCTATTTTATGGGTTTTGCCGGAGTATTTTACGGCGTTGTTGCAAGCCTGCTTGGTGTAGTCTTTTTAGGACTGGCCGTCCAAGTTTGGCGCGGCGTTGAAAAGTCCGACCGCAAACTGTTCTGGTTCTCTATAATCTATTTGTTTGGTGTTTTTGCAGCTCTTGCCGGTGAGCGTATTGTTGAAGGGCTGATGGCATGAGCGAGTTGGATCAAAAAGAAACGCAAACTGCTGCAACTGAAACCGAGCGCGTTCGAAAGCGCAACCGTGTCGTTGGCTTGTCGCTCGTTTTTTTTGTGATTGCACTAGGCGTTATTAGCTATTTCCGCATCAAGGGATTGGCACCTTGACGGCTGTTGCGCAAAAAAATAATCGCATGGCGTTAATAGCCGTGAGCGCCGTATTGGGTATGCTCGGCCTCGCCTATGCATCTGTACCTTTGTATGATCTTTTTTGCAAAGTAACGGGTTACGGCGGGACAACACAGCGCGCCGAGATGTTTGATGCACAAGCTATTGACCGTGATATGAATGTCCGCTTTGCCGCCAATGTTCACCGTGACATGCCCTGGGACTTCAAGCCGCAGCAACATACGCAAAAACTAAAAGTTGGCGAACAGGGGTTAGCCTATTTTGAGGCGCATAACCCGACCAACCAGACGATAGTAGGGACTGCGACATACAATGTTACGCCGCATAAAGCGGGCCTTTATTTTGCGAAGATCGAATGTTTTTGTTTTACTGAACAGGTGCTTAAACCGGGCGAGACAGTTGTGATGCCGGTTGTTTATTTTATCGACCCTCTTATTGAAGAGGATATAAATTTGAATGAAGTCACTGAGGTGACACTTTCATATACGTTCTTTGTCATGGAAGACGAAGACGCTACTAATGTAACGGGTCGTTGACCTAACAGGATTAAAGTAGTCGGAGGGCCGACGCTTTTTTGAGGAGGATTACATGTCAGGTGACGTTCAACACGACTACCATCTGGTGAACCCAAGCCCATGGCCGGCGATTGGTTCTTTGGCAATATTTATGACGCTGCTGGGGGCCGTTTTTACGATGAAGCCAGATGCACTTCTATTTGGTCTTGAGGGTAGTAGCTGGGGCCATTGGAGCTTTGGTTTAGGCTTTGCCTTGCTGATATATACGGTGTTTGCCTGGTGGAAAGACGTTGTGAAAGAAGCAGAAACCGGTGACCATACACCAGTTGTCGGTATTGGCCTTCGCTATGGCATGATTCTATTCATTGCCTCTGAAGTAATGTTTTTTGTCGCGTGGTTTTGGGCATTTTTCAATGCCTCGCTTTATCCGATTGTACCGACAGATGCGGCAACTTTCTGGGATGTTATTGGCAACGAGGCGGTATGGCCGCCGGTAGGTATCGAGACGTTTGACCCGTGGCACTTGCCTTTCATCAACACCTTGATCCTGTTGCTTTCAGGAACAACCGTAACCTGGGCGCACCATGCGATTTTGCACGGTGACCGGGACGGCCTTAAAAAGGGCTTGTGGTTGACTGTTCTGTTGGGCGCAGCTTTCACCATGGTGCAGGGCTACGAGTATGGCCATGCTGCGTTCGGGCTTTCCGGCAGCATTTACGGCGCCACTTTCTTTATGGCGACAGGGTTTCACGGCTTCCACGTTCTTGTTGGAACAATATTCCTCGCGGTATGTTTGGGACGGACTTATCGAGGGCATTTTGCGCCCGAGCGTCATTTTGGCCTAGAGGCTGCTGCATGGTATTGGCATTTTGTTGACGTTGTATGGTTGTTCCTATTTGTTGCCGTATACATATGGGGTGGCTAAGCATTGACCGGCGACCAACTGCCAAAAGAAATTGGAACCGATCGGCCTAGCCGGTCGGTTTCGCCTTATAAGGCAGGTATTAAGTCTGCTTGTCCGAACTGCGGAGAGGCACCGCTTTTCCATAATATTCTTGAAGTGCACGAGGCATGCCCAGGCTGCGGTTTCGATCTTTCCTCTGCTGACCCCGGAGACGGAGCGCAGGTATTTGTAATATTGGTCCTAGGCGGCCTGTGTGCGTTGCTAGGTTTTGTTCTGTATGGCCTAGTGGGTATGCCTATCTGGGCGTTGGCCGTGACACTGGGTGTTTTCGCGCTAATTGGAAGCGTGGCGCTGCTGCGGATATTCAAGGCGACGTTGATCGCCCTTCAATTTCACCATGATGCCCGGCAAGGATCGACAGATGACTGTGAGGCCAAGCCATGATGTCAGGATCTTTCCGCCCCGGACTGCCGCTTTCGATTGTCACCGGGTTGGCCTTTGTAGTGCTGCTGGGTTTAGGCACTTGGCAGGCGCAAAAGATAACGCGGAAAAACCAATTGATCGCTGACATAGCAGCGGGTCTTGCTGCTGATCCGGTCGGGTTGCCGGTGCATCTTGACGATCCGGCGGCTGTTGCTTACCGCCGGTTTTCCTTTGACGGCACTGCCAGTGAGCAGAAGCCCGTTAAGGTGTTTGGCACTAACCTGCAAGGTAAAGCGGGATATCATCTTTATAAGCCGGTGACGCGTGAGTTCGGTAGGGCAGCTATTGTCAATTTTGGCTGGGTGCCCTTTGAGCTGGACGATCTGCCATCGTTGCCCGTCGGTCCAGTTTCAATCCAGGGGGTGGTGATGACCAACCCTGTGGCTGGTAGTTTCACTCTTGAGAACGATAGCAAAAACGGTAATTGGTACTTCGCGGATGTTCACGAGATTGCCGCGCATTTTGGATTGGGTAGCAAAGACTACTATCATTTTCGGCTGTTTGCTGACCACAGCGGCGAGCCGCGCGCTTTGCCGAAAGGCAGTCAGGTACGGGTGGATATTCCCAATAATCACTTCCAGTATATGCTGACTTGGTATGGCATTGCCGGTGCTTTGTTAGGGGTTTATGTAGTTTTTGGGTATAAAAAAGACGATGAAGACGGCTGAACTCTGTGTCTGCGCTTGCATCCTGTGAGGCGTCCCCGTATGACTGAGCGTCATTTTTTAGCGTAATAATCGGTTAGCTGAGTGATAGACTTGTGAAATATATCTCAACCCGCGGCAAAGCTGCCGTACTGGATTTTGAAGGCGTAACCCTTACCGGACTGGCACGCGATGGCGGCTTGTATGTTCCCGAATCTTTTCCAACGCTCACTGCGGAAAAAATCCGAGCCATGGCAGGGCAACCGTATGCCGATATTGCTTTTACTGTTATTAAGCCGTTTGTCGCGGGATCGGTTGATGATGCTAGCTTAAAAGCGATGCTGGATGCCACATACTGCGGCGACGTTTTTCGCCGGTCTGCTGTGGCACCGCTAGTGCAGCTAGGGCCAAATGACTGGGTGCTCGAACTGTTCCACGGCCCCACGCTAGCGTTCAAAGATTTTGCCCTTCAGCTTTTAGGTCGGTTTTTTGATCATTTCACCGCCAAGCGTCAGCAAAAATTAACCATCCTCGGGGCCACCTCGGGAGATACAGGATCCGCAGCGATTGAAGCGTGTCGCGGGCGCAAGAATGTTACCATCTATATGCTGCATCCAAAGGGTCGGGTGTCTGAGGTTCAGCGTCGCCAAATGACTACGGTGATTGAGCCGAATGTGGTCAATGTTGCCGTTGATGGCACGTTCGATGACTGTCAGGCGCTGGTAAAGGCCTGTTTTAATGATCTGATGTTCCGCGATGAAGTCAATCTGACAGCGGTAAATTCTATCAATTGGGCGCGGGTTATGGCGCAGGTTGTTTATTATTTCAGTTCTGCTGTTGCGCTGGGAGCGCCTGATAGAGCGGTGTCCTACAGTGTGCCAACCGGGAATTTCGGCGACATTTATGCAGGTTATATAGCCAAGTCAATGGGCTTGCCCATAGAGAAACTGGTTATAGCAACCAACAGCAACGACATCCTTGCCAGAACATTGCAAACTGGCCGTTATGAACGCGGCGATGTGCATGCAACTATTTCACCGAGTATGGATATTCAGGTATCCAGCAATTTTGAGCGCATGATGTTTGATTTGGCAAGCCGTGACAGCCATAAAGTTAACGATTATATGGACGAATTTGCGCAGAAGGATTCGATCACGCTCGGCGACGCAGAAATAAGCAAAGCCCGCGATTTGTTTCTGGCAGAGCAAGTTGACGATGCAACCACCAAACGGGTTATGGCCGCACTGGCCGCCAGTAACGGTTATATTGCTGACCCACACACGGCGGTTGGCCTGAAAGCTGCTGAACATCTAAATGCGCAGGTGCCGCGGATAACTCTTTCGACGGCGCATCCGGTTAAATTTGGTGCCGCAGTGAAGGAGGCAACAGGTGTGACACCTGATCTGCCGTCCCACATGGCCGATTTATATCAGCGAGAAGAGCAGTGCCGTGTTCTGGCAAACGATATCACTGCATTACAGGCGCTCGTGCGCACAGGGGTAAACAGTTGACTGTTCAGGTAACCGAACTGCCAAGCGGCCTCCGTGTTGTTAGTGAAAACCGTCGTACCGTTGAAACCGTTGCCATTGGAGTATGGGTTGATGTGGGTGCACGCTTCGAAACTGAACCTCAAAACGGATTGACCCATTGTCTGGAACACATGCTTTTTAAGGGCACTAAAACCCGCACAGCCCGCGACATTGCCTTTGAAATAGAGTCTGTGGGCGGACACATGAACGCCTACACGTCCCGTGACAATACCACCTATTATGCCCGGGTTTTGAAAGAAGACCTCCCGCTGGCCGTTGGCCTGCTGGGTGATTTGGTGATCAACAGCGTCTGCGACACAAAAGAACTTGAGCGCGAAAAAGACGTGATCTTACAGGAAATTGGCCAAACGCTAGATACACCTGATGATATCGTGTTTGATCATTTGCAAGGTGTCGCGTTCAAAGACCAGCCAATTGGCAGAACCATTTTGGGGGAAGCAGACAACGTGCGCGGTTTTAACCGCGACGGTTTGATGAGTTTCTTAGCAACCCACTATTTGGCCAGCACTGTTGTTATTTCCGCTGTTGGTAATTTGGACCATGAGCAATTGGTTGCACTTGCTGCCGAAAAATTCGAAAAATTACCAACCGGCACGCGCAGCAAACCGGAAGTCGCTAGCTATATTGGCGGCACACACCTGCAGGAACGAGAGCTTGAGCAATTGCACCTCACACTGGGCTGGCCCGGCGTATCTTTCCATGATGACAATTATTATGCCCACCAGATTTATTCGACCATACTTGGCGGCGGTATGTCGTCGCGGTTGTTCCAGGAGGTGCGCGAACGTCGAGGTCTGGCCTATTCGGTCTACAGTTTCAGTAGTAGCCATGCCGAAACCGGACTTTTTGGTATTTATGCGGGTACCAGTCCCGGCCTGATGGCTGATATGGTGCCGGTTATCAAGGGTGAAATGGAAGCCCTGGTTGACGGCCCGACCGAACAGGAATTTCAAATAGCGCGTGCGCAGTTAAAAGCCGGGCTTCTAATGGCTTTAGAGGCCACCACTTCAAGAATGGAACAACTAGGGCGCCAGCTTCTATTGTTTGATCGGGTGATTCCGGTGCAGGAAATGATCGACAATGTAGACGGCGTTACTGAGCAGGATGTGGGCACAGTTGCTGCGGAATTTGTCGCCGTTGAACAGCCTTCAGTTGCAGCGGTCGGCGACACAAAAATTGTAGCAAAAACCCTAACAATTTGAAATTGTTGATAATTAACCGGTTTAATTGACCTTCAGATCAGGAATTCCATCATATCTTGATGCTTTTGCGTCAAGATGATACTAATGACGCGCTCGGACAGGGCATGGGGAATGTATTTTGGGTCCGGAACTTTGCAATTTTTTGAATTATTGGCGCTCGCTCGGCGGCGGTGACCAAGTCCCAGCTCGTCGGCTGCTAGACCTCCGACGCTTAACTTCCATTTTACGCTGGATGTTCATTCTGGAAATGGACGACGATGGATCGTTGAGGTTCCGTTTGGCTGGCTCGTCGCTTGAAGAAGCGATTGGTGTCGGCATGACCGATCAAACCTATAACAGTATTTTTGACAACACTCATGATAGCGGCATGGCAGAAGAATTGTACGCCCTGTCAATTGTTCGGGGCTGCGGCGTGTTGAGATGCGGCGCCGTCACGACAGATGGTGATTATTTTCATGAATTGGAAGTGTTGGCATTACCATTTGCTGATGAACGAGCAATGGGTGGCACGGTATTGGTCGGAGCAATAAGGCCTGTCAAACTTGAAAACAAGTCATTTGAAGACAGGCGAGAAACACTGGCTTTGTCGATTGACGATATGTTTTTGGTGCCATCACCTAATTTGATTACACCGCGACAAATGTCAAATAGACTGACAAAACTACTGAAAGAACATGGCATCGATTTGCGCGTTCTCGACATGGAACAAATTTTCAATCAGGTTGAAGAAGGTATAGCACCAAACGGCCAGAATTTACCGTCGCTCAATTTAGAAGTTGCGGCTGCCAGCGTTCGCGAAGTTGTAAACTAACCCGCTAGATTTAGTCGTTTAACCCAGATTTTTTTGATTAACTGTGGCCGGCCTCTGTAGACAACATGGCGATATCAATTCCCAACATTGCCATAGCCCTTGGCCACATTAGGTCCGGCTCCGTATTGAATAAAATCTCATCATCGGCATCCGCTATCATCCAGCCATTGCCCTGAACTTCACGTTCTAATTGGCCCGCGCCCCATCCTGCGTAGCCGAGCGCGAGAATATAGCGAGACGGTCCGGTTTTATCAGCCAATGCTTTCAAAATGTCTACGGTCGCAGTAAGGGCGAGGGTTTGGCTCACAATCATCGTCGAGTCCTGCGCAAAGTCAGCGGAGTGCAACACAAAACCCCTGCCAGGTTCAACCGGGCCCCCAGCGTGAACAGGAATGTCCGGCGCGTCGATACCCACGTCTATCTCCAATTGTTCTAGAAGGTCTTCGAACGAAAGGTGGGCTATAACTTGGTTGACTACTAAACCCATGGCACCCGACGCATCGTGAGAACACATGTAGATAACGCTGCGCTCAAAACGCTGGTCGCCCATTGTTGGCATGGCCAGTAGTAGCTTGTTTTCCAGAAATCCGGTTGTTGTCATCGAATACTCGCTTTGTTTGTACTCTAACGTCATTGGCGTGTCGGCGCAATTCAGCAGATGAAAGACTGCTATTTGAAGGAGCATGAAACAGGACATTAAACAGTGCCCACGAAGGATTAACGGTAATGTGATGCTTTGGGATTGGCAAACCCCACGGGGAATTGATACATAACGCCCTAGAAGGAGTTACCAATGCGTTTGTTTGTTTCGATTAGTTTGGTGTTGTCTAGCCTTTTTGGTGCCGGACTCTCGGCGGTTTTGGCCGATAACGAAACGCCGTGGCAAGACCATCAGGGCATGCTGTCCACTCGTATCATTGTTGCGTCAAACGATGTGGCGGTATCATTTTCGGGTGTTTTGGATCCTCTTGGTGAACGGTCGGTTCTTTTGGCATGGGAAGCAAAACTGGAGGATGGCTGGAAAACATATTGGCGTTCGCCAGGCGAAGCCGGACTGCCAGTGCGCATTTTTCATGACGAGAAGCAATTGGATATATTGTATCCAGTGCCTGTTCGCTTTGAACTGTTTGGATTAGAGACATATGGCTATAGCAAACAGGTTGTGATCCCTTTCCAAATCGAATCCGATGCAGGTACCGTGTCACTCAGCGCGGACTTTATGGTGTGTAAAGAAATCTGTGTGCCCTTTAAGGCCAATTATCAGCTGACGTTAGGCTCGGGTGACCGGGGTACGATTGTAACTGATACCAAAATCAGTACATGGCTTGCGCGCGTTCCCGTGCGGCACGGTGAAGCTCCGGGTGGTTTGACCATCAAGTCTGTTTCCTACGCTGGAAAACCGGGCTATCAAAATTTACTAGTTGAAGCCACATCATCGCGCCCTTTAACCAAAGCAGACCTTTTGGCGGAACTGGACGAAACAACCCAGTTTCATGCGCCGTCTATGCGCTTGTTACCTGACGGCCAGTCTGCCCGCTTTGTATTGGACGTTATGTCGACACAAAAAGGATTGGATTTGGCAGGCAAGACCGTTAGATTGACTATGTCAGACGGTCGCGGTAATGCCATCGACAGATTTTTCAGCCTTCCTGCCCGATAGGCCTTGTGCCCTTGCCTTGAGCATGTAAAATTTCCGAGAAGTAAAATGCTCACTTAAACTGGGCTTTTCACCCAATCAATAGTAGAATTTTTAGATGGAGCATACGATGACAATTTCAGTTGGTGATAGAATTCCCGCTGCAGTGATGACAACCATGACCGCCGACGGTCCCGGGCCGGTTTCGACCGATGAGTTTTTTGCAGGTAAAAAAGTGGTGTTATTTGCAGTTCCGGGTGCTTTCACACCCACCTGCTCGGCTAAACATCTGCCCGGTTTTGTTACACAGGCCGACGAAATTCTTGCCAAAGGCGTTGATGCCATCGCCTGCATGTCGGTTAACGATGTGTTTGTCATGCATGCGTGGGGCAAGGACGCCGGCGTTGAGGATAAAGTTGTTATGTTGGCAGATGGTAACGGCGATTTTACCAAAGCCATCGGCCTTGAGATGGACGGAACAGGGTTTGGTATGGGAATTAGGTCTCAGCGCTTCGCCATGATCGTCGAGGACGGGGTCGTTTCTGAATTGAATATTGAAGATCCTGGGGCGTTTCAGGTTTCCAGTTCTAGTCATATTTTGGGTCAGCTCTAGTTTTCTTTTGACCCGGTTTTTCAAAGGGGTGGGGCGATCTACCCCTTTTTTTTTCTTCAAATAGTTCCTACATAATAGACTAGGGGATTATTCACCGACACAACTGAGGAGCACGTTAAATGCTTGAAATATCCACCATTGTGGTAATTTTGGTCGCGGTACTCGCGATTGTTCTTGTCTTTTCGGGCGTCGTTACGGTCGGTCAAGGTTACGAATATACCATCGAAAGATTTGGCCGTTATACCAAAACCATTAAGCCTGGCCTCCATCTCATCGTGCCGCTCGTTGATCATGTTGGCCACAAGCAAAACTTGATGGAGCAAGTGCTTGATATACCTACCCAGGAAGTGATCACTAAAGATAACGCTATGGTCGCAGCCGACGGTGTCGTGTTTTTTCAAGTTCTGGATGCATCGCAGGCAAGCTACGAAGTCAGTAATCTGACACTTGCCATCCTTAATCTGACCATGACGAACCTGCGGACGGTTATGGGATCGATGGATCTGGATGAGTTGCTGTCGAAGCGGGACGAAATCAACGCTCGGTTAATGAACGTGGTTGACGGCGCGACCCAGCCTTGGGGTGTGAAAATCACCCGGAT
Source organism: Alphaproteobacteria bacterium (assembly GCA_021774695.1). GTDB lineage: Bacteria > Pseudomonadota > Alphaproteobacteria > Sphingomonadales > Kordiimonadaceae > Kordiimonas. Next base: position 2,535 of record JAJFIU010000059.1, on the reverse strand, counting down.
TGAAATTAAGGATATCGCACCACCTCGTGACATAGTCGATGCTATGGGTAGACAGATGAAGGCGGAACGCCTCAAGCGTGCGGCTATTCTAGAAGCTGAGGGCATGCGGGAAGCCGAGATTTTGCGTGCCGAGGGCGAGAAAAGAGGCGCAATATTGGAGGCTGAAGGCCGCCGTGAAGCAGCCTTTAGAGATGCGGAAGCGCGCGAACGCGAGGCCGAAGCCGAAGCAAAGGCTACCGATGTTGTCTCCAAGGCCATCGCAGGTGGCGATCCACAGGCGATCAACTACTTTATCGCTCAAAAATATGTTGAAGCCTTGTCTGAGTTTGCCCACTCGCCTAACGAAAAACTTGTCTTTATGCCGATGGAAGCGTCGGGTGTTATTGGGTCAATTGGCGGTATAGCTGAACTGTTTAAAGACATAGGTAGCTCTAAGACTACGAGCAGGCCCGGAGGTGTTCCGCAAGTTGACTGACCAATTTTCCCTATAAAATACGGAGAAGGGACTAATAGATGGAAGATACACTGGTTTGGATGACAGAAAACGCTCATTGGCTCTGGTTGTCGGGTGGTCTGGTTCTTTTGTCTGGTGAAATGATATTGCCGGGCGCCTATCTGTTGTGGATTGGTCTAGCTGCAACCGCCACAGGCGGATTTGCCTGGCTGGCACCGGGGTGGGAATTTGCAGGTCACGGCCTGATATTCGCAGTACTTGCAACCATATCAATCTATGTGGGTAACCGGTTCTTTTATCGAAACCCGTCAATCCTTGCCGATTCTCTAGTTAATGATCGCGGCCAAAGCTTCATTGGCCAGCAGTTTCTTGTGGTCGAGACGATAAAAAATGGCCGGGGTCATGTACAGGTTGGTGATAGCCGCTGGATGGCACAAGGGCCCGATATGCCCAAAGGGGCAATGGCCAAGGTTAGCTCTGTTGATGGAACTGTTTTGGTGGTAGAAGCTGTTGGGGATTAACAAGCTTCTGCAGAGCAAATGAGCCTAGCCAACATTTTAAAAACTTACGCTGCCAAATGGCTAACCAGTCGAACGCGTGTTCGGTTGGGTCGAGCGCGTGCGGAACTGTCTCGTCGACTGCGCCGTAAGCCGCACATTATTTACTATTTTCATAGAACCGACGACCCATACTGCCAGCTGATGGTGCAGGTGTTGCCTGATATCGCATCACGCTTTGCCATTGAGATCCAGCCTCTGGTGGTGGAAAAGCTTCCTGCCAACATGTATCCGGACCCGGTGCGCTATGAGGCCTATTCGATCATTGATGCCAGCAGGCTAGCACGTCTTTACGGCCTTGGATTTTCGCTTGAAGCCACTGTGCCGGACCGCTTGGCTGTCGGGATGGCCAATCGCTATTTGGCCAGCAAACAAGATGACCCGGAGTTTTTCACTTTAGCGGCAGAAATTGGCGCGGCTCTGTGGCGCAAGGATTTGAAGGCGGTACGGTTAATATGCGGGCTGGCCGATGTCGGTGAAAAGGATATTGAAAACAACGAAAAAATGCTGCGGGAACTAGGCCACTATGCCAGCGCCAGCGTGCATTATGCAGGCGAAGTTTATGTAGGCATCGATCGATTGGATCATCTCGAGCGGCGATTGAACGCACTTGGTTTAGGTGACGAGCAGGTGGACCTTGAAGTTCACCGGCATTGGCGCCTGGAGCTTGACGAGCTGGAGCGAACGATTGCCGGCCAAACTGTTGACGTCTTCTTTTCTGTTCGCAGCCCCTTCAGTTATGTGGGTGTGGAACTCATTAGCGAACTGGCTAGAAAAACCGGTGTTGGTATCAACCTGATGCCGGTGCTGCCGATGATGATGCGCGGCATGAAGGTGCCCCGGACCAAAGGGCGGTATATTCTGGCAGATACTGCCCGTGAGGCCCACATCGAGGGCGTGGCATTCGGTACGATCTGCGATCCATTGGGCACCGCTACCTGGCGGGCGATGAGCATTGGTTTTGCTATCTTGGACGATGAGCAATCCGGCGCCGGAGAACAGGGCCAGGCACTTGCATTTTTCAGATCTTTCATGCGCGGTGTCTGGTCGCAAGGCATTGACGGTACAACCGATAAAGGGCTGGCAAAAATATTGAAGAATGCTGGTTTGGATCAGGCGTGGATCGGTAAGGCAATCTCCAGAGAAGATACAGAGGAACGCGCCACTGACAACCGCGAAGAAATGTTCCGCTCCGGTAGTTGGGGAGTGCCAACTTTCCGGGCAGGGGGCGAAACCTTCTGGGGCCAGGACCGTATGTGGGCGATAATCGACGCGCTGAAACAATAAACTAGTCGGATGGACTTTGGTTTATTTGGCCGTCTCGCAGATTGACTAGTTAGTTCTAAAAACTATTGTTGTCGACGAAAATGAAGGCCAGCGAGGCCAAGGTTAGAAGGCCGGCCGGTTGGAAAACAGATAAGAATAGAAAAGTTGAGGGTGGACGATGGAAACTCGAGTGAATTTTAAGAAAATGGCAATAACCGCGTCGTTTGCTGTAGGATTGTTTGGGCTCAGTGCATGCGC